>UQTR01000005.1 GCA_900544065.1 uncultured Collinsella sp.
AAGATGCACTAGGCCTGGACGAAGTCCGGGCCCGCGCCTTTAGACGCGAGCCCGGGGCCCGTGGGTTATACCCTAAGAGCAAACCACCCTTTTTAAGGGTGGTTCTGATTTGTGGGGACCGCCGGCAGGATTCGAGCCGTCGACACCCGCGTCACCAATTTCCCCGCGGGGGGAGTTTTCGAATCCGCCCGGGGGCACCAGAGAAATATCGAGCCCGGTACCGCCACGGTGCCGGGCTCTTCTGGTTCATGCCATGTCAAAAACGAAGCGCCCGCTTGCTGGGGGAGCAAGCGGGCGCCTGTGAGCGAATATGTTTGCGGCGAGAGCCGTGATGAGCGGTGGGGTGGCGACTAGTTGGTCGTACCGGAATCGTTACCCGTGCCCGAGCCAGAGCCCGAACCCGAGCCAGAAAGTGCGACCGTCAGCGTGATCGTGCTGTCGGTGGACTGCTTGCCGGTGGGGGAGACGCCCGTAACGGTGGCATCCTCGTTACCGCTCACGGGATTGCCGTTCTGGTCGCAGAAGCCGATGTTATAGAAACCGGCGTTGTTGAGTGCGGTGACGGCGGCAGAGATGCTCTTACCGTACAGATTGCCCGGAACGCTCGCCTTGCCGGACTTCTTGGCAATGACGACGGTAATCGTGGCGCCGGGCTTCTGCTTGCCGCTGGGGTTCCAGCTAATCACCGTGCCCTCGGTAATCGAGTCGTTCTCCTGATAACTCACGTTAACGCCAAAGCCGGCCATGTCGAGCGCATTGCGCGCCTGGGACTCGGTCATGTCAGTCAGATCGGGAACAGAGGTGGTATCCGGGCCGCTCGAGACCTTGTACGAGATGGTCGTGCCCTTCTCGACTTCTTTGCCGGCATCGGTGCCCTGCTCAAAGACCTGGCCTTCCTCGGCTTCGTTGGCTTCCTCGGAAGCGCTGCCCTTAAGGCCAACGCTTGCCAGCGCTGCCTCGGCCTGGTCCTTGGTCAGGCCAACGAGCTGCGGAACCTCAACCTTCTCGGAGGGCTTGGGGCCCTTGGAGACCACCAGGTTCACGCGCGTGCCCTTGGGCTTCTTGGCGTTGCCGTTGGGGGTCTGCTCGGCAACCTTGCCCTCGTCGACGTCGTCGTTGTAGCTCTGGTCGACGGTGCCGACCTCCAGGCCGGCTTCCTTGATCAGCTCGACGGCAGTCTGCTGGTCCTTGCCCAGCACATCGGGCACGGTGACCTGCTCGCCGCCAAAGAGTCCTGTGGCAAAGGCCACCACGATGCCGATGACGGCAACGGCTGCCACCACGGCGGCGATGATCTTGTTCTTGTTGGATTTGGGCTTTTCGACCTCGTAGGAGCCGGTGGAGCCCGAAACCGAGCTACGGGCGGTATTCTGGCCGCTCACGCCCGAGACGGGACGCACCATGGCGCGCGTCTGATCGGAAAGCTCGCGAGTCTTGGTGGCGCCCAGCTCACCGGGGGCACCGATGATGCGCGTGGGCTCCGAGACGTTGACGGCACGGCCCGACAGGTAGCTGTTGAGCACCTGACGAAGCTCGTCGGCGGTCTGGAAGCGGTTTGCCGGGTCCTTCTCCATGCACTTGAGGATGATGCGCTCCAGGTCGGCATCGACGCCGGAGTTGATCTGGCTCGGCGGGATAGGGAGCTCGTTGACCTGCTTGAGCGCGACCGAGATGGCGTCGTCGCCGTCAAAGGGTACGCGGCCGGTGGCGCACTCGTACATGACGACACCCAGCGAGTAGATATCCGAGGTGGGGCCGAGGTCCTGGCCGCGGGTCTGCTCGGGGCTTACATAGTGGGCGGTGCCCAGCACGTTGTTATCCTGCGTGAGATGGCTGTTCTTGGCGCGTGCGATGCCAAAATCCATTACCTTGATGTTGCCGTCGGGCAGCACCATGATGTTTTGCGGCTTAATGTCGCGGTGGATGATCTCGTGCTTGTGTGCGACCGAAAGCGCGGAGCTGATCTGCGAGCCGATCTGCGCGACCTTTTTGGGATCGAGGGCGCCGTGGCTCTTGATGCCGCTCTTAAGGTCGGTACCGCGCAGGTACTCCATGACGATGTAATAGGTGTCGCCGTCCTTGCCCCAGTCGTAGACGCCCACGATATAGGGGGAGGACAGGCCGGCCGCTGCCTGGGCCTCCTGCTTAAAGCGGGCGGCGAAGGTGGCATCGCCGGCATACTGCGGCAGCATGATCTTGACGGCAACCGTGCGGTCGAGGACCTGATCCTGTGCACGGAAGACGGTCGCCATACCGCCCGTTCCCACCTTATCCTTGAGGAGGTATCTTCCCCCGAGGACCCTCTGTTCCATTCCTGCTCCTAACATAACTATTCGCTCAACGATGTGTGTAGTACCAAATGTGTGGCCGCTGGGGCCGTGTGGCGCGTTGTCGCTAACTCATCGGCCGCGGCGCGTCCCAAGTATCCGCTTTGATCACGGGCATCACGCTCCCTGTGCGGCGAGCGCCGCGGTCAGGACGATGCCGGCAATCTTGGCCGCTTCGACGTCGTGTTTGTCGTAATCCTCCAGGGCCACCGAGATGGCAACCGTGGGTGAATCGTAAGGTGCAAAGCCAACAAACATAGAGTTGACGTTGGTGCCGCCGGTCTCGGCCGAACCGGTCTTGCCGGCAACCTTGACGCCCGGAATCTGGGCATCGGTGCCGGTACCGGACTGGACGACGGCGAGCATGGCCTGCTTGACCTGGTCGGCCGTGGCAGAGCTGACAGCCTGGCCCAGCGAGCGGGACTGCGTGGTCTTAACCACGGTTCCGTCCGGGGCGAGTATCTGGGACACAAAGAACGGGTCCATGACCACGCCGCTGTTGGCGATAGCCGCAGCGATCACGCAATTCTGCATAACGGTGGTCTGCGGGCCAGGCGTGTGGTCCATGCCGACGGGCTGGCCGGCGCCTGCCCAAGCGGTCTCCCATTCGGTCATAAGCGACGGGTCGGCCATAATGGAAGCCGCGGTGGTCAGATCCTGACCGAGCTTTTGACCGTAGCCAAAGGCGTTGGCAAACTGGACGAGCGAGCTGGCGCCGACCTCGTTTGCCACCTGGCCAAAGACGACGTTGGACGACACGGCGAAGGCCTGCTGCAGGCTGATGGTGCCGTAGCTCTCGTTGGCAGAGTTGGTGACCGGCGCGTTGCCGATGTCCATGGAGCCGGGCGCCTGGTACGTGCTGGTAAGGCTGGCGGTGCCGGTTTCGAGCGCCGCGGAGAGCGTGACGACCTTAAAGGTCGAGCCCGGGGTGTACAGCGCGTCCATGGCGCGGTCGTACATGGAGCCGTCCTCGCCGCCGCCCGACTGGAGCAGCGCATCGATGTTGGTGTTGTCGTAGGTGGGCGAGCTCGCGCACGCAAGGACCGCACCGGTGCGCGGATCCATGACCACCACAGCGCCCTTAAAGCCCTTGAGCGCCTGCTCGGCAGCCGTCTGGATGCGCGAGTCGATGGTGAGCTTGGCGGTATTGCCCGGCTGGGTCTGCCCCGCGAGCGACGCGATGGCGTTGTTCCAGCTGGAGTAATCCTTGGAGCCGGTGAGCGTATCGTTCATGACGCTCTCGATGCCGGCGGTGCCATACTGCTGGCTCACGTAGCCCACCACGTGTGCGGCCATGTTGCCGTTGGGGTAGGAACGGGCGTAGGTGCCGTCCTCCTGCTGCAGCGACTCGGCTAGTGTCACGCCGTCGGACGTGATGATGGAGCCACGCTGGATGTACTTGGAGCGGGCGATGGTGTGGTTGTTGGTCGGCATGTCCTGGTAATCCTTTGCCTTGATGACTTGGACATAGGTGAGGTTGCCGATAAGGATGGCGAACAGCGCCGTAAAGGCAAACACGGCACGAGTCAGACGGTTGGCAAGTGCCACGCGGCCGAGCACGCCGGACTCTGGCGTGTCGAGCAGGCGACGACGCATGCGTGAACCCGCGGAGTGGTTGCCGTGGCTGTAGGAAGGTGCGCTGGCAAAACGCGTACCGGTCGGGGCAGCGGCGGATGCGACCTGGTCATCGGTGATGGCGGCCATGGTGCCGGTGCCGGTGAGCTCGGCTTCGCGTCCGGTTGCCTCGTCGCCGGCGCGCAGCAGCAGCGCGACGATGATAAAACTCGCCAGCAGCGAGGAGCCGCCCTGGCTCATAAAGGGCAGGGTGACGCCGGTCAGCGGGATCAGGCGGGTTACGCCGCCAACGATTAAGAATGCCTGGAAGCTGATGGCCGCCGTAAGGCCGGTCGCGCTAAAGGCGGCAAGGTCGGACTTGGCGCGGGCGGCCGTGGTGAGGCCACGCACGGCAAAAAGCATAAACAGGATGAGCACGGCGCCGCCGCCCAAAAGGCCCATTTCCTCGCCGATGGCCGAGAAGATAAAGTCGGACTCGACGACGGGGATGTTGTTTGCCATGCCGTTACCGATGCCGACGCCAACCAGGCCGCCGTCAGCCAGCGAGTAAAGCGACTGTACGATCTGGTAGCCCTGGCCCTGGGCGTCCTTAAACGGGTCGACCCAGACCTGAAAGCGCACCTGCACGTGCGACAGGAACTTGTAGGCGCCCACAGCTCCAACGGCCAGCAGCGCAAGGCCGATGATGACGTACGAAAAGCGTCCCGTGGCAACATAGAGCATCAGCAAAAAGATGGTGTAGAACAGGACGGCCGAGCCCAGGTCGCGTTCGAAAACGACGACGAGCAGGCACACACCCCACACGGCAAACAGCGGCAGCAGCAGTCGCAGGCGAGGGATCTTAAAGCCCAGGATCTTGCGGTTGGAGATGGAGAGCAGCTCGCGGTTCTCGGCCAGGTACCCGGCCAGGAACAGCACGATAAAGACCTTGGCGAACTCGCCGGGCTGGATGGTAAAGCCTGCGATGCGAATCCACAGCTTGGAGCCCGAGATCGTGGTGCCGATAAAGATAGGCAGCATCAGCAGAATGATGCCGATAATGCCAAAGGTGTACTTGTAGCGCATGACCACGTCGAGGTTTTTGACCAGTGCGAGCGTTCCCACCATCAGGGCCACCGAGACAAACAGGATGATGAGCTGTGAGATCGCGAGAGCGGGTGCGAGACGCGTCACGAACGTGATACCGATGCCCGAAAGCACAAAGACAATGGGCAGGATGGCGGGGTCGGCGCCGGGCGCCAAGATGCGCACGGCAATGTGGGCCGCGGCAAAGGCGGCAAAGAGGCCGATCGGTACGGCGAGCGTCTCAAAGGAGATGGCAGCGCCCGCGGTGAGGACGTACATCGCATACAGCAGGATGACGGGGAACGCCGAGGCGATGAGCAAGAGCAGCTCGGTGTTGCGGCGACTCATAAGCGGCACTCCCTTTCTAATTCTTATCGGAGGCTTCGGCCTCGGCGGACTGTTCGGCGGTTTTCTCAGAATCTGATTCGGAGGTCGATCCCTGATTGGTGTTGTCGCGAATCGTTTGCGCGTCGATCACCTGGCGGGTTTGCTCCTCGTCGATCTGGTGGCGGTACTTGGATATCGTGTCCTGCGCATCGTCGACACTTGTTTGCGGAATGCCCGCCTTGAGGCGGTTTTGCGTGTCTTCGGGCAGGTCGGACAGCTTAATGCTGGTTTCGCTCTCGAGCCAGTGGAGCTTGAGTCCGAGCGGCTTGCCGGGTATGCCGCGCCAGACTGCGACATTGCCCTGGTAGGTTCCCAGGTAGTACGAGCCGGTAACGCCTGCGTATGCCCAGATGGCAGCCGCCAACACCAAGACGAGACCCAAGACGACGCCGATGGTGACGTTGCGGCGACGCACGCGTTGCGCCTCGCGCATAACGCCATCGTCAACCAGGTCAACGACTACTACGGTCACGTTGTCGTGGCCGCCGGCGGCAAGCGCCGCGTCCACTAGGTTGTCGACGCAGATTTGCGCGGTTGAGGACTGCGTGGCGATGTTCTCGATATCGCTATCGGGAATCATGCTCGAAAGGCCGTCGGAGCACAGGATCAGGCGGTCGCCTTCCTCGATATGCAGAGTGAAGTGGTCGGCATACATGGCGGGGTCCGAGCCCAGCGCACGGGTGATGACCGAACGGTTGGGGTGGACGCGAGCCTCGTCTGCCGTAATCTCGCCGGCGTCCACGAGCTCCTCCACGTAGGAGTGGTCGCGGGTCACGCGGATGAGCGTGCCCTCGTGGAGCAGGTAGGCGCGAGAGTCACCCACGTGGGCGATGGCGAGCGTGTCGTTTTCGATATAGGCGCAAGTGGCTGTGCAGCCCATGCCGGGCTTGCCCAGGCCGTTCAGGGCCGCCTCGATTACGGCGGCGTTGGCTGCCTCGACGGCTGCGGCCAGGCGTGCTGCGTCGGCGGACTGCGGGGCCGTCTTGGCAATAGTCTCGACGGCGATGGAAGAGGCTACCTCGCCGGCGGCGTGACCGCCCATGCCGTCGCATACGCAAAAGAGCGGCGACTGCACCAGGTAGGAATCCTCATTGTGCGGGCGTACGCAGCCAACGTCGGAGCGGGCGCCCCACATGAGTTGCGTGGTGGTGCCGGCATCATAGGTCGAGTCGGTCTCGATGCGCTCTTCGGTCAGGGGCTCAAAGCTCATGGTCGAGCCGGGGTCTTTGAGCTTTGCCTCAACGGCGGCAACGTCGATCTCGGCTGTGTCACCGGGAGAGACGGTGTCGGTCTCGGCGTTTGATTCGGAATCGCCGGTGTCCGGGGAGCCGGGCTCCTCGGACACGCGGGCGGTCGACTCGTCGTCTTGCGGGCTGACGTCTATAGGCTCGGGCGTCGCAAAGTGCGACGGCGCGGGCATGCTTTGCGACTGGGCGGCGGGCTCGGCCACGGCATCGGACTCGCTTGCGGGCGCAGGCTGCGGGGTCTTGGGTGCAGGGCCGTCCTCGGGGGATGGCTCCGCTTCGGGCGCCGGCGTAGACATGGGCGCAACTTCGGATGCCGGAGCTATGGGAAACGCCGGCGCGGCGGGCTCGGGTGCCGCAAACACCGCAGCGCTCTCGTTGATTGCCGCGGCGACGGGCTCTGCAAAGTGAGCTGGCGCCGAGGTTGCTTCGGGCGCTGTGGGCTGTTCCGCAGCATGTGCGCCGATGGGCGCCGCTACGGCATCCTCTTCGTCCTCGTTATCGGCGAGATCCGAAATATCATGCGTTACATGCGAAAGAGGCAGGGAGAACACGGTGTCCTCGGGTTCCACGGGTGCGGAGCCCGCCGGAGCGGCGTGGGCCGGCGCAGCTGTGGCGGCAGCCGGTGCCTCGGTCATAGTCGCGGACTTGTTCTCCTCGTCGATCATCGACGGTTCACCTTCATGACCACATCGCCGATCTGGACTTCGTCGCCCTCGCGCAGCGTTGCGGGCTCCACAAGCTGGCGGCCGTTGACGAGCGTGCCGTTAAGCGAGTTGAGGTCCTCGATGATGAGCGCCGGGCCCTGCAGCGAAAAGCGCGCATGCGAGGCCGAGACGAATGGTTCGTTGATGCAGATGTCCGAAGATGGCGAGCGACCGACGATGACGGGGCCGAGCATGTCTACGTGGATGCCGCGGATACCGCGCGGACCCTTGTCCACATCGATCGTCCAGATAGCCGAGTCGCGACGCTGCCCGCGCACAAGTCCCACGCCGGTCTTCATGACGGCGAACAGGAAGATATAGAGCAGGGCGACCAGGACGATGCGGCCTGCAAAAAGGACGATATCGATGTTCATAAGAGACTATCCCCTAAATTCAAAGGTGCTCAGGCCAAACGTCAGCAGATCGCCGTTGCGCAGCGGGCAGCGCGTAATGCGGCGGTTGTTGACGAGCGTGCCGTTGGTGGAATTGAGGTCCTCGATCGACCAATCCGAGCCCGTAAAGGTGAGCTGGGCGTGGCGGCGCGACACGTTGGGGTCGCGCAGGGCAATATCGGAAACTGAGCGCTCGCGACCGATAGTCACCTGTGCGGAGGTGATGCTATGGCTCTCGCCGCTCACGACGTCGACGAGCTGGGCGAGCGGGCGCTGTGGGGCGCGAGTGCTCGCCATGTTGGAGGCGATGCCGGCTGCGGCGCCTAGGCCCACGGCGGCACCGGTCGCGGCGGCTCCGCCCATGCCGGCAAGCGCGTCGCGCGAGACGGTCTGCGGCACCGGGATGGGTGCGGCGGCGGGGTCGGGGACGCTAGGCGCGAAGGGGTCTGCCACGGCAAGCGGGTCGGGAGCGGCGGCGCGAGGCGTCGGCTGCTGCTGGGGCATGGCGGCGGGGCGCTGTTGCTGCGGGGCAGCAAACTGCTGCTGGCCGGCGCGCGGGGCGCTGGCGGCACGGCTTGCCGCGGAGTTGTTCTGGCCCAGGCCGTTTTGATAGGCGCGCTCTTCTTCGTACAGGCGGCCGAGCGTGGGGGCATCGACGTTCTCGGCAAAGACCGAGAACTTGCCGGCGCGCAGCTGCGGATCGATCATAAAGCGCACGAGGGGCTCGCCGACAAAGACATAGCGGCGCTTTTCGGCCTGCGCCTTCACAAACTCGCGGACCTCGCGTGAAAGCTCGGGGTAGAACGGGGCGAGCATGGGATCGTCGTCGGCGGCGATCAGGATGGTATAGAGTGCCGGCGCCGTGTTGACGCCGTTGATCACCAGAGTCTGATCCTCCATGTCGCGAGCGGCCTGCTTGGCAAGCTTCTTAAAGGAGAACGGGGCACGGGTGGCACCGAAGATGCCGGCCACGTGGTCCTCGAAGATGTTCAGGAAGTTCACGAAAGATCACTCTCCGTATAGGTTCTTTGGTATCCGAGCAAATATAGGCATATCCCAACGATTATAGAGGATAGGGTTCCCGCAACCGCCGCCTTGGCGGCGACCGCGGCTGCAAGGCTGGCAATTTCCATATGGTGTGCAAGACAGGATGCCGCTGCGCAGCCGATGCCGGTGACGGCGATAGCGGCGATTGCGGCAAGGTTTGAGCCCTGGTCGGCACGCTTGGCATGGGCATTGAGCAGCGCAGATGACGCTGCGGCAGTTGTCGCGACCAGCACAAAGGCAGCCCAAAGGAGCGGGTCTTCCAGCGCTGCGGCAACGTTACCGAGCCCCAGCACGCCTCCGGCTGAAAGCGCGACCGTCGCCAGACGGGCAAAAAGCACGCCCATGCCCGTTGCCGCGGCGGCGCTTGCCGGGCCGAGCCAAAATGACGCGACACCGGCGGCGACCCCAGCTGCCAGGAAGGTATTGCCAGTCAGACAGCCAAGCGCGAGTGCACAGGTGAGCGCGGCGCTCGCGGCAGCCTCGGTGCGACCCCAGGCGATCCACCAACCGGACATGGCGGCGGCAAAGATCACCGCGACGGGCAACATCGACAGGATGCCCTGCGCCTGCATGGTGGCGTTGGCCATGAGCACCAAAAAGCCCACAGCCGAGATGGCCGAGCCGATCTGGGGGGCCAGGCCAGCCGCCGCTCCGATCGCGATGGCCGCAATGACCAGGCCGGGAAGCGCCGCGACCCCGGCCGTTTGCATCAGCAAAAAGCTAAAGGTGCCGCACGTTAGCGCCGAGATAGCGTGCATGGTGTAGTCGCGCGCATGGCTCCAGCGCGTGCCCGCCCAGCCGAGCGCGGGGTCGACCTCGATGGCGTCGTCCTCGTAGTACGACGGCTCGATATCGTCGAGCTCCTGCTCGTCATCCGAAAGCTCGCCAACCATTTGCTCCAGACTGCGACGGCCCTCGCGCACGCTGCCCAGACCGGCAAGGAGTTGGTCGCAAAATGCCTCGATGCTGTTGGGGCGGTCCTGCGGCATGGGGGAGAGCGCGCTCATGAGCGCGGCCTCGGCTCCCGGGGGAAAGTGTGGTATCAGCTCGCTGGGATAGGTGGCGCCGCCGATGATGCGGCCGAGCGAGTCGGCGGGCGTGGCCGCCATAAAGGGAGCGCTGCCGCACAGGCCCTCGTAGATCACACAGGCGAGGGCAAAGACATCGGCGCGCTCGTCGACCGTGCCGGTCTCGATATCGAGCTGCTCGGGCGGCATGTAGCCGATAGTGCCGCCGCGTGAGCCGCCAAAGCCACCGGCAGACGACAGTCGCGCCATGCCAAAGTCGGTGAGCTTTACATTGCCCGAGTGGTCGATGAGCACGTTGGCGGGCTTAATGTCCAGGTGGAGTACGCCATTACTATGGGCGAAGGTGAGCGCCTGGCCCAGGGCATCGGCAATGGCCGCGGCCTCGTCAAAGGTAAGTGAGTGGCCGTCCACGCGGTGCAAAAACTCGGCAAGCGACATGCCATCGACATACTCCATAACCAGGTAGGCATAGGCTGTGTCGTGCGTAAAGTCGATGACCTGCACGATGTTGGGATGTTGAAGCATGGCGGCAGTGTGCGCCTCGCGCAGGACATCCATGATGTCGCTGGCGGGCATGCCGGCACCGTTGATAAGGGGGATGCGCTTAATGGCGACGCGGCGGCGCAGGTGCGTGTCGCGGCAGATCTCGATGGAGCCAAAACCGCCGGTCGCAAGTGTCTCGAGCGGCTGGTACCGCTTGAGCAGCTCGCGAGAGCTGGTGCCCTCCAAAGGAACGTCCGGCGAGAACCGGGCGGTATGTTGCGAGAAAAGCGGCATGGCCAACCCTCGTGCGTTTAAAGTTCGTTTGCGAGTGGCGGGCGCGGAGCCGAGCCGTTCGCGGTGGCATAGATGCTGCTAGTGTAGCACGCTCGGGTGCATGGTGAAGGTAGCGGGGCGAGGTGGCCTATCTGACTTGGCCCTCGTCTCAACGCATACGGAAAGCGCGCCCCAGTTTTCGGTCAAATTGTGGGATGCGTTTTCCGGATGGGGTAGGCTGCGGAAACTGTGTCCCAGAATATTGGCCCAGAATGGGATGCAATTTCCAGATCAGCGCTCAAAAGGAAAGCGCATCCCGCTTTGATGCGGGGACTGCGGACAAAAGCTGGACCGTGATCTGGCTCGGATTGGAGTTCGCCTGAATCGTTGATGCTGGCTGGTGTGGGCGCGGAGATAAACGAGCAGTCCGAGCGATATAATGACACGCTATGGAGGCCATATGCTCTTTTCCCGCCGTTCCGATACATCCGCCTGCGCCATTGCGCTTGTCGTAATGGCGGTCACTCCTTATCACCGGTTTTCATCTTCAATCGGCCTGGCATCAGGTGCGATGACCTGGCTCGTTATCCTTGGCGCATGCCTTGCGGCGTTTGTTCATGGTGCTGCGCTATGCAAAGGGAGAGAAATGAGACGGCCGAGGCATCTCGGTGCTATCGGTGTTTTCCTCGGTGTTATTGCAACGGTTCCCGAATGGTCCGACCTAGTTTTCTATGCTCGCGGAGACTCTATCCCATTCGTGTTTGCGCCGATCTGGCTGTTGCATGGCGTTTCGTGCGTCTCGTGCTTTGCTGGGTCGCTGCTCCTCTCATATGTTATTTGGGGTACGGCGGACTCTCCTTTGACGCAGAGGTTGACACGGACTGACGAAAGGGAAACTCGTCACCCGCAGGACGCGATTTTTACAGAAACAATAGCCGTCATGTCTTGTCTGCTGTTTTGCTGTCGAGTTTCATGGAGAATTGTCCCCGAGCCATGGGGGATACCCTCTGTTTCGGCTGCGTCAATTGGCCTTGCGCTTTTAATTCCGTTGGTCTATCTCGCATCGACTGTGGCCTCGCTGTTTTGCCGCCCTCGTGCCTTTGGCCATGGGCGGCGCGACGTGTTTGCCTGTTCTGTGCTCGTAGCAGTTCCTATTGGTCTTATTCCGGCTGTCGATGTGGCATACTTCGCAAACGATGCCGTGGTCATTGCATTGCTGGCGATGGGGTCCGCTATCGCTGCTGCCTTCGTATGCATGTTGCTAAGGGGGAAACGGGACAACAATTCGGATATCGCCTGCGCGTCCGACACATTCGATGCGGGGGTGTTTTCCCCTGCCCTGTCGCCTAGAGAAGAGCAGTTTGTTCGACTGCTGCTCAAAGGGAAAACGCCGGCGGAAATTGCCAAGGAGACGGATACGAAGCCATCGACGGTGAGAACAACGCTTCACCGAGCATACGGGAAGGCGTCGGTTGCGGGCTCGCGCGAGCTCGTGGCGTTGTTTGCGGGTGAGGGCGATACTGTAGGGCATGAGCTGCCGCAGCGGCATGCTGACGATATGGTGGCATCAGCTCGAACGCGCCGGCTGTTTCGATACCTGCTCACATTATTTTTTATCCTCCTTGCGGCGGGTCCCTTGGTAATGGCGGATAGCGATTGGGGGTCCGGTGTTTCGCGGGCTGTCGCCTTTTCCCTCTTAAGCTACGCATTGGGTCTCGGACTGCTTCTATCGCTACGCTACGCGGGTGGAAAACCGAATCGTGGCGCTGCGCTGGATAGAGCAGGTGAAGCGATTTGGCTCGGAAGCCCGTGCGTATGGGCGATGCTATCTGCTGTGGAATGGTCTTTTATCTATATCGCGGCATGGAGGTGCATACGCGATCCGTTGATGGCCGTGCCAGTCCTGGTCTGCGGCGTGGCGTCTATGGCTTCGCTCGCCGTTGAGCTGCGTCCGTTTAAGGTGTGTGCTCGTATCCGGGCTATCGTGCCGTTGGTGTCAATGGGCATGGTTGCCTTAATCTATGCGGCCGCTAGAGGGCGAATCCACGGGCTTGCGGTGCTGACGGGGATGTTGCTCACATATAAGGTGCTGCGAAGCTGTCCTTGGTGCAAAATGCTTGGGATATGGATGCTTTGCTTCGGGGCGATGGCTCCTGTTTGGGTCGTCTTGCTCAATATGGTGCAGGATCTGACGGTTTTCGAGCCGTTGTTCCTCGCGTCGTTGTTGGGGCAAAGTTCGGCCGTCAATGTTGTCGTGGCAACGGTGATTGTTTGCTGGTCTGTGCCCATGTTCGTTACGCACATCGCGCTCGCCCGTTCGGTTGAGGACGAGAAGGCCGTCTCGGAGTACCGCGCGAACGGGTCCACCGAAACGGCTCGCGTGCGTCAGCTGGCTCTGCTTACGTCTCGCTCCCTTTCTGATGTTCAGTCGCAAATTTTGCTGATGACGGCGGAGGGCGCAACGACAAAGGCTATTGCGGAGGATGTCGGTTACGCTGCATCTACGGTGCAAGCACTGCGGTCTGCTTCTTACCGCCAGTTGAAGATCAAGAATAAAGCGGAGCTCATTTCATTGTTATCGCAGGTAGATAACATGTAAACGCCTGAGCGATCAACTCAATAGCGAGTGTTTACAGACATCATTTTCTATTCATGCAAAGGTTGCCGTGCGTCGACGCATCATTAACCGCTTGTGATTAGGGCCGGGCCGAGCGTTACTGCTCGGCCCGGCCAATGGGAGGATGATGACATTTGAATAGAAATCTAATACGGCACGAGCTGTCCAAGATATTTGGCAATCCTATATTTGCGTTGGCTCTTATTTTGGCGACTGCCATTTCGATGGCAGCTGCCATCGAGGCGTGGTGGACACTCGAGGCCGAGCGCAAGCAGCTGTTATCTTTTGGCTACGGCATTGGTCTGCAGTCTCAGACATACCTCGGCCAAACGCGTGAAAGTAGCTTTGGTAACTGGATCGTTGTGAGCGCGAACGCGCCGTTGCTAGCGTCGGTGTTTTTCTATGCGCTGCCGTTGCTTGCCATGTTGGCCGGGTCGTGGTCATGCCTGTCCGAGCGTTTGAGCGGTTACGAGGCACAGATCTGCACGCGTGTTTCTAGAAATGCATATGTGAACGTGAAGATGCTGTCTGCTTTCCTCTCTGCGTTTGCGGTCACGGCTATTCCGCTACTCGTGAACTTTCTGATTGTCTCCATGCTGTTTCCCGCGTATCTCCCCCGAGTCGACGAATCGACTTACGTCGGACTCTATCTGCATAGCTATTTTTCTGGCCTGTTTTATTCCCGGCCTCTGTTATACGTGCTGGTTTACACGCTGTTCGATGCGGTGGCGCTGGGGGTTCTATCCATGGCCGTGACCGGTCTGTCGGTTGTGTTTCGCAGCAGAATCAAGGCGATGGTCGTTCCATATCTGATTATGGTTGCATGGCATTTTGTTAACGACTGGATTTTTAGCGTCCTTTCATGCGTCGGCTTTAACTGCAACATTCTTAACAGCATCAGGTCGGAATCACTAAATAACTGGCCCGACATTCGAGCGGGGTTTGCGGAAATCATTTTGCTGTTCGTCTTTTCTTTGATTTCCGCGAGATTCTTAAAAAGGCGCGAGGTGGTCTGATGCTGTTTAGGCTGGTCGCTGCGGACCTGAGGACCGTTTTGAAGAAGAACATCGTTACTTTTATTGCGGTTGCGGCAGTGACCGTTGCGAACTTGGTGTACGCCTACGGATTGTCTTCTGTGTATGGGGTCAGGACGGATACCTTGGGGTTTGCGGATAATCTTGCGCTCGTGTTTGCCGGATCTGCTCCGTTTGAGCCTAGGCCCGGAGTCATGTTTGTGCCTCCGTTAGGGTGGCTATTCCTCATTCTGCTTATTCTCTATACAACACTCGATTATCCGACCGAATCGTTGCACGGGCTTGGTTTACAAGCACTTGTTCGATGCCGGGCAAGAACCCTTTGGTGGGCCTCGCGTTTTATCTCAGTGGCGGCGGTAACGGCATTTTCACTGCTCGTGGTGGTTTGCTCTGTTGTGATTTGGAGCTTGGTGGTGAGCTCCTCGTTCAGCGCGGTCATTCATGGCGAGTCGCTTCAGCTGGCTAATTTGGCGCCGTGGTTTCTCAAAGCTGCCGAGGCAGATGCGCTGCCGTTTTTCATAGGTCTCTTATTTGCTTTTGAGGCGCTTGCGTTTGCGCAGGCAGCGGTTGGGTTTGTGCTTGGGCCGTCAGTCTCGTTTGTGGTTTTAATGAGCTACCTGATCTGCTCGGCATATGCACGACATTGGGCGCTATTGGGTAACGCCTTGATGCTGTTGCGCTGGGGCGGAATTGTCAAAGAGGGAATCGCGGCGGGCTCGAGCGTCTTGTCATCAATTGGGCTTATGTCGTTATGTCTATCGCTGGGTGGACTGTGGTTTCGAAGGGCCGACCTTATAGAAAAGGGGGACAAGATATGAGCGTGATCGTTAGGGACGTATCGAAGCGCATGGGCAAAAACGATGTTCTGCGCAACGTGTCCATCGAGGTTGACCCCGGGACTGTGGTTGGGCTTCAGGGGATAAACGGTTCGGGTAAGACCATGCTTATGCGAGCGGTCTGCGGATTGATCAAGCCTACCGAAGGCGAAATCTCTATCGATGGCCAAAGGCTTGGGGTGGACATCTCGTTCCCGCCGAGTCTGGGGATGTTGATCGAGGCGCCTTCCTTTTTGGGATATCTGTCTGGCTACGATAATTTGGAGCTCATCGCTCAGATCAAGGGCGTTGCCACCCCCGAGGACATTCGCTCTGCCCTGCGGCTCGTGGGGCTCGATGCAGACGAAAAAAAGAAGTTCCGAGCATACTCGCTTGGGATGAAGCAACGTCTGGGGATAGCTGCGGCAATTATGGAAAAGCCGAAGCTACTTGTTCTCGATGAGCCAACAAATGCCCTCGACGAAGCGGGCGTGGAAATACTCAAGCGCGTTGTGGCGATGGCGGCATCAACGGGTCGCGAGGTTATTCTGTCCAGCCATGACGGAGAGGTGCTCGAGGAGCTGGCCGATCGGGTTTACTGCATGCGCGACGGTGCCGTTGTGAAAGTTCGGGAAAGGTCGTGAGCGCGATGAAGAAGACCCTGTGGACAAGAAGGGCGGTGCTTGCTCTTTTCGGCTGTGCTGCTACCGGCCTTGCGGGCATGAGGGTGAGCGTCGTTAACGGGAACCGGACGGTCATTCCTGAGAAATATTATGCGGAGGGCGAATGGCTCTCGATGGATGGGGCGTTTCTGGGGTCGAAGGATGTGGCGACTGACGGGTATTCGTTTTGCATAGACGGGGCAGAGCTGCTCACGCCGCGCGAGTATCTCAAGCGTGCGCATGATGATTATTCAAAATATGGCATCGTGGATACGAAAACGAAATTGAAGGACGCCGACATCACGTGTGTTATCGCCGTAAAGATGCGTGTCAGGAATAAGGACAATGTCGAAGGCGGAATCAAAACGTATGTTTGGCATTTGGTGCCGGAGTCTGCGCCAAACTATGACTTTGTGGTCAATACCGATCTGATAACGCAGGCAATGCCGGCTCTGGGCGGCTCTGCTGCGTTTGCTGTACAGGTTGGGGCGGAGAACGAGTTGCTCGTCCCATTCATGATGCAAAACACCAACGACTATTTCGAAGGTTACGAGACCGTCCGTTTTGAGAAGGCTTTTCCTGGGACTTATACGATGAAGATGACCGATCTGCCAGAGAGAAGGCTCTTAAGGTTTGAAGTGAAGTAACTCGAGAGCTAGGCAAAATGGGTCCATCGGTGGCACTCGCGCTCGATCCCAGGCGCCCTGGCCCGGAATGACGCGGGGCGAGGCGTCTTCGGTGTCGGCTGGCCTACCGCTTCTTCTTGTTCTTCTGCTTGCGCTGCTTGCCCTTGGTCTCCTGGGGCTTGTCGCCCTGCTTGGCCTCGGCGGCGGCCTTCTCGGCCTTCATTTTCTTCTTCTTGGTCTCGATGCGGAGTTTTTTGTTGATGCGTGCCTTAAGGAAGGTGCCAAACTGCTCGGCATCGCCACGGACGAAGGTGTCCTTGGGGATCGTCACGCCCTGGTCGGCGAACATGGCCACAAAGATGCGCTCGCCGTCGAGTACGTGGTCGAGCTTGTCAAACGGGAAGAACTGCGACTTGCCGCTCTTGCCCCAAACCATCAGGCCGTCCTCGTTGGCGGCGACGCGGCGATAGCGGCCACCCATGGACTCGTCGGCCTCGACGGCGTCGATAAAGTCGCGGGCGAGCGTGTGGTGCAGGTTTTTGCTCCACCAGGCCAAAAAGGCGCCGAATACGATCAGGACGACGCCAAACTTGATCCAGTTGCCGCCGGCCACCAGCATGCCGATGCCGATGAGCGCGGCAATCGCGGCGGCGACATACAGCGAGCCGCGACGCCTGGGCGAGGCGACCAGGCGTGCGAAGTCGGTGACCAGGTCGTTTTCGTACTGGTACTCGTTGAGGTACAGGATGCCGTCGTCGGCTGCGGCCTGCTCCTCGAGCGCGACCTCGACCTGGTCGGCTGCTTCGGAGGGAACGAGGTTGCTCTCTGCGTCTGCCATGCTCTTTAGACTCCTATCGCGGCGGGCTCGCCGTACGGGTTATTATGAATGCAGTATGCCGTGCGACCGCATGGCCGTCGCGGCAACAAGACTCAGTATACCCGGGGGAGCACCCATGGAATCGTTGTACCGAAAGTATCGCCCGCTCACCTTCGACTCCGTGGTGGGCCAGCAGCATATCGTCTCGACGCTCGAGCACGCCATCACCGAGGGACGCCTGTCCCATGCGTACCTGTTCTGCGGTCCGCGCGGCACGGGCAAGACCACCATGGCGCGCATCCTGGCCAAGGCGCTGCTGTGCCGCAATGCCGAGGCGGCGCGCGCCGAGGGTGCAAGCGGCTGCATGCCCGACGGTACTTGCGAGGAGTGCGAGCTCATCGCCGAGGGTAACCACCCCGATGTCTACGAGCTCGATGCCGCCTCCCGCACGGGCGTGGACAATGTGCGCGAGGAAATCATCAACTCCGTCAACTTTGCCCCGGTGCGCGGCAAGTACAAGATCTATATCATCGACGAGGTCCACATGCTCACGACGGCGGCGTTCAACGCGCTGCTCAAGACGCTTGAGGAGCCGCCGGCACACGTGATCTTTGTGCTGTGCACCACCGACCCGCAAAAGATTCTGGAGACCATCCTCTCGCGCTGCCAGCGTTTCGATTTCCATCGCATCGGCAACGAGGATATTGAGCATCGCCTGGCATACGTGTGCGAGCAGGAGGGCTTCGATTACGACGACGAGGCGCTGGCTATCGTGGCGCGCCATGCCAAGGGCGGCATGCGCGACGCGCTCTCCACGCTGGAGCAGCTGAGCGTCTTCGGCAACGGCACCGTGCATGCGGACGATGCCCGCTCGCTTTTGGGCGAGGTTTCGGACCAGATTCTGGGCGAGTTTGCGCGCGCCATTGCTAATCGTGATGTCGCCGAGCTATATGGGCTTATTCGCGCGCAGGTCGAGGAAGGAAACGACCTGCTGGAGCTGACGCGCGACCTGGTGGCGCATGTGCGTGACGTGTACGTTGCCTGCGTTGCCGGTGCCCGTGCCGAGCTGTTTGAGGGCGGCTCCGAGCAGGCCGAGGCGCTTGCTGCCGAGGCCGCTGCCTTTGGCGAGCATCCTGCCGATCGCCTGGCCCGCGTGCTGACGGTGCTCGACGATGCCGCACTGGAGATGAGGGGCGCGAGCGACGTGCGCCTGGTGCTCGAGATCGCCTGCACGCGCCTGGCACGTCCCGAGGCCGATTTAACGATTGAGGCGTTGGCCGAGCGCGTGGCACGCCTGGAGGCCATGGTTGCCAACGGCGCCGTGCCGGCGAGCGTGGCTGCTGCTCAGGCCGCCGCGCCTGCAGCATCCGTACCCGCTGCTGCCCAGCAGCCGACGCTCATTTCGGGCGCCCGTGCTGCCGCTCCGGCGGCATCCGCTGCCCCCGCTGCTACGCCCGCGCGCCAGGGCGGTATGCCTTGGGACCGTGGTGCTGCCGCTCCGGCGGCTCAGCCTGCGCCCCGTTCTACGTCCGTGTCAGCTTCCAAGCCTGTAGCGCCTGCACCTCAGCCTGCGCCGGCTCCGACGCCTCAGCCCGTTGCGGCCCCCGCGCCTGTCACCGCTCCGGCACCTAAGCCCCAGTCCAACAACGCCGCCCAGGTTGCCGCTGCCGGTGCTGCCGAGACCCCCGCGGTCGAGGACGCCGGAGAGTTGCAGCGCAAATGGGCCGAGGTTGTCGAGCGTGTCAAGGCGCGTCAGGCTTCCTACGCAGGGCTTTTGCTCAACGCTCGCGCCACGGCCGACGACGGCTCCAAGCTCACGGTTTCGTTCCCCGCGGGTTCGACCTTTGCCATTAAGATGCTCGGCCGCGCCGACACGCAGTCGGTAGTCCTGCCGACAGTCAGTGCGGTCTTCGGTCGTCGTACCGTCGACTATGTCTTGGATGGGGGTGGCACGCCGGCTCCTCAACATGAGGAGCATTCTCCATCTGCACGGGCTGCGGCATCTGCGGACCCGCAACCCGTGTCCTCGGCGGCCCCTGCATCCTCGAGCGCCAGCGCGACGCAGCAGCAAGCGGCGCCGGTAGCGGCATCGACCCCGTCGGCGCCTAAGACCGCGGCGCCCAAACCGGCTGCTCCGACACCCGCGCCCAAGCCCGCCTCGCCCGCGCCCAAGTCGTCTGACCTGGGCAAAGCCCCCTGGCTACGCTCCGACAACCCCGCCGGTGCTCCTGCCATGGGTAAGCTCCCGACCGAGCCCGCACCCCGTGCGCCCGAGCGCTCGGCTGCCCCCAAGGCTCAGCCTGTCGCGCAGTCCGCGCCGTGGGAATCCGAACAGGTGCCCTACGACGACGCTATGGTCGGCGGCTTCGCTGGCGATGCGAGCGGGGACGATCTGCCTCCGTTCGACGTGCCAGGTGCGACGCCCGCGCCCAAGTCCGCTGTAGCTGCCCCCAAAGAGGAGGACGCTCCTGCAGCTCCCTGGGAGTCCAACCCCGGCGCCGGCAGCCCCTTCGGCCACCAGGGCGCAGCCCCGAGCATCCCGCAGACCGAGGACGAGGCCAAAGACCTCATCCGCAGCGTCTTCGGTCAGGCCACCATCTTCAAACCGGTGGAGTAGCTGCGCAGGCGGGTATACTGCTCAAGAAGAGGTCTCTTTGTCCGGGCGCATCTGTATTTCGGACATGTGCAACGTGGTGCCGCGTATATCGCATTCGAGCAGACAAGTGCGTGACGGTTGGCCTAGGATGCTGAGGTCGATACGATACGCCGCATGGCTGTCCGTGTACTCGACTTGCTCGGCGTTGAGGGTTGCTCCGATTGTCAAGAAAGCGCCTGGTTCGGCATCGACAATCTTGGAGTCCTTTATCTTGACCTTGAACTCTTGGTAGAGGGACGGGCTGTCGTAGTAAACGGTTCGGGTTCCGTCGGTGCACTCATCGGTCGTCTCCCATTTGACGACGGGCTGGTCCGAGCTGGCTATCAGCAGTTCTGCTCCAAAAGCTATGGCATGGGTGATGACAACCAGCAATGTCCAGCCGACAAAAAGATAGAGAACTAAATATGCGACGGGGTGTTTTGAGCGGATGTTTTGGAGCGCGTCGGGGGCATTCATGGGGCACCTCCAAATTGCTATCTATGACAATCAAATTATACCCTGCCGCCATGTGCGCCGACTCGAGCAGCGGTTCGGCATTTAGCTATTTAGTGGCGCACATGAAATGTCGGATTCGGCTCTACTAGATTGAGTGTGCGATATTATGCAACCTTGCATAATTCGACCTTGCATAATCTTTGAGTGCGGTTTGTATTGGAGGACATGTATATCGACTGAGGTAACACGTCCGCCCCGCTTGCTTGCCCCGCGCCGTGGTACGATTTTTGAGTTTGAAAGTCCCGCCGTGCTCCGGCTGCCCTTGCAGCTCGGCGTGCGGCCGCACGTAAAGGAGCCGTCATGGCCGGTATGAACATGCAGCAGATGATGAAGCAGGCCCGCAAGATGCAGGAGCAGCTTGCCGCCGCGCAGGAGAACCTCAAGTCCCAGACCGTCGATGCCTCTGCCGGCGGCGGTATGGTCAAGGTGACCGTTAACGGCGAGATGGAACTCGTCAACCTCACCATCGATCCCGATGCCCTCGATCCCGAGGACGTCGATATGCTGCAGGACATGATTATGGCTGCCGTCAACGAGGCCGTCCGCGGCGTCAACGAGCTCGCCAACAAGCAGATGGGCGCCATCACCGGCGGCCTCAACATCCCGGGTATGCCGTTCTAAGACACGCATATATATGAGTGCGAATCACAGTCTGCAAAAACTGCTCGATGAGCTGGGCCGTCTGCCGGGTATTGGTCCCAAGTCGGCCCAGCGCATCGCCTATTACCTGCTCGAGGCCGATGCCGAGGCGGCCCGCCGCCTGGCCGAGGCCATCCTGGAGGTTAAGCAGGAGGTCCACTTTTGCAGCCGTTGCTTTAACTACGCCACGGCCGACGAGTGCTCCATCTGCCAGGACCCGATGCGCGACACCACTCGCATTTGCGTGGTGGGCGAGCCGCGCGACGTCCAGGCAATCGAGCGCACGGGCAGCTACCATGGCCTGTACCATGTGCTGGGCGGCGTGATCAGTCCCATGGACAAGATTGGCCCCGAGCAGCTGCACATTCGCGAGCTGCTGGCACGCTTGGGCCACGAGGACATCCACGAGGTCATCATCGCCACCAACCCCAATATTGAGGGCGAGACCACGGCGAGCTACCTGGCTCGCACTATCAAGCCGCTGGGCGTTGAGGTGTCGCGTCTGGCGAGCGGCCTGCCCGTGGGCGGCGACCTGGAGTATGCCGACGAGCTTACGCTTGGGCGCGCCATCGAGGCCCGTCGCACGATTTAGGTGGCGAGCCTGCTCCTGCCGTATGTTTTCCTCGCGACGCACGGGGTAGTCATAATTTCCCCGTGCGACTGTAAGTTTGTTGTGCAACAAAGATGCTTTGTATCCGCTTATCGCATGGATGCTTCCACTCGCATCCTTAATTTGCCCATTCGTTGCGCAACCTTTTGGGTTCGCTGATACACTCAAATATGGATTCGAATGAATGCGCCGCTCCCGAGCGGCGTGTTTTTGTTGGAGGAGAACGCATGCGGCCCGGTGGCACTCAGACAAAGCGCGGCGCCGCGGTGCGCATGCGACGCCGACTGGGCTTGGCGCCGCGGGCGTACGCACTGCTGTCTTGCTCGCTGGTGCTGGTCATAGCTGGCGTTTCTGCCTATGGCATGACCGTGCCGTCCATGATGCAGGCACATGCCGCACGCGAACCGCGCGTGGGGCATGAGGTCAAAAGTGATCTGGGCACCACGACTGGATATGCTTGGGCAAGTGTGGTCGCGCATATTGTGTTTGGCGCCGACGACGCGGACGACGCCGAGGCCCCGGACAACGAAGTCACGCTTGCCAATGGCAAAACCATCGTGCTCACCAACACCAAGATCATCGATCGGTTGTCCAACAATAGCGTGGCGGCAACGGTGAATAAGGTCGAGCGGCAGAAGGAGCAGGACGCCCAGCAGTCCGGAAAGCCCGGTAGCTCGGATACTTCTGGCTCCGGCTCGGATTCGTCGAGTTCAGGCGGCGGCTCTGGGGCGGGTTCCTCTACCGGAGGGTCTGGAAACGGCGGCTCGACGGGCGGCAACACTGACAACGATGCAAACTCCGGTGGCCTTTCCGCTGCTGAGGAAGAGGGCATTCACAGTTGGCTTGTGACCAAGTACAACATGCTCGACGGCTATGTTTCTCGTGCCAATGACGTGGTCTCGACCTATAACTCTACGGGAGATCCCAGGCCGTGCGACAGCTTGGTCGGGGAGATGTTTGTCATTCGAGCCGAGTTCGGTCGTCAGACATTCTCGCCCCGGTCAAAGTGGTATCAGCAGTATGCCAATCTGTGGGGCTGTTACACCAACCTATGTCAATGGGTCGGCCATTACGGCGATGATGACGTCGCGCTCGGTAACTTCAACAATAACGTGGCGGCGCTTGCCCTATGATGACCGATCTTGCATCCACCACACCACAATCGCTCGGTCGCGATCCCATGGTCGGCCTGCGCCTGGCGCGTGTCGACGGGTTTGAGCCGGCCATTGCGCTCGGTCAGGACGAACTGCCTGCCTATCTGCGTCGTTTTACGATACTGTTTGCCGACGATGCCACCATGCGCCGTGGCGGTATCGGCCGCGTGACGCGTGCCGTCAACGCCCAAGGCGAGGCCGTAGCACTCAAACAGCTCATCTTGCCGACGCGCGATGAGTTTGACGACGATGCCGCCCATGAGGCGCTGGTCGCCAAGTTCAAAGCGGCATTTCGCGAGGAATATGAATGCCATCGCGCCCTTTCGGGCCTTAAGGGCTTTCCCCGCCTCTATGGCTGGGGCGAGGTTGACGGTGTGCCTGCAATTGTCATGGAATGGGTCGAGGGCGAGACGCTCGCCCGCTTGCGCTCGCGCTTTGCCGTGGACGATGCCGGCCGCCTATCGCCGCTTGTGGCGGCGCGCTTGGGGCGCGACCTGTTCGACTTGCTCTGCCGCATGAGCCTGGTGGGGGAGGGCTTTGTCCATCGCGATATCTCGCCCGCTAATATTATGGTGCGTACGGCGCGTTTACCGCTTGACCGGCAGCTTGCCGAGGGCACCTTTGACCTGTGCCTGATCGACTTTGGCTCGTCGCTGGCGCTCGATCCTGCGTCGGCCGTGGCCGGTACGGTACCGGCGGCAAGGCGTCGTTTACGGAGCGCTATGCCACGCTGCGTCGCGCGACGGTGGCCTACGCTCCGCCCGAGATGCTCACCGACGATATTCCCGACCTGCGTGCTTTGCGTATGTCGACGGCGATCGACGTCTATGCCGCAGCAAGCACGGTTTACGAGCTCATTGCCGGCGCCGCGCCATACGAAGCCGCGCCGAGCACTTCGGGCACCTCGGGTTCGCGCAAAAAGACGCGCGACATCGCCAGCCCCTACCGTCTCAAGATGGACACGCTGCCCGACTATCCCATTGGTGCCCATGCGCCCGGTTGCGATTTGACTCAGCTGCTTCGTCGTGAGCCCGATGTGGCGCTCGCTGCGGCCGAGCAGGCCCAGCAGCTGGGGCTTGAGCCGGATTCCGAGGAGCTACGCGATGCGCTGGCGTTTGTCGATGCCCAGCTGTTCGACGTGGTGATGGCCTGTCTGTCCAGCCATCAAAAAGATCGTCCCGAGCCGGCGGCGGTCGAGGCGGCGCTCTCGGCGTTTTGTGACCACTATGCGCAAAATGTCGGTCGTTCGCTCCGCGGCGAGCCGCTCACGCCGTGCCCCATGGATGCGTCTGGCCGCGCGGTTCGTCGCGCGCTGATGGTCGGCGCGACGGTCGTCTGTGGCGTGGTTTGGGCTGTGGTCGTGGTTTCGGCCGCGCTGCTGGCGTCGGGCGCTCGCGTGACGGCGACTTTGGGATCGCTCGTGTGGTCTGGGTCGCTACCGGGTATTATTGCCGCACTGGCGTTGGCGCTGCCAGGCATAGCCGGCGTTGTCGCGGGGGCACTTGCGCGCAATCGGCGCTCGGGCTTCCTGCAGGGTGTGCTTGCGCTTTCTGCCTGCGAGGTTCCGGTGCTGGTTGTGGCTGCATGTAGCGTATTTTCCCAGCGCGCCGTGATGGGCGGCCTTGTTGCCGCTCTGGTTGCAACCTATACGCTTACGTGGTTTTTGCTTGCGATGGACTTTGCCTTTGAACTTCCCGTTTCGGCACCGCGACGCACAAAAGCCCAGATGGCGACTCCGCTTGCCGGTGGAGCCGCAGCTGCCCGTACTTTTGGCGGACCTGTCGAAGTATCGTCCGATTCTATTTCTACGACCAAGGAGGCCTAGGTCATGGCATCTCAAGTTGAGCTCACCCCATGCGGGGCCATGTTTGACATCTTTAAGCGCGCGGCGCATCTGAGCCATATCGAGCTGTGCGGCTTGGTGCTTTCGTCCCGTCCGCTCGCCGACGGCCGCAGCCCGCAGAGCCGAGCCGCCGATCGCTCTTGGGTTTCCCGCTTTATCGTTCGCGCGCCGGTCGGCACGCTTCAGCAGCGCTACTTTGCCGAATACGGTACCTCGGCTGCGCGTATTATGTCGCAACTGGCCCTGCGCCAGCGCAATCCCATGGACTCCACGGCTGTGATCAATATGGTGTGCGGTCCTGCAGGTGAACCGATGGTACGCGCGCTCGAAGAGTGCCACCAGGACACGAATCTCTATCGCAACGCGCTCGATCGCCTGTCCCAGGCGGCGGAACTCATGCCCGCCGAGCGCGCCGAGGCCGTGCTGGTGCTGTTTGTCGCCGTCGGTTGTTCGGCGGATGTGCGGTCCTCGGTGAACTATGCCATCGACTACGCGCAAGCGACCTGTGGCGGAGGCACCTCCACGCCGCGTTCGCTTGGCATGTCGATGACCGCGGGCGAACGCGAACCCGCCCCGGCGCACCCCTTGGGCTTGCTGCGCGTACAAAACAGTTTTGTCGTGAGCGCCCCGCGCTGGATTCAGCCGAGTGAGCAGGGTGTTGAGATTGGCGCGCTGGCCACTGGTGAGGGCGATATTACCGACGTCGGCGACGATGTCTCGGCCCGCCATGCCCATATCTGGTGCGATGCTCAAAATATCTGGCACGTCGAGGACTTGTCGTCCACCAACGGAACCGTGGTGGTAAACGGGGCCACGCGCGTCTGCATTCAGGTCGAGCCCGGCCGTTCCGCCCAACTCAATCCCGGCGACGAGCTCAAGCTCGGCGAATCCACTACCTACGCCATCCTCTTCGGTGCCCTCTAGCCGGCAGTTAGGGACGTTCCTTTTCTCTGCCGGCACTTGGGGACACTCCTCGGCGCGCCAGAGCCGGTCGCCTGGGGATGGAGAGGCCATTTTGGCTCTTGGCAGTCACCCAAGGTAAACCTTTACCGCCCGCCTATATTTGCCGAAATTACACTTGACGGCGGGGTACAATAAACCCGCATGCGGATTTCCGTTGCGGGCGCTTCCCATCGCCGGGGCGTGCCCGGGAGCATCCGACATGCGGCCTTTGCGGCGCTCGGTCATGTGCAAGACGGGTAGCTGGGCTTGTGGAGCGCGTGCAGCCCTCCTCGCCTCGGCATGCCTTCTCTCCACGCCATGTACCTGCTGCTGAGTCCGCCTGCCAGATGATTGGAAGCAACAGCGAAAATCCCATCACGCCAACATCCCGGCGATCGCCGGGGCCTGTATACCTATATGAGAGGAGAGGGGTATATGGCGCGTAAGTTTAAGTCTATGGACGGCAACGAGGCGGCCGCATATGTTTCGTATGCGTACACCGAGGTAGCGGGAATTTATCCCATTACGCCGTCCAGCCCGATGGCCGACCATGTCGACCAGTGGGCGGCCCAGGGTCGCAAGAACATCTTCGGCACCCCGGTCAAGGTCGTCGAGATGGAGTCCGAGGCAGGTGCAGCCGGTACCGTTCACGGTTCGCTGGGCGCCGGTGCTCTGACCACCACCTACACGGCTTCCCAGGGCCTGCTCCTGATGATCCCGAACATGTACAAGATCGCGGGCGAGCAGCTCCCGGGCGTCTTCCACGTCTCCGCGCGTTGCGTCGCTTCGCACGCCCTGAACATCTTTGGTGATCACTCCGACGTCATGGCCTGCCGCCAGACCGGTTTCGCCATGCTCGCCGAGGGCAACGTCCAGGAGGTCATGGACCTCTCGCCGGTGGCTCACCTTGCCGCCATCGAGGGCAAGACCCCGTTCCTTAACTTCTTCGACGGTTTCCGCACCAGCCACGAGATCCAGAAGGTCGCCATGTGGGACTACAAGGATCTGGCCGAGATGTGCGACATGGACGCTGTCCAGGCTTTCCGTGATCACGCGCTCAACCCTGAGCACCCGCATACCCGCGGTAGCCACGAGAACGGCGACATCTTCTTCCAGAACCGCGAGGCCTGCAACAAGGTCTACGACGAGCTTCCCGCCGTCGTCGAGGGCTACATGAAGAAGATCAACGAGAAGCTCGGCACCGATTACGGCCTGTTCAACTACTACGGCGCTCCCGATGCTGATCGCGTCGTCGTGTGCATGGGCTCCTTCTGCGACGTGCTCGAGGAAGTCATCGACTACCTCAACGCTCACGGCGAGAAGGTCGGCCTGGTCAAGGTTCGCCTGTTCCGTCCGTTCTCCATCAAGCACTTTGTCGACGTTCTCCCCGAGACCGTCAAGAAGATTGCCGTCATGGACCGCACCAAGGAGCCGGGTTCCATCGGCGAGCCGCTCTACCAGGACGTCGTCTCCGCTCTCTACGAGGCCGGCAAGACGGGCATCAAGGTCGTCGGCGGCCGTTACGGCCTGGGCAGCAAGGACACGCCTCCCGCGTCCGCGTTCGCTGTCTTCGAGGAGCTCAAGAAGGACGAGCCCAAGCGCGAGTTCACCATTGGCATTGTCGATGACGTGACCAACCTGAGCCTGCCCGAGGCCGAGGATGCGCCCAATACCGCAGCCCCCGGCACCATCGAGTGCAAGTTCTGGGGTCTGGGTGGCGACGGTACCGTCGGCGCCAACAAGAACTCGATCAAGATCATCGGCGACCACACCGACAAGTACGTCCAGGCCTACTTCCAGTACGACTCCAAGAAGACCGGCGGCGTCACCGTCTCGCACCTGCGCTTTGGTGATTCCCCGATCCGTTCGCCGTACTACGTGACCAAGGCCGACTTTGTCGCTTGCCACAACCCCAGCTACATCGTTAAGGGCTTCAAGATGGTCCGCGACGTCAAGCCGGGCGGCACCTTCTTGGTCAACTGCCAGTGGAGCGACGAGGAGTTCGCCGAGCACATGCCCGCCGTGGCCAAGCGCTACATCGCGAACAACAACGTCAACGTCTACCTGATCGACGCTATCGACCTGGCCGCCAAGGTCGGCATGGGCAAGCGCACCAACACGGTTCTCCAGTCCGCCTTCTTCGCGCTTGCCAAGGTCCTGCCCGCCGAGGACGCCCTGCAGTACATGAAGGACGCAGCTACCAAGTCCTACATGAAGAAGGGCCAGGCCATCGTCGACGCCAACCACAAGGCCATCGATGCCGGTGCTACCGCCTTCCGTAAGTTCGAGGTTCCGGCCGACTGGACAACCGCCGAGGATGCCGCTCCCGTCGAGCTCTCCGAGGAGACCAAGTCCGCCATCGCCCAGCAGGTCAAGAACCTGCTCGAGCCCATCGATCGCATGGATGGCGACAGCCTGCCCGTTTCCGCCTTCGTCGGTTGCGCCGACGGCCAGTTTGAGCTGGGCGCCTCCGCATACGAGAAGCGCGGCGTCGCCGTGGTCGTTCCTCACTGGGACGAGACCAAGTGCATCCAGTGCAACCAGTGCGCCTATGTGTGCCCGCATGCCACCATCCGTCCGTTCGCGATGACCGAGGACGAGGCTGCCGCCGCGCCCGAGGCTACCCGCACGCTCGACGCCATGGGTCCCAAGGCCAAGGGCATGAAGTTCACCATGGCCGTGTCCCCGCTCGACTGCATGGGCTGCACCAACTGCGTCAAGGTCTGCCCCAAGGGCGCCCTCGAGATGGTTCCCACCGAGCAGGAGATGGACCAGCAGCCCGTTTGGGACTACATGGTCGAGAACGTCTCCGAGAAGAAGGAGCTCATCGCGGCCAACGTCAAGGGCAGCCAGTTTAAGCAGCCCTACCTGGAGTTCTCCGGCTCCTGCGCCGGCTGCGCCGAGACCGCCTATGCACGTCTGGTGACCCAGGTTGCCGGCGACCGCATGTTCATCTCCAACGCCACCGGCTGCTCCTCCATTTGGGGCAACCCCGCTGCCACCGCTCCTTACTGCAAGGACAAGGACGGTCACGGCCCGGCGTGGAACAACTCCCTGTTCGAGGACAATGCCGAGCACGGTCTGGGCATGGCCGTTGGTTATGAGGCCGTTCAGCACAAGCTGATCGCCGCCACCCAGGACATCATCGCTGCCGATGGTCCGTCCGATGAGCTCAAGGCTGCCGGCCAGGCTTGGATCGACTCCGTCAACGACGCCGAGGCCTCCAAGACCGCTGCCGCTGCCTACGTTGCCGAGCTCGAGAAGTGCGGCTGCGACGCTTCCAAGGCGATCCTCGCCGACAAGGCTTACCTCACCAAGAAGTCCTTCTGGATCTTCGGCGGCGACGGTTGGGCCTACGACATCGGTTTCGGTGGCCTGGATCACGTCCTGGCTTCCGGCCACAACGTCAACGTCTTCGTCTTCGACACCGAGGTTTACTCCAACACCGGTGGTCAGGCCTCCAAGGCCTCGAACCTGGGCCAGGTCGCTCAGTTCGCCGCTGCCGGTAAGGTGACCAAGAAGAAGTCCCTTGCCGAGATTGCCATGAGCTACGGCTACGTCTACGTGGCACAGGTCGCCATGGGTGCCAACCCGGCTCAGACCCTCAAGGCCATCCACGAGGCCGAGGCCTACGACGGCCCGTCCCTCATCATCGGCTACAGCCCCTGCGAGATGCACTCCATCAAGAAGGGCGGCATGCAGAACTGCCAGGCCGAGATGAAGAAGGCTGTCGAGTGCGGTTACTGGAACCTCTTCCGCTTCAACCCCGAGGCTGCTGCCGGCAAGAAGTTCTCACTCGATTCCAAGGAGCCCGCGGGCGGTTATCAGGAGTTCCTGATGAACGAGGCCCGTTACGCTTCGCTGACGCGCTCCTTCCCCGAGCGCGCCGAGGAGCTCTTCAAGGAGAACGAGCAGGCCGCCATGGACCGCTACGCTCACCTGCTGAAGCTCAAGACGGTGTACAACGAGGCCTAGGTCTCCCACCGCAGGATCTGAGGGCTGACCTTCGCGGACGTCCTCGGACATGAAAGAACCCCCGCTGCGCACTACGTGCGGCGGGGGTTCTTTCGTCCTGCGGAGTGTCCGCGAAGGTCAGCCCTCAGATCCTGCTACGACTACGTCTTCGGATTGTGTGGGCGGATGAAGGACGTAGTTGGTCGGGTATTCCGTCCCCTTCGCTGTTTCGCGGCTTTGCCGCGAAAGCTCGCGCCACTTTGGGGATGGATGGAGGGCGGGGCTGGATTGCGGATTCAAATGGCTAGAGAGATATGGGTGCGAACGAGAAATCGTTATTGGGGTCATCCTTTTCCATAAACTCATCGAGACAAAACGTCATGTAGATTGGAACGTACAGAACCTTGCCCTCTTTGCTGAGATTCTCGTGGCTCAGTACAACGGCCTCGGGAATTTTGTACTCGCCCACACTCATCAGACGATCGAGGGCCGCATGCGCTCGAACTTTCTTGCCCGATTTGACCTCGATTGGGACAACATGCCCGTGGGCGCCTTCGATCACAAAGTCAACTTCACCGACCTCACGCGTTTGGTAGTACCATGCATCCGCCCCGAGGGCAACAAGTTCCTGCGCGACCACGTTCTCATAGAGACCACCAAGGTTGGGAGTTTTCATATCAAGATAGACAGCGCGTGCAGTGCTACCGGGGTATCGCGATGCGAGCATGCCTGTATCAGACTCGTATAGTTTGAAGGCTGTCGTTTTCTCCGTCCTCTTGAGAGGACTCCGTGGCTCCGTCACCCTAGCGACCATCAATCCAACACCTGCGTTAACAAGCCACAGGAAATCCTGCTCATATTTTTTAAGGCGAGCTCCCTCACCCAGAGACGAAACAACAAAGCGATGAGACTCCGCCTCAAGCTGAACGGGAATTTGCTCAAAAATCGACCGAACGTTAAACGCTCGAGTCGATGCGTATTTTGAGATATCGCTTTTGTACTGATCGACCAGCTGAGTTTGAAGCTCACGTGTGCTCACGAGCGAATAACCCGAATCAATATAATTCTGAACGACCTCCGGCATGCCGCCGCAAACGATATAAGCTCTATAGTTCTTGAGCATCGCCTCATGAATATAGTTTTCGACAGGATGTTTCTCGACAAGGCAGCTGCGAATGCCTGCAAGCACATTCTCGCTAACGCTGTTTGCCCAACAAAACTCTTCAAAATCCATCGGGCGCATAACAATGTGCTCTACATACCCCACCGGAAAAGAAGAGATCCCCTTAAACTCAGTCCCAAGCATAGACCCCGAGAAGACATAGCTAAAGCGCCCATCCTCGACCAACGCCTTCATGAGTGTAACGATCTGTGGATACTCCTGAATCTCATCGACAAAGACAAGCGTATCGCCCTCAACAAGCGGCGCATCCGCAAGAAGGGCTACGCGGTTGATAAAGTCAACGGAGTTCTTTGCGCCAACAAGTGCATTCTTTGCTTCGACATCGAGTAGTAAATTGACCTCAAAATACGAAGCGTAGTTGCTTTTTCCAAACGCGCGAATCGCATAGCTCTTGCCAATCTGACGCGCACCAGTAACGAGTAATGCCTTATTGGAGTTATTCTTCCAGCTCAAAAGCCTATCAGTGACCTTACGGCGTAGCATTAAACCCCCAAATGACAAAAATTGACAGATAGAATCGCCTAAAATCATACAAAAATTGGCAGATAATAATGTCGTAAATATACAAAAATTGGGAGATAGCAAAGGTTCGAATAGGCCTCAAAGCCACTGAAACAGTGCTCTACTTTGCGAAGGGGCTGGGGACGCTGTTGGGTGCGTCTCCAGCCCTCTGATTCTTACTTTGGATCCCGATGGTGGGATGTTGTCGGTGCTGCTTGCTTGGTTACCTTGTCTCGCCGCTCTCTGTGCGTAGGCGGTAGCCGTGGACGAGGTCGCTAATAGCCGGCCAGGGAATCTGGCGGTCGACCCAAAATTGGAGCTGGACCAGATAGCGCTCGGTGGCGCGGGTGAGGGCAGCGAACTGTTCGTGAGTCTCTACCTGGGCGTAGAGGTCGCGGCTGTGGGCGAGGATTGCCGTGGTGTCATCCATTTTGCCGGTGACGTCGAAGGCGCCCGAGAACCAGTCGCACAGGCGCGCGGCGCTGTTGTTGATCGTTGCGAGGTCGGCGGTGCCGTCGTTGGCGTTTTCGTTGGCTTGGGCTCGCAGGAGGGAGAGGGCGTCGGCTGCGTTCATGCAGTAGCCGACGGTGAAGTTCCAGACGGCGAATTCGCGGCCGGTGTCGAGCTTGCGGCGGCACATGTAGTCGATATCGCGCGGTTCCTCGAGCATCATTTGATCGGCGAGGGCCTCAAGTGCAGTGGTGTACTCGGCAAGGTCGAGTGTGAGCAGGGTGTTGATATCCATCATCTTTAGGCCTCCGCTTCGATCTCGACGATTTCGTTTTTGATGTACATACCCTGGTTATCCCAGACATTGCGGCAGGCGGCGGCAAAGCGCTTGCGGTCGGCTTCGCAGATGCGGGCGAACATGTTACAGGTGCCAAAGGGCTCGCACACGTCAAAGAAGATGCAAATTGACGACCAGCCGCCATACCAGCTCACGGCGCCCGCTGGCTCGTGAAAGACGGGGTTCTCGATGTGCTCGTAATTGGCGATGGGGCCCGATACGGGATAGGTTACCTCGGCATCGCAGATCTTAGCCGAAAAGATACGTGATTCGACCGGACAGGACGATTCGAACAGCTTGCATGTCTCGGGAGCCTTGTCCCAGAGCATGTCGGCGAGAAACGTCTCGCCATTCAGCGTGATCTTGAGCATTTTTGTCATAGTAAGGACCTCCTCAATCCGTCGCTCAAGGGGCTCGCTGGCGGATAAGGAGAAGACAGCAGCGGGGTCGCCGAACCCAAACTTCACGACAGGTCTCTGTCGCCCCAGCCCGCGCTGTTCTTCGCTAAAGTACCATGCCGCAATTGCGCGTGCAATATCAGTTTTTGCTTTTCTGGAAGCGGCAATCGACGAGACGGCTCGCCGGCTGCCGGCCGACGCGCGGCATAGGCACTCGTCTATTCCTTAAGTTGGATGAAAAACGCCGTGTTATTGCAGGGCTGCATACTCGTCCAATAAGTGCATAGAATCTCGTATAGTGCGAGTAAGATATTACGCTGCCTGTTTTGTGTTTAGCAAAGATACAGTTTGCATAATCTGGTCTAATCCCTGCTCTATTAAAATAAAGTCGCACGTAAATGGCGTAAACATATCTGAGCTGGGGTTCTGTACGCTGAGCGGATAAAAACGACCGTTCACCGTTCAACTATTTTCAAAATGAATAAAATGAGCGATAAAGAGAATATAAACCTTAATAAACTCGCGTATTGCACGGGCGCGGGTTATTAATGGGTTGTAGGCCTTTTACAGAAAGGATTCCAGCAATGTCTAAGCCTCTTGGCAAGCCCGATCGTATCGTCGTCGCCCTTGGCGGCAACGCCCTCGGCAACAACCCCGTTGAGCAGATCGAGGCCGTGAGCAACACCGCTCACGCTCTTCTCGGCCTGATCGAGCAGGGCAACGAGATCATCATCACCCACGGCAACGGCCCGCAGGTCGGCATGATCCAGAACGCCTTCGCCGCCGCCCACGACGCCATCGGCACCCCCGAGATGCCGCTGCCCGAGTGCGGCGCCATGTCCCAGGGCTACATTGGCTATCACCTGCAGCAGGGCATTGGCCGCGAGATGCACAAGCGCTATAAGCGTTGGCACGCCGCCACCGTCGTCACCCAGATCGAGTGCGACCCGGACGACCCCGCGTTCAAGAACCCGACCAAGCCGATCGGCCCCTTCTACACCGAGGAGCAGGCCAAGGAGTTCATGGCCGAGGATCCCTCCAAGGTCTTCATCGAGGATTCCGGTCGCGGCTGGCGTCGCGTCGTCGCTTCCCCCGATCCCAAGAAGATCGTCGAGGCTGACTCCATCCTCAACCTGCTCGATAACGAGTTCATCGTCATCGCCTGCGGTGGCGGCGGCATCCCCGTCGTCCGCGACTATGAGAACAAGGGCTGCTACAAGGGCGTTCCCGCCGTCATCGACAAGGACCTGGGCGGCGAGCTGCTGGCCGAGGACTGCGACGCCGACGTTCTGTTCCTGCTGACCGCCGTTGAGCATGTCGCCATCAACTTTGGCAAGCCCAACCAGGAGGAGCTCGAGGACATCACCGCCGACGAGGCCGAGCGCCTGGCCGACGAGGGCCAGTTCGGCAAGGGCTCCATGGAGCCCAAGGTCCGCGCTGCCATCAAGTTCGCCCGTTCCCGCAAGGGCCGCACCTGCATCATCGGCGCCCTGGACAAGGCCGCCGAGACCATGGCCGGCCTCTCCGGTACCCGCATCCACGAGTAGCCTCTACTCCATTGCCTCTCTCGTGGGCGCCAGGCAAGGCGCCCACAAACTAGCCTCTCTTCATGAGCCCCGCGGCCCGCTCCGACCGCGGGGCTTTTGCTATTCACCTGGTCCCCGATGGGTGGGTAGTCATTGGGGACGTTCTTAAACGACTAGTCAAACAAGAACGTCCTCAATGACTACTAATTTAAATCTGTCCCCAATGACTGCGGAAAGCGCATCTCACACCGACGCATTGCTTTCGGGCCCTCTCTCCGTGCCCCCTATAAGTTCAGCTGGACTCCCCGCAACCTGTTCCGCGTTGGCGGAACGAGAGCGACGTGGAGTGTCATTCTTTACCGCGTTAGACTAGACGCAGGGAAAGGAGGAGGACATGGATGCTCGCGTCAAGCAGCTTGTAAATATGATCGAGGACGCTCAGCCTGTCGTTGTCGCGGTGCTTGCCAAGCGTCTCGAGGTAAGCGAGCGCGCCGTGAGAAACTATATCCATCGCGCAAACGACAATCTTGCGGGGGTTGCACGCATCGTTGGCAGCAAAGGGCAATATCGTATCGATGTTGCACATGCAGATGAGCTTGCTCGCTTGCTAGACGGTGCGGCTCTGGCCCATCCGGGCATTCCTGATACGCGCGACGGCCGTGTGTCCTTCCTTCTTAACGACCTCCTCATGCGGTCCCAGTGGGTGACGATTGAGGAGTATGCGGATTTACTCTACGTTTCGGCGCGAACTCTGTCCAATGACATGCGTCTGGTAGAGCAGAAACTCGCCCAATTTGACTTAACGCTCGAAAAGCGCCCACGCTACGGAATCCGCGTTGCGGGCGGGGAGTCGCAACGGCGCCTGTGCCTGGCCTCGCTGGTGAGGCCCGTGTTGCCCGACACCGACGATGCAAAGCTCGCCGAGCGCCTGCGGGCCATCGCCGCATGTGTGGACGATGCCCTGACGGCCTCGCCCGTCACGGTGAGCTCGCTGGCATCCCGCAATCTCATCATGCATCTTTACATTGCTCTTGGCCGCATCGAGCAGGGCTGCTATGTCCCAGCTGCAGAATCGGACGTTCAAAAACTGGAGGGAACGCGCGAATACGCCGCGGCTTTCCAGATTGCCGCAAACATCAAGGATGCCCTGGGCGTGAGCATGCCCCGAGAAGAGGTTGCCTTTATCGCAATCCATTTGCTCGGCAGGGGCACGGGCGTGCCCGAGAAGGGCTCTGCCGTTATCTCGGACGAGATGTGGGAGATTGCTTCCGAGATGGTACGTGCGGTCAACGATGAGTTTAGGTTTGACTTTAGCGGCGATCTTGAACTTCGCATGAACCTTGCTCGGCATATCGGCCCTCTGGGCTATCGCCTTGAATATCACATGCATATGGATAACCCCATGCTGCCCGATATCAAGACGAGGTTTCCGTTGGCCTATTCGATGGCAGCTGGCACCTCGCAGGTACTCGAGCGCCATTTTGGCAGCCAGCCCTCTGATGAAGAGCTCGGCTACATCGCCATGGCATTTGCCCTGGCCCTCGAGCAGCAAGCCGACCAGCCGCGTCGCAAGCGCATCCTGATCGTGTGCGCCTCGGGAGCGGGAAGCGCCCGTATGCTCGAGCACCAGTACCGCAAGCAGTTTGGCATGTATATCGATTCGATTGAGACATGCGATGTCGCCCGCGTGGGAACGTTCGATTTTTCGCACATCGACTACGTGTTCACAACGGTGCCGCTCAACGTCAAGTTGCCCGTGCCCGTCCGCGAGGCCGATTTCTTCTTGGAGACGAGCGATGTCAACGCTATCCGCAAGGTGCTGAGCGACGACACTGCGCAATCGGACTCCGTAAGCTCTTTCTTTAGCCGTGCCCTGTTCTTCAACCGCGTTGAGGCGTCGTCGAAGCAGGCCGTTCTCCGATATCTCTCCGAGCGCGCCGTCGAGAGCGGCCGTGTCGATGCCCAGTTTGCCCAAGAGGTCGCCGAGCGCGAGAGCGCGAGTGCCACCTCGTTTGGCAATGGGGTAGCCATGCCCCATGGGATGCATCCCTTGAGCGCCGAGGCCTTTGTTACCGTGGGCCTGCTCGAACACCCCATTCTTTGGGACGAATACGGCCATGAGGTCGATATCGTCTTTATGGTGTCGTTTGCCCGGTCGGGCGGCGATGAGGCGCGGATCTTGAGCTCACTGCTCGCCGAGATCTTTATGGACCGCCAGGGGGTCGAGCGCCTACGCGAGCGCCGGTCCTGGCATGAGCTGATGGCGCTTGTGCAAGCGCATACGGCTTAAGACTTCTTTTGTCGATAACCCTGTCTGTCTACCTGCAATAAACCTCGAGGATTGCGGGCGGGAGATAGGCGTTTCGAATATTCAAGTACAAACCAAACATCACGGGAGAGGAGACCGTTATGGACGATCAGGGAACCGAGATGGTTTCGTTTCAGCTGGTCGCTGCAGCGGGAGAGGCACGCAGCCTTGCCTTCGAAGCCCTTGAAAAGGCAAAAGCGGGGGATTTTGACGCCGCCGCCAAACTCATGAAGCAGTCAAAGGATGCGGGAATCAAGGCTCACCACATCCAAACGCAGCTGCTTTCGACTGAGGCAGCGGGCGAGCATCTGTCGGTGGATGTGTTGCTGGTCCATGCTCAGGACCACCTCATGTGCTCCATGCTTGCTCAGGAGCTCGTGCAGGAGCTGATCTGCCTGTATGAGTGCACTGCAACCAAGAACGCCTAGCGGCGTGCGGTGACTATCCAACCAATCAATGCGAAGGGAATCCCTTATGAAGATCCTTCTTGTTTGCGCAGCTGGTCTGTCTACAAGCATTCTGATGAAGAAACTCGAGAAATATGCGGAGCAAAACGGCATCGAGCTCGATATCGATGCGGTGGGTATCGGCGAGTATCAGGAGACGTGCGCCAATTATGACGTGCTGCTCTTGGGGCCGCAGGTGTCCTACCAGCTCAACACCGTCAAGCAGGGGAGCGGTAAGCCGACCGCGGTCATCCCCGCACAGGACTACGGCATGGGCAACGCCGCCAACGTGCTGGCACTCGCCCAGTCGCTGTTGGGTTAGGAGGCGACCATGGAGAAGTTCATGACCCTGCTTCAGGAAAAACTGACCCCTATCGCCAATTTCTGCGGCACCGAGCGCCACTTTGCCTCCATGCAAAAGGGCTTTATGAGCGCGATCAGCTTCATCTTGGTATCTGCCGTCTTTATGATCCTCGCCAACCCGCCGGTCACGGCCGACCTGGTGGCGCAGGGCGGGTTCTGGTCCGTCTTTGGCCCTTGGCTCGATTTTGCGACGGCCAATAAGCTCACGCTGCTCATCCCCTTCAATATGACGATGGGCATACTGTCGGTGATCGTGACGTTCGCAATCGCCTATAACCTGGCGGGCACCTACAAGATGCCCAAGCTTAACGCCGGCATGACCTCGCTGGTGATGTTCCTGATCGCCGCGGCGCCGTCGTCCTACTACCAGCTTGCTGACGAGTCCGTGCTCCAGGCGGTCCCCTGCACCTATCTGGGTGCGCAGGGCCTGTTTACCGCCATCATCGTTGCCTTGGTCTCCGTCGAGGTCACGCGCTTCTGCCAGACCAAGGGCATCACCATCAAGATGCCCGATGGCGTGCCGCCGTTTTTGTCCGAAACCTTTGGCGCCATCGTACCTATGCTCGCCAACATCCTCATCTTCTTTGGCGGCAACCTGCTGATCCAGATGATCGATCCCGCGCTGTCCATCCCCTCGGTTATCGAGAAGCTGCTCGCTGCCCCGCTTTCCGTCGCAGTTGACTCTGTGCCCGGCGCACTGCTTATCTGCTTCATGACGCTGCTGTTTTGGTGCTTTGGCGTCCACGGCAACATGATCGTAATGCCCATCACCGCCCCGGTCTCGCTTGCCGCCTTTGCCGCCAACGCCTCGCTCTATGCTGCCGGGCAGCCGCTTGAGTTCCACCCGGTGCTCATGTCGTTGGCCATCAACCTCATCGGCGGCACGGGTAATACGTTCTCTTTTGTGGCGCTCTGCGCGTTTAGGGCAAAGTCGCAGCAGCTCAAGGCATTTGGCAGGGCATCGATCGTGCCGAGCTTCTTCCGTATCTCCGAGCCCGCGATCTTCGGCGCGCCCATCATCTTCAACCCGATCCTCATGATTCCGTTTGTGCTAGGCGGCATGATCTCGGCCCTGCTGTATTGGGGTGCGGTCTCACTGGGTCTTGTCTCTAACTTCTACATCTTGGTGAGCGGCACGTTCCCCATCTTCGTTCAGGGCTTTGTCCAGTGCCTCGACCCGCGCATCTGGGTGTTTACGATCGTTTTGATCGTGGTCATGGCTGTGGTCTGGTACCCGTTCTTTAAGGTGTACGATAACCAGCTCCTGGCTCAGGAGCAGGAGAACGCCGCGGCAGCTTCTGCCGAGGATGCTGAGTAGCATGAGTTACTTTGACAGAACGTCTGCCGCCGGTATGCCCGAGGGCTTTTTGTGGGGTGGTGCCCTCGCCGCCAACCAGGCCGAAGGGGGCTGGAACGAGGGCGGCCGCGGCATGTCGCACTCCGACCTGATCCCACAGGGTTCCGACCGCTGGGATGTAATGTTTGGCAGGCAAAAGCCCGTGGACGATCCGGACAGGCTGTATCCATGCCGCTGGGGCAACGACTTCTTCCATCATTGGCACGAGGATGTCGAGCTCTTTGCCGAGATGGGCTTTAAGTGCCTGCGTCTTTCAATTTGCTGGAGCCGTATTTTTCCCACAGGGATGGAGGCCGAGCCCAACGGCGAGGGCTTGGAGTTTTACCGTCAGGTATTCGAGGCGCTGCGCGAGCATGGAATCGAGCCGCTTGTGACGCTGTCGCACTACGACTATCCGTTGGCTCTGGTCGAGCGCTATGGTGGCTGGCAAAGCCGAGAGATGATCGAGCGGTATGCGCACTACGTCGAGACCGTCGGACGCGCGTACCAGGGCCTCGTGCGTTATTGGCTTACGTTCAACGAGATCAACAGCGTGGCGCTGTCCTATCTCAACGCGGGTGTCACGCTCGAGGATGAGCGTGACCGTGCAGCCGTGACTGCGGCGTTCTCGCACCATATGTTTATGGCGAGCGCTCGCGCTGTCGAGATTCTGCACAAGATCGATCCCGCAAACAAGGTGGGTTGCATGGTCGCTGCCGGTGCGACCTATCCGTACCGTTGTGCGCCCGAGGACGTATGGCTTGCGTATGAGGAGGACCGCGGCCGCTACTTCTACACAGACGTGATGGCTGCGGGCGCCTATCCTGCTTGGAAGCTGCGTGCACTCGAGAAAGAGGGTGTTCACGTGCCCTTTGAGCCGGGCGATACGGAGTATCTGGCAGAGCATACGGTCGACTTCATCTCGTTCTCGTACTATTGCTCGCGCTTGGTGTGCGCCGATGATCAGGTGATCGCCGAGAAGGCGGAGGGCAACGTGTTCCCGACGTTGCGCAATCCGTACCTCAAGGATAAAGAGACTGCCTGGAAGTGGCAGATCGATGCGCTGGGTTTGCGCGTGACGCTTGCCGGCTACCACGATCGTTACCATCTTCCGCTCTTTATCGCCGAGAACGGTGTGGGCGGACTCGATGCGCTGGAAGACGGCAAAGTCCACGATGCGTATCATATTGATTACCTGCGAAGGCATATTCTTGCGCTGCGCGATGCAATTGTCGAGGACGGTGTTGACCTGATGGGATACACGCCGTGGGGCTGTATCGATTTGGTGTCGGCCTCGACGGGGCAGATGAAGAAGCGCTATGGCTTTGTTTATGTTGATGCCGATGATATGGGCAAAGGCACGTTCGATCGCTACCGAAAGGACAGCTTCTGCTGGTACCAAAAGGTCATTGCATCAAATGGCGAGGACTTGAGTTAACTCTTGCAGGTCTGTTGCCCCCGCGGTCCGCTTTGGCCGCGGGGGCTTTTGTTATTGAGGCGGCTGTTCATGAGGAGCATTGCAGGCTGCGGAAACCCGGCACTTGGGGACGTTCCTTTCCTGCCGGCAGCTTGGGACAGTCCTTAAAGGCCGCATCGATCAACTGCGGAAAGCACATCCCAGAATGAGCGTCCAACATGGGGTGCGGTTTCCCTTGAGGCCCTCAATCGGAAAATGTATCCCGGATTATTGTCGAAAAGCGGTCCCTAGTTTCCCAAACGGGCCGCTAACGGAAAGCGCACCCCGCTATTGGGCCCCAAAGCAGGATGCGCTTTCCGTGCTGGCAGTTCCAAGCAGTTCGGGATGGCCCTTTTCGTCTGCTCTCGGCCGGCGTCCGTAAGACTGTCCCCGACGACCACTCATTTAAGTCTGTCCCCAATGAGTGCCCAATGACTAGTAGTAGGCCCACATGGCTTCGGCTTCATTGAGGACCTCTACGACGCCCCAGCGGCGGGCGCTGCGGCTGGCCGAGTTGGGATCGAAGACTCCAATCTGGTCGGCGTCGTCAATACCGTAAAGCACAATGTAGTGGCCCACGTTGGTAAAGGTGCCCGGCCGAACGGCGGCGATGACGGGCGCTCCCGAACGCAGCGCCTGAGTCATCGATTCGCGATCGTTATGGAGCTCCGTTCCGTTAAGTCCCAACTGCCACGCGCCGCTCGTCATAAACGACCATTCGGTTGCACCGGTGGGGGCGTAATTGCCCGCCTCGGAAAGCGCGCACATATCGACGGGGGTCATATCGGTGCGTCCCGTCTTAAAGATGTAGACCATGGTGAGGCACGTAGGCCCACAGGCATTTTGGCGGATGGTGCCGCCGGCGTAAGGCAGCTCCGACCACGCAGGGTCGATCTGATAGATATGGGGCATCGTGCCGGCTTGCCATTGCGAGCGCGGGGTCGAAAAGGCGAAAGAATAACCGGGTGCGACGGGGGCCTTGAGCAGCTTGTCCTCGGCGGTGGGCTCGAGACCGGCCGAACCGTGGGACATACAGGAGCTCATAAGCACAAAGACCAGACAGGTAAGGATAGAGCACAGTGCGAGGCGAAGTCGACGAGCCGGCAGGGCGGGGGCATTCGCGTGCGATGTCGAGCGGTAGGGCTTGCCGTCGCGTCCGCCTTGGGGATGCGAAAAGAAGCGGTTGATATGGATGCCGGGCTGACGTGCGCCGTTGCGGCGCAGTTGCGGAACCTCGGCCTGACGCTGTCGAGTGCGCGCGCCCAAGCGGCTATCTTGCTGCGCGCTTGTGCCCGTGCTCAGACGGCCACTCTGCCGTGTTCTGCTTGACTGCTGCCGAGACGAAGGTCTGGGTTGCTCTTGGAGGCGTTGCGGATTGCTGCTCGTGGCACTTCTGGGCGTAGGCGTGGTACGGCCAGCAAGGCGAACGCTTTGTCGCCGTTGATCACCGTCGTTGTATCCGTATGCCATTCGTACCGCCTTGTCTCATGTATAACCTGTCCATCCTACAAAAAAGATGTGCAACAAATGGGTCTGCGCGTCAAAAGCTCGGTAAACGGTACGAAAGGCGCAAAACACACGGCCTCAAAAACATCTCTATATGCGTCCGATGAGCGTACGCCCGTCGGGCGGGCGGCAACAATGAACGGCAAACCGTGCCGTTCGTCCCAAAAACGGCGCCGCTCGTTTTGCAGTTCTGCCTTCGGTCGAGCCATGGACGGCCATGCTGCGCCAAGGCCGTATCTTAAAGCCACGAAATAAAAGAGCGCGGCAAAACAGACCGCGCAAGGGGTGACGTCAAGGGGCGTCAAAAAGGAAAGGAGGGGAACAATGGCGGACAAGAACGCAGAAGTTGCAGTCGAGGATAACGGCGGCATGAAGAAAACGCTTTCGCTCTGGAACTTCTTCACCATCGGTTTCGGTGCCATCATCGGTACCGGTTGGGTTCTGCAGGTCGGCGACTGGATGGTCGTGGGCGGCGGTCCCGTTCCCGCTATGATCGCATTCCTCTTGGGTGCAATCTTCCTCGTGCCCGTCGGAGCTGTTTTTGGTGAGCTCACGGCTGCTATCCCCATCTCGGGCGGCATTGTCGAGTATGTCGACCGTAGCTTTGGCCGTACGCTGAGCTACATCACCGGTTGGCTCTTAGCCCTGGGCAACGGTATCCTGTGCCCGTGGGAGGCCATCGCCATTTCGACCCTCGTGTCCGAGATGTTCGGCAGCCTGCCCGGTCTTGAGTGGCTGCGCGCCGTCAAGCTCTACACCATCCTGGGCGCCGACGTTTACCTGTTCCCGACGCTGATCGCGCTCGGCTTTGCAGCCTACGTCATCTTCCTCAACTTCCGCGGTGCCAGCTCGGCCGCCAAGCTCCAGGCCTTCCTGACCAAGGCCCTGCTCTGCGGCATGCTGCTCGCCATGGGCGTCTCGCTGTTCACCGGCTCGCCGGACAACGCCATGCCCGTGTTCTCCCAGGTCACCGGCGCTGGCGGCGGCAAGGCCGCTACCGAGGGCGCCAGCCTGTTCGCCGGCATCGTGTCGGTCCTGGTTCTGACCCCGTTCTTCTACGCCGGTTTCGACACCATTCCTCAGCAGGCTGAGGAGGCAGCCGAGGGCCTCAACTGGAACAAGTTCGGCAAGATCATCTCCCTGGCCCTGCTGGCCGCCGGCGGCTTCTACATGGTCTGCATCTACTCGTTCGGCACCATTCTCGACTGGCATGAGTTTGTTAAGAGCCCGGTTCCCGCGCTTGCCTGCCTCAAGGGCATCAACATGCTTCTGTACCTGGCCATGCTCGTCATCGCCACGCTTGGACCCATGGGCCCGATGAACTCCTTCTACGGTGCCACGAGCCGCATCATGCTCGCCATGGGCCGCAAGGGCCAGCTGCCCGAGAAGTTCGCCGAGGTCGATCCCAAGTCAGGCGCTCCCAAGCTCGCCTGCGTCGTTCTGGGCGTCATCACCGTCATCGGTCCGTTCCTGGGCAAGAACATGCTCATCCCTCTGACCAACGTGTCGGCTCTCGCCTTCATCTTCTCCTGCGGCATGGTCGCCCTCGCCTGCCTGCGCATGCGCTTCACCGAGCCCGACCTGCCTCGTCCCTACGAGGTCCCCGGCGGCAAGTTTGGCATCGGCCTCGCTATCGCTGCCTGCGCCATCATCATCGGCCTGCTCGTGATTCCGTTCTCTCCCGCCTCCCTCAACATGGTGGAGTGGAGCATCGTGATCGGCTGGTTGGCTATTGGCCTGGCCCTCATGGCTTTCACCAATTCCCGCAAAAAGTAACGCCTAGCCGGGGCGGATCGGGTGCGCGGAATCCTCTCTCCCGCGCACCGAACCCGGCACCACTTGGGTAGCTTTGTGAGGCCGCGACCCAACACGGCCTCGCCCACTATATGGATCCATAAGGAGGAACCATGTCCACTAAGTATGCAATCGTTGGCGGCAAGCTCATCGACGGTACCGGTGCCGAGCCGGTCGAGAACTCCCTCGTTCTCGTCGACGACAACGGCAAGATCGAGTACGCCGGCGCTATGCAGGACCTTCCCGAGGGCGTTGAGGTCATCGACGCCGCCGGCAAGACCGTCCTTCCCGGCCTGATCGACACCCACCTGCACTTCTCGGGCAACCTGACCGACGATGACACCGATTGGGTCATGCAGCCGCTCCTCGAGAAGCAGGCCGTCGCCGTCAAGCAGGCCTACGACTGCCTCACCCACGGCCTCACCACCGTCTGCGAAATCGGCCGCTTTGGTATCCAGATCCGTGACTGCATCGACAAGGGCGTCTTTAAGGGCCCGCGCGTTCTGGCCACCGGCCTCGGCTTCTGCCGCGTTGCCGGCCACGGTGACTCCCACCACTGCACCCAGGAGCTCAACAAGGAATCCCATCCCTGGGGCGACCAGGTCGACGGTCCTTGGGATCTGCGCAAGGCCGTCCGTCGTCGCCTGCGCGAGAACCCCGATGCCATCAAGATCTGGGCTACCGGTGGCGGCATCTGGCGCTGGGACTCCGGTCGCGACCAGCACTATTGCTCCGAGGAGATCCAGGCCGTAGTCGAAGAGGCAAAGATGGTCGGCATCCCCGTGTGGAGCCACTGCTACAACAACCACGCCGCTGCCTACGATTCCGTTCGCTTTGGCTGCGAGCAGCTGATTCACGGTTTCGATATCGATGAGCGCACCATGGACCTCATGGCCGAGCAGGGCACCTTCTTCACCCCGACGATCGCCTTCCTGCCCACCTGGTACGCCACCTATCCGCCCGTCTACGTCCCCGAGCTGCACGACAAGTACGAGGGCACCCTGGTCGAGAAGGAGCTGCAGCGCAACTACGACTGCCTGCGCGAGGCCAAGAAGCGCGGCGTCGTCATGACGATCGGCTCCGACTCCTTCTCCTTCGTCACCCCGTACGGCACCTGCTCCATCGAGGAGATGTACGAGTTCGTCGACAAGATCGGCTTCACCCCGGTCGAGACCATCACCTGCGCCACCCTCAACGGTGCCAAGATGTGCCACATCGAGGACGAGACCGGTTCTATCGAGGCCGGCAAGTGCGCCGACCTGCTGGTCGTCAACGGTGACGTCGCCGCCGACATCCACGTGCTCAACACCGACAACATGGACGTTATCATGAAGGACGGCTGGATCGTCGAGGCGGGCACCTTTGGCGAGGCCAACAAATACAGCGCCTAAACTACCGTTCATCGACGACTGGATGTAAAACACAGTATTTGATTGCATAATGCAATGGAGAGGGTCGCTTGCGGCCCTCTTTATTGCTATGGGTGCGATAGATAAAAGGGGATGACGGTGGATTTAAACAGGCTGATTCTGGGCAAGAGCTACAACTCTACCAAGGTCTTTCGTACGGCCCAGCATGTGGTCCAGGCCATCCTGCTCGGTGTTGTCGTTCCGGCGCTTATCCTGCTGCTTATCTGGGATTTAACCGATAACCCCAATCCCGTTCCGGGCGTTGTCGTTATTGCCGGCATGGTCATGCTGTGCTTCTTTTTCTCGTATGTCTTTGTGGTCCCCGACGACCTCACATCGAGCGCAACCGACCGTACGCTCGCCATCGCATCAAAAATATTCGCCTACACGTCGCGCGGCCTTACGCCCGAAGCGGCCTTGGGCGCCTCTAAAATCATCCTGTCCGAGACCATCGCCTCTGCCATCTGCTTTACCGATGGCAAACAGGTGTTAGCAAGCTGGGGCGAGGACTCGGCAAAGTGTCCTGCCGGCACCCCGGTCGTGCTCAAGACCACGCTCAGCGTGATTGAGACGGGCGAGCAGAGCGTGTTTTCGCGTGACACATCCAATGAGACGGGCGGCTATTTTCCCCGCCTGCGCGCCGGCATTGTCGCGCCGCTTACCGTGCGCGGACATTGCGTGGGTACGCTCGAGCTGTACTATCCCCGCCTGAGCAGCATCGATATGCGCCAGACGGCGTTGGCCTCGGGTTTTGCCGATCTAATTTCCACGCAGCTCGCCAGCTTTGAGCTCGAGCGCCAGGACGAGCTCACAGCCCGCGTTGAGCTTCGCGCCCTGCAGTCGCAGGTCGACCCGCATTTTCTATTCAATACCATTAGCACGATCGTGTCGCTCGTTCGAACCGAGCCCGACAAGGCGCGATCGCTGCTGATCGACTTTTCCAACTACTATCGTCAGACGCTTTCTGACTCCGATACGCTCACCACGCTCGAGCACGAGGTGGAACAGGGCACTCGTTATATCAATCTTATGCAGGCCCGGTATGGCGACGGCCGTCTGCGCGTCTCGGTCGACATCGACTTTGAGGTGCGCGACAGCCTGGTGCCGCCGTTTATCTTGCAGCCGCTGCTCGAAAACTGCATCAAGCATGCGCAGCGCGAGATCGAGCCGCTTTCTATTCATGTTAGGGCTTTCGAGACCGATGACGGCTTGGAGATCATCGTCGAAGACGACGGCATCGGAATGAGCGAAGAAGTCTGCGCGCATCTGTTTGAGCAGCATCGCCGAGAGGAGCCCGAGAGCATTACCGCCGACGGCTCCGTCAAGCGAGGTTGCGGCCTGGCGCTCTTCAACGTGCTTCAGCGCATCCATTTCTTTTACGGAGAAGATTCTGGCATGCGCGTGAAGTCCCAGGAGGGCGTGGGAACGCAGGTCATCGTTGAGTTGAACGGCGAGCCGCATGAGCCGGCGCCGCTAACGGTGTAGCACGCGGTTGGATTGAGAGAAAAAGAGGGGAAGCGCATATGTCCGAAGGCTGGAACATCCTGGTGGTTGATGACGAGCCTCCAATTAGGGCTGAGCTACGCTATCTGTTGGAAAAGGATACGCGTGTGGGTCAGATTGCCGAGGCGGGCAATGTCACCGAGGCCGTGGAGTCGATCCTGTCGAACAAGCCCGACGTGCTGTTTTTAGACATTACCATGCCCGGTCGCTCGGGAATTGAGCTTGCCGAGACCCTGCAAAACCTAAAGAGGCCGCCGGTCGTGGTGTTTGTGACGGCATTTGCCGAGTATGCGGCCGATGCCTATAACCTCGATGCTGTCGATTATGTCGTCAAACCGGTCGAGGATGCCCGTCTGTCAAAGGCGCTCGACAAGATCGAGGCTGCCCTGGGCGCTCGCCGTGTCGTCCATGCTCCGCGCCAGCCTTTGCGCCTGACGGTGGATCGCGGGGGCAAAAAGGTGTTCATTCCCGTGGCGGATGTCTGCTACTTTGAGGCGCGCGCCGATTTTTGCAACGCTGTCTGCGCCGAGGGGACATACCTGATCAATGAGTCGATTTCCTCGCTCGAGCGCCGCTTGGCCTCCGAGGGCTTTATCCGCGTCCACCGCAGCTATCTGGTTAATTTGGAAGACGTGCATAATGTCGAGATTGGCTCCACGGGCCTGATGGAGCTCAGGCTCGACCGTGTGAGCTCGACGGTGCCCGTTTCGCGTCGTCGCGCTGCCGAGGTCAAATCGCACTTGGGGCTTGCGTAAGGGTCGGTGCGCCATCGTTTGCCGTTGCAGGTTTGGCATGACTGTGCGGTGGGCATAATGGATTGCATCGAATGAAATCGAAAGGATTATTATGCCCGCGCTCATTACGCATCATCTGTTTGGCGAGGAAAGCATCGACCGTCTTCCGCAGGGCGTTATCACGTCCGATGAGGAGCGCATCGCCTTTATCCTGGGAAACCAAGGTCCCGACCCGTTTTTCTTCCACATGCTCACGCCGCGCATCTCCGACTGCATGTCGCTTGCTCAGGTCATGCACCGCTCGCGCATGTCGCGCCAGTTCTCGTGCCTGCGCGACGGCGTGTCTCATCTGCTTCCGCGCGATGCCAACCTGGGTCGCGCCTTCGCGCTGGGTTTGCTATCGCACTACGTGCTCGATCGCAATGCGCACCCCTTTGTCTACGAGCAGCAGTTTGGCATTGTCGAGTCCGATCCCGAGCTCGAGGCTTCGGGCAGTCAAGTTCATGCCGTGCTCGAAAGCGACTTGGACGTGCTGATGCTGCAGCTCAAGCGCGATGGGGCAACGGTCGAGGATTATCCGCCGGCGGGCGAGATCGTCACCACCGACCGCATCAATCGCGTTGCCGGCGTGCTGATGAGCTACGTCGCCGGACGCGTGTACGGTATCGACATCCCGGCGGGGGAGTACGCCGGCGCCGTCTCGGACATGCAGCTGCTCTACCGCACTATCGAGCCGGCCGGTTCGGCCAAGACGCGCGCGATTGCCCTGCTCGAGGGCTTGGTGCACGATTATTCGCTGCTCGACGGCCTTGCGCACCGCGTGACGACCGAGCTGCCCGAGCGTACCGGCAACCTGGGCCACTTGGCATGGAAGAACCCCTTTACCGATGAAGTCTCGACCGAGAGCTTCCCCGAGGTCTTTGACCGCGCGCTGCTCGATTACGAGCTCACCGTCGCCCGCTTTATCGAGACCGGCGATATGGAAGCCGTGACCAACCACGTCAATTACAGCGGTCGCGTGCTCGGCGCCGACGAAGAGTTCGACCGCGAGGAGTAGGGCTCGTGCGTGCCCCTTTGCCGAATCCTTACCGGTGCCTCTGGACAATTGGGGTACGATGAACTAACTGCATATCGGGCGAATACGAAGGGGCCCTGTCCATGAAATACACCAAGCTCGAGCGTAACTGGGTTATGTACGATGTGGGCAACTCGGCCCTCGTGTTGCTCAATACCTCGGTGGTGCCCATCTACTTTAACGCCATCAATACCGGTGCTTCCTCGGCAGACCTGGTGGTCGCCTGGGGCAACGCGCAGACGATCGCCTCGCTGGTCATTGCCATGCTCATGCCCATTCTGGGCGCGCTTGCCGATTACGCCGGCAACAAGATCAAGTTCTTCTTGGGCTTCTTCCTCACGGGTCTGGTTCTTTGCCTGGCGCAGGCTATCCCAATGTCCGCCATGGCGTTTTTGACCGTGTACGTGCTGTGCACCATCGGCCTTAACTCTTCTATGACGTTCTACGACGCTATGCTGCCCGACATTACCACCGACGAGCGCATGGACGCCGTGTCCAGCTCGGGCTATGCCTGGGGCTACATCGGTTCCACCGTGCCGTTCATCGTCTGCCTGGCGCTTATCATGGGTGGCCCCGCTCTTGGCGTCCCCACCATGCTGGCAACGCGTCTGTCGTTTGTCATCACCGGTGCCTGGTGGCTCATCTTCACCCTGCCGCTCATTCGCACCTATAAGCAAAAGTACGGTCGCGAGCGCGGTCCCGAGGACACCATCGGCCACATCGTGGGCGGCGTGTTCTCCGAGGTCGGACACACCATGCGCGAGATCGCCCACAACAAGACCGTGCTGGTCTACATGATCGCGTTCTTCTTCTACATCGACGGTGTGCACACGGTCATTTCCATGGCAACCAGCTACGGATCGGCTCTGGGCATCGACTCGACCCAACTGGTGCTGGCTCTGCTCGTTACGCAGTTTGTGGCCTTCCCGTCCGCCATCATCTACGGCAAGCTCGCCGGTCGCGTGGGTACGCTCAACATGATCATGGTGGCCGTCGCCGCCTACATGGGCATTGTGCTCTTTGCCGCGTTTTTCTTAAAGACCGCCTTTGAGTTTTGGGTGCTCGCCATTTTGGTCGGCTTGTTCCAGGGTGGCGTGCAGGCGCTCAGCCGCAGCTATTTTGGCCGCATCATCCCCAAGGAAAAGTCCAACGAGTACTACGGCTTCTTCGATATCTTTGGCCGTTATGCAAGCGTTATGGGCACCTTCCTGGTGTCGGTTGTCACCTCGCTGACCGGCAACCCGTCGCTGGGCGTCCTTTCTATTGGCGTTCTGCTGGTTGTTGGCTTTGTGCTGCTGGTCCGTCTGTCCCGCATGGCTCAGGCGGCGGCGTAGGGCAATCGGGCTCAGTGCAGCAATTGTGCCTATCTGCAGTACTCTTTTGGAAGTAGCCGCATAAATCATTCTGACTTCCGAGCAATGTTTAGCCCAAGTGGGTATGATGGAATCAGCTAGGTCGCGGGGCGTCGCCTGTGTTTGGCGGCGCCCCGTTTTTGTGTTGCAAGGAGGGTAAAGGTATGAACGCCACGGTTGTGATCCCAACATATTGGGCGGGCGATGATACCCAAGCAAACGCTCCCGGCACCTACGATCACTCGACGTCGCTCAATGCCGCCAACCCGGAGCTCGATCGCTGCCTGACTTCGCTCGAACAGGTGCGCGACATTCCGCGCATCATTCTCTTGGTGGTCTGTCCGGTTTCCGCCACGGCCGACGTATCCCATCGCGTGCACGAAATCGTTAATGCGCATCCCACACTTAAGGTCACCATCGTTACCAATACTCAGGCTTCGCGTGTTGCCGACCGCGTGGCGCAGATTGCGCCCAAAGGCTCGGGCGAGTGCGTGAGCCTGCGCGGCTACGGCGCCATCCGCAACATGGGTCTTGCCTGCGCGGCGGTGCTGGGGCACGACGCGGTCGTGTTTTTGGATGACGACGAGACCGTCATCGATGCCGACTTTATGAAGCGTGCGACCTATGCACTGGGTCAACAGACGCGTCAGGGCCTGCCGATTTTAGTCAAGAGCGGATACTTTTACGATCGCGACGGGTCGCCGCTGGCTCCCACGGACAAAGTGGGCATTTGCCATCGCTGGTGGACCAAGCGTATCGAGTTCAATCGCTGGATGAAAAAGGCGCTCTCGGGCACCCGCATCTCGCGCTCCAATTACGTATGCGGCGGCCTGATGGCCCTGCACGCCCGCGCCTTTACGCGCGTGGCCTTCGACCCGTTTATCACCCGCGGCGAGGATCTGGACTATCTCTTTAACATGCGCATGTTTGGCTATGACGTGTGGTTCGATAACGAGTGGACCGTGCGCCACCTGCCGCCCGAGTCCGAGAAGCGCTCGCCGCGCTTTATGCAGGACGTGTACCGTTGGTACTACGAGCGGGCTAAGCTGACGTTCGCTGCGCATCAAAAGGAGCTCATTCCGGTTACGGCCGCATCGCTCATGCCCTATCCGGGTCCGTGGATCTCGCGCGAGCTCGACGACCGCGTGCGCAAGACCGCCATGGTTCGCAGCATGTTTACCCGCGAGCACGAGGGGTATCTGCGCATCTGGCGTCATGGTATTGACGAGGCCAAGACCTATGCCCGCCAAAACGCCGCAAGCTACCTGCGTTTTCAGAGTTTCTGGCCCAAGATCATGGACGAACTTTGGCGCGACGCACAGCTGATTAGCATCCTGGAGGGGGCTGAATGATCGACCGCCGCGCCCAGCGCGATAATTCAATTTCAATCTTTCGCATCATCGCCGTTGTTTGCGCCGTTTGCGTGTTGGCGTACTTTATCTTTGCCCTGGCGACTGGCATTGAGCCGATTGCCACGGTGATCGCCTGTACGCTGCTGTGCATCTTCCTGTGCATCTTTATCTATTTGACGCTCAATCCCGATTCGGTACGCTCCCAGTACACCGAGGAGACGCTCTCGGTTGCCTCGGCCATGCTCGAGGACATTAAGGGCGGCCTGACGCAGGAATCGGCGCTTTTGGTGTGCCGGCGTATCCTGCCCGAGACACGTGCCATGACCGTTGCCATCACCGATGAGAGCAACGTGCTGGCCTGCGTGGGCGAGTTCGAGGAAAAGCTGCTGCCCGATTCGCCCATTCACACGCTTGCCACGCGCTACGTCATTGAGCATGGCATCGTGCAGTCGTTCAACCGCGTGGTGGACGTGGTGGGTTCGGATGGCTCGCACAACCATGTTCCCGCCGGTATCATCGCGCCCATCAAAGTGGGCGACCGCACCGTCGGTACGCTCAAGTTCTACTACAAGACCCCGCGCGCCGTCGACCGTACCCAGTATGCGCTCGCCTCGGGCTTTGCCGAGATCCTGTCCACGCAGCTCGCCATCCACGAGCTCGAGGTGCAAAAGGAACTGACGGCACGTGCCGAGGTGCGTGCCCTGCAGGCGCAGATCAATCCGCACTTTCTGTTCAACACGCTCAACACCATCGCGTCGTTTACGCGCACCGATCCGCTGCGTGCCCGCGAGCTGCTGCGCGAGTTCTCCTCGTTCTATCGCGCCACGCTCGACAACTCGGGGTCGCTTATCCCGGTCTCGCGCGAGGTTGCCCAGACCAAGCGCTACCTGACGTTTGAGAAGGCGCGCTTTGGCGAGGACCGCGTACTGGCGACCTTCGATGTCTCCGAGGATGTCGAGGACGCGTTGGTCCCGGCCTTTGTAATCCAGCCCATTGTCGAGAACGCCGTGCGGCATGGCATGGGCGATGGCGATGCCCTGCAGATCGATGTGACCGTCCATCAAGACGGTGACGACGCAATCCTGATTGCCGTGGCCGACAACGGCGTGGGCATGGACGAGGGCACCGCCGCCAGGCTGTTTGATGAGCGCTCCGCCCGCCCCGATGCCAGTTCCCCGCAAGGCGGCGGCGCTGGCGTGGCCATGCACAATATTTCTGAGCGCATCCATCGCTTTTATGGACCGCACTCTTATACGCGCGTCGAATCGGCGCCGGGCAAGGGCACCAAAGTGCTCCTGCATCTTGATTTGTCAGAGAGCATCTTTGACATTCAAGAGTAAAATAAAAGGCTATGGGCTCAACGCCAAGCGGCGGATGCCCAGCGTAGTTTGATGACGAAAGGTATAATCCCTATGCTGCGTGCGATGATTGTGGATGATGAGGCCCCGGCCCGTTCGGAACTTCGCTTCTTGCTCGAGCAGACGGGCAAGATCGGCACGATCACTGAGGCGTCGAGCGTCCGCTCCGCCATTGAGATGCTGATGGAAAGCCGCGTCGATGTCGTATTTCTCGATATCTCGATGCCTGGTGCTTCTGGTCTGCAGCTTGCCGAGGCGCTGCATAAGCTTAAGAATCCGCCGGCGATTGTGTTTGTGACCGCGTATAGCGATCATGCCGTCGAGGCGTTCGACGTAGATGCCGTCGATTACCTAATGAAGCCGGTTGAGGAGGCACGCCTGGATCGCGCGATCGAGAAGGTCATGCAGCACGCCAAGCCCGTCACGGACAGCAAAGCCACCATCGAGCGCATTCCGGTGGAAAAGGGCGGCCGTAAAGTCCTCATTCCCGTGGATGACATTCGCTTCATCATGGCCAAGGACGATTACTCCTGTATCTATACCGTCGATGATCGTTTTCTATCGACGACTTCGCTTGCGCAGTTCGAGGCCAAGCTTTGCGACTTTGGCTTCTTTCGCGTTCATCGCCGCTATATCGTTAACTTGGCGTGCGTCACGGATGTCGAGACGGTGCCCTCGGGCGCTATCCAACTGGGCATTACGGGCGTCGACGAACGCGTGCCGGTTTCGCGCCGCCGCGTCGTGCCGCTCAAGAAGGCCCTGAGTCTCTAGCACACTGGCCCCGCAGCTCGGTAGACCAATTGTCTGCGGAGCCGTGGGGCTTTTTGCATATACGTCGAATCGGTTTTGCAGAAGGGATCCCATGAACAGTGCAAGCGCCAAGCGCATCGACATCATCTCGGACACCCACGGCTATCTTTCGCCCACGCTTCTGGACGAGCTCAAGGGCGCAGATCTGATCATCCACGCCGGAGACCTCACCTCAGAGATGGATTACGAGCATCTATGCACCATCGCCCCCGTGCGAGCGGTCCTAGGAAACAACGACTACTACCGCGACTACGGTCCGGATGTGGACCGTGTGGCCATCTTCACCTACGAAGGACTCAAATTCGCCGTAGCCCACTACCGTGAAGACCTGCCCGTGGGATCCGTAGACGTAGCCATCAACGGTCACACCCACGTAACCAAAGAAGCCCAAGTAGGCCGCTGCCTAGTCCTCAACCCCGGCAGCGCCAGCTACCCCAGAGGCACCAGAGGCCCCACCATGGCCAGAATGCTTGTCAAAGACGGCAAGATCCTGAGCACCAAGTTTATTGACTTGGAGTAACCGCAACAAAAACAGGGGATGCAGACCGCATCCCCTGTTTTTCTTTGAGCAAAAGGTAGAGTCCCAACAAGAATAATCAGACCAACCCCGCCGAGGAGAACGGGGCCGCCGAGCCGCGGAAGCGGCGAGGAACAACAACGGCTCGAACAATGTGACGGCAGGGAGGGTCTCCGGGGCCGAGGGCGGGGGTTAAGTTTGCTGCTCTACAGTCCTGCGCAAGACGGAAAGCACATTAAGTGCTT
>UQTR01000006.1 GCA_900544065.1 uncultured Collinsella sp.
GTGGGCTCGGAGATGTGTATAAGAGACAGGTGTGGAGGCCATGGTGGTGATGCCGGCGTTTGCGTTCTCGGGGTCATAGACGATCGTGAGCGAGATGGCAGGCTGCAGCGTCTCGGGCTCCGGCGTCGACTCGGTAGCGTCTTGATCAGCGGGCTCGTCGGACTGATCGTCCTCGGCCTCGTCGCCAAAGACATCGCTGCTTCGGAACGCAGGCGTCTCGCGTTGGTTAGCGACTTCTTCGGTTGTCGACTTGGGAGCCTCGTCGAGCTCCGCAGTGGCTTCCTGCTCAGATATGACTTCGGGATCGGTCGTGGTGGCGATTTCGGTTTCGGCTTCTGCCGTTACCTCAATAGCGACTTCGATCTCTGTCTCGGGCTCGGGTTCCGGCGCGGCTTCAACCATGGTTTCTGGCTCGGAACGCTTAACGTGCTTGGGGCGCACGGCCTTGAGGTCCTTCTCACCGCGTTTCTTCTTTTTGTAGGACTGCTTGGCGCCCTTGGCAGCCTTGGCAGCCTTGGACTTGTCTTCGCCCTTGGCAAGGGCGGTATCCCAGGCCTCGTTGGCGATGACGGTGGCATACAGGCGGCCGCCCTTAAAGACGGTCAGCTTAATGCAGTCGTTGAGCTCCTCGAGCAGCTCGCGCGTGGACTCGAAGCCCAGGTCATAAGCGGTCATGTCGCCAGCAGCGAGCGCCTCCTCGACCTGCGTCATAAACGTTTGCTTGCCGCATCCAATCGCATCGCGCAGCAGGCGATACAGATAGATGTGGTTGCCCAGCGAAAGCGTGGGCCTAACTATTGTCTTGCTCATGGCAAATCTCCTCTTTACACATGTAAAGCATCTTACCATCGCATGGCGTTCGCCATGGCGGCACCCAAGGCAAACGGGCGCGAACCGCTTTCGATTCGCGCCCGTTGTACAGGTCGGTTATCTATGAGAGGCAAATGTACTTAGTTGCCCGATGCCGTGCCTTGGCTCGAGTTGTCAGATGCCGTGCCGGACGCGGTTCCACTCGAGCTGTTCGAGCTGTTGGTGTTGTTGCTGTCTGCTGTGCCCGTTCCCGAAGTGGTGTCGCTCGTCTGGCCGCCCGTGCTCGGCTGCGAACCGCCAGTCGTTTGGCTTGAGTCGGTCGTGCCGGACGGCGTGCTGCTGTTGGCCGTAGAGGAATCGGTGCCCTGCGATTGGTTTTGGGTGTTCGAGGACGAATTGGCAGAGGTAGAACTGTCTTGCGTATCGTCCGTCTGCGCCTGCTGATCCTGCGACTGGGTGTTGCCATTTGCATCGCTCTCGGTCGTGCGCGACGACAGGATTGGCTCGGGACGCTCGCCCAGACCCTCACCGGCAGTGGTGATAAGGATGGCGCCAGCGCAGGCGATGACTGCGACGATGGCGATGGCGATCGAGAAGACGATGACCTTCTTTTGCGTCTGGCTGCGCTCTGCCGCGGCCTTGGCGCGCAGGCTGTTGGGGGCGACGCGCGCCGTGGTCGCGCGTCCCGCAACCTGGCGCATCTCCTGCGTGGTCGCGGCGCCACCTAGGTGCTCCTCGACATCGGACTCAACGGGCTCGTAGGCGCCGGCAGGGTAGTCGACAGCGGCATGCGTGCCCTTGATTGCTTTGGCGCTGGCAGAGATAAAGTGGCGGTAGACCTGCGAGGACACAACGGTGATGACCGAGCTCACGGCGGCGCCAATTACTGAACCAGCGATGCCAATCTTGGAAGCAAGCGCGACACTTGTGGCGGCGGCTGCGGCGCCAGCGATGATCTGAGGAATGGAAATGTCATCGAACAGGCCCTTTTTGGGCGCGATGGCCATGGTCTGTCCGATGGAATGGTTTTCGTGCACGCCGTTGTTGAGCGCGGCCGGTGTCATGACGCGCGTGCGCGGCGCGTCGGTGTACTTGGTTGTCATACGGGGTCCTCCCGGTGTAAATCTGCTTCGTTTCATGTAGCCATCAGGGTACCCACCAGATGTGAATCGTACGTGACATTTAACAGATACCATCAACTCATCAATAGCTCACCAAGTTGGTGGGATGCGGTTACACCCGGCGGTTGAACTACAATAGGGCTTGCTAATTGTTGTGAATGGCGTCTACGCACGGGAGCATTCTTATGAATCTTCACCTTTCTCAGTCTGATGGCTTTTTGCGTGTGGCGGCGGCGTCGCCGCGGATTCGCGTGGCCGATGTCGAGGGCAATGCCGAGGTTGCGCTGGCGGCTGTTCGCGATGCTGCCGAGCGCGGCGTTCGCGCGCTGGTGTTGCCCGAGCTTAATCTGACTGGCTATACCGCGGCTGATCTGTTCCATAATCGCACGCTGCTGCATGCCTGCGAGGCTGCTCTGGTGCATATCCTCGACGAGACTCGTGAGCTGCCGATTGTCTTTACCATCGGTCTTCCCGTTGCAGTTGCCGAGAATATCTACAACTGCGCCGCCGTGTGCTGCGCGGGCGAGCTTTTGGGCCTTACGGCCAAGAAGTATCTGCCCAACTATGGCGAGTTCTATGAGCGCCGTTGGTTTGCTCCGGCGCCTGCGGATCCCGTGTGGGTTGAATTTGCCGGTCAGGGTCCGGTTCCGCTGGGTTCGGGGCTTGTCTACCGTTGCTGTGATGAGGGCGCCGAGGACCTGGTGCTGGGCGTTGAGGTCTGTGAGGACCTGTGGGTGCCGGCGCCCCCTTCGACCGAGATGGCGCTTGCCGGTGCCACGGTGATTCTCAACCCGTCGGCCTCGGACGAGATTATCGGTAAGGCAGATTACCGCCGCAGCCTAATCTCCAATCAGAGCGCGCGCCTGTACTGCGCCTATGCCTACGCGGACGCGAGCGAGGGCGAGTCCACGACCGACATGGTCTTTGCGGGCGAGAACCTCGTCTACGAAAACGGCTCCAAGCTCGCCGCGACCAAACTGCTTACCTGCGATATGGCCATCGCCGACGTTGACCTTGACCGCCTGGTTGCCGAACGCCGTCGCTCGACGACGTGGACGCGCACCGACGATGCTCCGGAGGCCACGACCGTTGAGTTTTCGTTTGAGGGCGTGCTGGCCGAAGAACCTGTCCTGCGCGATGCCTGCGATATCGACCGCGTTTTCCCGCGCGCGCCCTTTGTGCCGGTCGACCATGGTGACCTGGCCGAGCGTTGCGAGACCATCCTCGACCTGCAGACCGCCGGCCTCAAGACCCGCCTTGCCCATACGGGTACCAAGGCTGCAGTCATTGGTCTTTCGGGCGGCTTGGACTCCACACTAGCGCTGCTTGTGACCGTGCGTGCCTTCGATGCACTGGGGTTGCCGCGCACGGGTATCACGGCCGTGTCCATGCCTGGCTTTGGCACGACGCACCGCACTAAGTCCAATGCCGAGTCGCTCGCTCGTGACTTGGGTGTGAGCTTCCGCGAGGTCTCGATCCATGCTGCCGTGGAGCAGCACTTTAAGGATATCGAGCATGATCCGACCGTGCAGGACGTGACCTACGAGAACAGCCAGGCGCGCGAGCGTACGCAGATTCTGATGGATCTGGCCAACCAGGCTGGCGGCTTTGTCATCGGCACGGGCGACCTGTCGGAGCTGGCGCTCGGCTGGGCTACCTACAACGGCGACCACATGAGCATGTACGCCGTCAATGCGAGCGTGCCCAAGACGCTCGTGCGCCATCTGGTGCGCTATGCGGCCGATGTGTTTGGCGGGCGCATTGCCGAGGTCTTGCTCGATATCCTCGATACGCCGGTGTCCCCCGAGCTTCTGCCGCCCACGGGCGACGGCGAGATTGCGCAGAAGACCGAGGATTTGGTGGGCCCGTATGAGCTTCACGACTACTTCCTCTACTACCTGCTGCGTTTTGGCTTTGAGCCGGGCAAGATCTACCGCATGGCGCTCAAGAGCTTCGAGGGCGTCTACGACGCCAAGACCGTCCACACGTGGCTACGTACGTTCTACCGTCGCTTCTTTGCCCAGCAGTTTAAGCGCAGCTGCCTGCCCGATGGTCCCAAGGTGGGTTCGGTGACGCTCAGCCCGCGCGGCGATTGGCGTATGCCAAGTGACGCTAGCTCGCGTCTGTGGCTTGCGCAGATCGACGCGCTCAATCCAGTTGACTAAGGTTGGCTAAATTGAACCAATACGGGGGTTGCAAGCGTTACACTTTTGCAATCTGATGGCCCGTATCGCGCGGCGCTCTTGTCGGAGCGCCGCGTTTTTTATATCGAAAGGTGGCACCATGCAGGCATCGCAACGTCTCGACCGCTTTGGCGCGGAGGTCTTCGCCTCGCTCAACAACAAGCTTCTCGCGCTGAAGGCTCAGGGCAAGACCATTTACAACATGAGCGTGGGCACGCCCGACTTTAAGCCGTACGACCACGTGGTCGAGGCGCTCACGCAGGCAGCCCAAGATCCCGAGATGTGGAAGTATGCCCTGCGCGACCTGCCCGAACTCAAGCAAGCCGTGTGCGATTACTATGAGCGTCGCTTTGGCGTTTCGGGCATTACGCCGTCTATGGTGCAGTCGTGCAACGGCACGCAGGAGGGCGTGGGCCATTTGGGCCTGGCCCTGCTTGATCCGGGTGACACCATTCTGGTTCCCGATCCGTGCTACCCGGTCTTTGAGGCGGGTGCCAAGATCGCCGATGCCAAGCTCGAATACTATCCGCTGGTTGCCGAGCACAATTACCTGCCCTATGTGGCGGGTATCGATCCCGAGGTGGCCGATCGTGCCAAGTATATGATCGTGTCGCTGCCCGCGAACCCGGTCGGCTCGGTGGGCACGCCCGAGGTCTACGAGGAGATTATCGCCTTTGCCCGCGAGCATGATTTGTTGATCGTTCATGACAACGCGTACTCCGACATCGTGTTTGACGGCGAGCCCGGCGGCAGCTTCTTGCAGTATCCCGGTGCGCTTGAGGTGGGCGTGGAGTTCTTCTCGCTTTCCAAGTCGTTTAACGTCACCGGTGCCCGCATCGGCTTTTTGGTCGGTCGCGAGGATGTGGTCTCGGCCTTTGCCAAGCTGCGCGGCCAGATCGACTTTGGTATGTTCTTCCCGATCCAGAAGGCTGCTATCGCCTGCCTGAACGGTCCGCGCGATGAGGTCGAGGCGCAGCGTCTGAAGTACCAGGAGCGCCGCGATGCCCTGTGCGACGGTCTTGAGGGTCTGGGCTGGGAGCGTCCCAACGCGCATGGCTCTATGTTTGTGTGGGCCAAGCTTCCCGGTGGTCGCACCGATTCCATGGCGTTTTGCGAGGAGCTTATGGAGAAGGCCGGCGTTGTGGTGACGCCGGGCGCGAGCTTTGGCCCTTCGGGCGAGGGGCACGTGCGTATGGCACTGGTCCTGCCGCCCGATCAGATCGCTTTGGCTGTCGAGGCCATTCGCGAGGCGGGCCTGTATTAGAAACCTATTTCGACTCGTCAATAGCTCGAAACCGATTTCGTGCAGTTATTTTACGAATACTGCAAACAATTTCGGTAAACGGTCGATTTTTGGCTGCGAATAGGAGCATAATCAAAGTCCCGATTGGATGTATTGGGATTACGACAAGCCGCTCGGGTCGTTCCCGGGCGGCTTGTTTGTGGAGAGAGATGGGAGTTTCTAATGGTTAACGAGAAGAAGGTCGCTATTGTCGGCTGCGGTTTCGTCGGTTCGTCTTCGGCGTTCGCACTGATGCAGAGTGGTCTGTTCTCCGAGATGGTCCTCATCGACGTGGACAAGAACCGCGCCGAGGGTGAGGCTCTGGATATCGCGCACGGCATGACGTTTGCCGAGCCGATGAAGATCTACGCCGGCGATTATTCCGATGTCGCCGACGCCGCCATGATCGTCGTCACCGCTGGCGCTGCCCAGAAGCCCGGTGAGACCCGCCTGGACCTGGTCAACAAGAACGTAAACATCTTTAAGTCCATTATCCCCGAGATTAAGAAGTCCGGCTTCGACGGCATTCTGCTAATCGTCTCCAACCCGGTTGATGTTCTGACCTATGCTGCCATCAAGATGTCCGGCCTGCCCGAGGGCCATGTCATCGGCTCCGGCACCGTGCTCGACACTGGCCGTCTGCAGCAGATGCTTGGTGCCCACGTCGAGGTTGACCCGCGCGATGTCCAGGCCTATGTCATGGGCGAGCACGGTGACTCCGAGTTTGTCGCTTGGTCCAGCGCTCAGGTTGCTGGCGTTCCGCTGAACACCTTCTGCGAGCTTCACGGCCACCTGGAGCATGAGGCTGCCGAGAAGCGCATCGCCGAGGACGTCAAGAACTCCGCCTACACCATCATCGAGAAGAAGCACGCCACCTACTACGGCGTCGCCATGGCCGTCAAGCGCATCTGCACCGCTGTCATGCGCGATGAGCAGACCGTTCTGCCCGTTTCCTCGCTCATGGTGGGCGAGTATGGCCTGTCCGATCTGGCCATCTCCATGCCGACCGTCGTCGGCCGCGATGGCGTTGTCTGCCGCGTCCCCGTGCCGCTGAACGATGACGAGCAGCATGAGCTCACCGCCTCCGCAAAGGCCCTCAAGGACATCATCGACAGCGTCGACTTCTCCTGCTAAATTCGGCTCGTTTGGGCAACAGGCTACAATGAAAGGCGTCCGGGCCACACGGTCCGGGCGCCTTTTTAGTGCGAGGGGGGTCAGGTTACTTTGCACCACCCCAATGCACCATAGTTGATGGGAGGGCCATGTCGGATTCGCCTAATTTTTTGACCTATGCCCAGACGGCGTTTGATCCGTTTGAGGAACGGCCGTTCTGCGCGGTGGATAGCCTGGTCTTTGCGTGGTTGTCCTATTTGCGTTTGCCGGGTGATATGGCGGAGCTGACGAACTGGCAGGGCCTAGACGTACGCGAGCTGCTGCGCGCCGAGTGCTACCAAGACATGATTGGCGACCTGTGGGATCCGGAGGGGAGTCGTGCCCTGTTGGAGGCTGTGGCAGCAAGCCCTCGCTACCGTGGCGTTCGTGTTTGCGGCTATCGTAGCGTGAGTGATGCCGAGACAACGGAGCAGTTTGCGGCCATGACGTTCCGATTTCCGGCGGGGTTTAGCTATCTTGCCTTCCGGGGGACCGACAGCACGATTGTGGGCTGGAAAGAGGACTTTAACATGGCGTTCCGGTGTCCTGTGCCGGCCCAGGAATCCGCGGCGCGTTATGTAGACGAGGCGGCGGATGCGATTGACGGGCCGCTTTTGTGCGGAGGTCATTCCAAGGGTGGAAACCTTGCGGTGTACGGTGCGGCGATGTGCCCCGATGTCGCCCGTGAGCGAATCGAACGGGCGTATTCCCATGATGGTCCGGGCTTCGTTGAGGAGTTTCTGAGCGGCAACGCCTTCGCTGATCTATCCGGTCGAATCGACAAGACGCTACCTCGGTCGTCGATCTTTGGCATGATGTTCGAGACACAGGAGGACTATGCCATCGTTGAGAGCACCGAGTTCAGCCTGCTTCAGCATAATCCCTTTAGCTGGGTGGTTGATGGTCGCGACTTCGTGTACTGTGAGCGCCTGTCCGCCGGTGCTCGATACGTTGATGGCTCCATTCGCGAGATGCTGCTTGCGGTGTCGCCTAACGAGCGCGAGCGTTTTGTAGATGCGTTGTTCTCCGTGCTTGAGGCTACGGGTGCTGAGCGGTTTGCGGATATCGCTGGGAATCTGCGCGAGAGCCTGCCCGTGATGCTCCAGGCTGCGCAAGGCTTTGACAAGGATACGCGACGCTTTGTCTCGCAGACTATCGTTGCGATTCTTAAGTGTGCGCTTCTGCCCAAACGTCCCCAGATCGACATGCCCGCTGCCGGCAAGAGCTTGGCAGAACAGCTCGAGGCTTGGCAGTCCGAGCTCCTGCGCTAACCATTGGTGCAAAGCAACCTGTCCCCGATGCACCAATCTTCGATGCGCCTGGGGCGGGATCGACCGCTATACTGGTTCGTGCCGAAATCGATCTAGAACGGAATGCCGTATATGAAAATCAATCACGCGATTCTGCATATCCTGGACTTTGACTCTGCCGTCAACGTTATGAGCCAGCGCGAGCTCGATATCGAGAGCCGCACCGTGCGTAATTTCGTAACCACGCACCTGCGGCGCGCTCGTACCTCGGCTGATAACAAGCGTGCCACGTTTGCCGAGAACTCCGCATTCGGCGGCGAGCTCAAGGGCTATTTCTTTGGTGAGCGTGAGTTCGTGGATCTGTCTCAGCAGATTGCGGAGTTCATCTCTTCCGAACTTACCAAGGCCGAGAAAGCCGAGTCCACTGACGTGCTTGTGGCGGACTTTGATGACGATGAGGATGCCCGCTGGTTTGCCGTGATGCTGCTGGGCTCCAAGCAGGCTTTTATGCACGAGGTGGGTCGCGAAGAGGGCGAGGTGCGCAACGACATTGCGCGCCACTACGCCATTCTGCCGAATCCCTCGCAAAAGGTGCCGAGCTATGCAATCGTGCGTGCAAGCACCATGGAGATCGGCTATGTGGATAAGAAGCGCAAGATTGCCGGCGAGGATCGCATGCTCATTCCCGATGGCCTGCTGCAGTGCGACACGGGGGTATCGGGCAAGGAGGTCATCGACACCGTGACGCGTGTGGTCGAGGAAGTCGCCGAGGAGCACGGTGCCAACACGGCTGTAGCACTCGCCAAGGTTAAGGCTGCTGTTGCCGAGAAAGTTGAGGATGACGAGGAACTGCCCCCTTGGGATATCGTCGATGAGGTCTTTGAGGACGAGCCGGTTATCAAGGAGAGCGTGCGCGCGGCACTGACTGAGGAGAAGGTGCCTGAGCGTGTGCCCGTGGAGCGCAAGCAGGTCGAACGCGCGGCCGTGCGCAACCACAAGATCCGTACCGACACGGGCATCGAGATCAGCTTCCCGGCCGAGATGGGTTCGAACTCTGAGTACATCGAGTTTGTCAACGAGCCCAACGGCCTCATCTCCATCGAGCTCAAGAACATCGGAAGTATTGAGAATCGATAAACTGCTCTTGGACGTTGCAAAAAACAAAGGCCGAAGCCTTTTGGGACTTCGGCCTTTTTTGTTTTCGGCTTGGTTGCTGACATTGCGCCGCAGGTTGAGCTCACGTCAGCGAAAACGCCCCTAAGCGAGCAAGGTGACGTGAAAGAGGAGGGAAGCGTACTTCGGTATGCGACCGACGATTGAACGTCAGATTGCCGCTTAGGGGCGTTTGCAGCGTCGAGCCGTTACGCGGTTTGGCAAAACCGCGTAACTTCTACAGCTGGCGCAGGCCCTCTTCCAGGCCGGTCTTGCTGTCGGTCTTCTCGTCGCGCATCTTGATGGCGCGGGCGGGGACACCGGCCACGACGGCGCCGGCGGGGACGTCCTCGACGCACACGGCGCCGGCGGCAACTACAGCACCCTTGCCCACGTGCACGCCTTCCAGGACCACGGCGTTTGCGCCGATCATGACATCGTCCTCGATGATGACGGGCGTGGCGCTGGCGGGCTCCACAACGCCTGCCAGCACGGTGCCGGCGCCGATGTGGCAGTTCTTGCCCACGGTGGCGCGACCGCCCAGCACGGCGCCCATATCGATCATGGAACCCTCGCCGATAACGGAGCCGATGTTGATGATGGCGCCCATCATGATGACGGCACGGTCGCCAATCTCGACGCGGTCGCGGATGATCGCGCCCGGCTCGATGCGGGCGTTGATGCCCTTAAGGTCGAGCATGGGCACGGCGGAGTTGCGGCAATCGTTTTCAACGTCGTAGTAATCGATGGAATCGGCATTGGCGTCCAGGATGGTCTTGAGCTCGTCCCAGTCGCCAAAGACGGTCTTGCCGCGACGGCCGCCGTAGACATGTGCGTCGCCCCAGGCAACCTTCATGCCCGGCTTCTCGCGCACGTACAGCTTGACGGGCGTCTTTTTGGGCGCGGTGGCGATGTAGTTGATAATCTCCTGTGCATCCATCTCGGCTGCGTTGCTCATTTGCTATCTCTCCTTTGGGTGGATTCGGTTGATACCTGGTTAGGCAAACATGACCTTGTCGAACGTATAGAAGCCGGGTTCGCGGGTGACGAGCTTCTGCGCGGCTGCCAAGGCGCCGTTGACAAAGATCTGACGGCTCGTGGCGCGGTGGGTGAGCGTGACCTCCTCGTCCTGGCCAAAGAAGCTCACCTCGTGCACGCCGGCGACGGTGCCGCCGCGCAGCGAGTGCATACCGATTTCCTTGGGATCGCGTGCTCCGCACATGCCCTCGCGGCCATAGACGGGGTGGTAGCCTGCCTCGGGCTCGGCTTCGACGACGGCGTCGAGCAGTAGCTTGGCAGTGCCGCTGGGGGCGTCGACCTTTTGGTTGTGGTGCGTCTCGACGATTTCGCAGTCAAAGCCGGGCAGCTCGCGTGTAGCCTGCGCTACCAGATGGCGCAGGGCTGCGATACCGATGGAGTAATTGCCCGAGTGCATAACGCGGGTGTTCTGGCCCAGCTCACGCAGGCGGTCCATCTGCTCGGGGGTGTAGCCTGTGGTGCCTGAGACCAACGCCGCGCCCGTGCGCTCGACATAGGCGACGACGGCGTCGAAGGTCGCGACGTTCGAGAAGTCGATGATGACGTCGGCAGCCGGTGCGTTCTCGAGCTCGCTCAAATCGAAGCCAATCTGGGCCACGATATCAAAAACGGGCTGCCCGGCGGCGTCGACAATGCCTTCGGCGGTAGTGCGGATGAGCGAGCCCATGCGGCCCGTTCCCATAATGACGGTCTTAATCAACCAGACCAGCTCCCTTCAGGGCATCGGTGAGTGCGGTGCGCGTATCGTCGGCCATGGGGCACAGCGGCATGCGGTAGTTTGCCTCGATCATACCCATCTGGGCGAGCGCCTCCTTGACGGGGATGGGGTTGACCTCGCTAAAGAGGGCGTTGATGAGCGGCTGGCCGGCAATCTGGATATCGCGGGCACGCGCTACGTCACCGTCCAGATAGGCACGGCACATGTCGTGTACGAGCTGCGGCTGCACGTCGGCCCAAACGCTGATGGTGCCCGAGGCGCCCAGGCTCATGAGCGGCACGGTGAGCGCGTCCTCGCCCGAGTACATGCGAAAGTCGTCGGACAGCAGGTACGCGATCTTGGCGGCGAAGGCGACGTTGCCCGAGGCTTCCTTGATGCCCATGATGTTGGGGTGTGCGGCCAGGCGTTCCACGTTGCGCTCGCTGATGCCGCAGCCGCAGCGACCAGGGATGTTGTACAGGATGCAGGGGATGTCCACGGCATCGGCAACGGTCTTAAAGTGCCGGTAGATACCCTCTTCGTTGGACTTGTTGTAGTAGGGGGTAATAAGCAGCAGGCCGTCGGCTCCCAAGCCCTGGTAGGTGAGCGACTTGGTGAGCATGGTCTGCGTGGAGTTGGAGCCCGAGCCTGCAATGACGGGGACGCGTCCTGCAACCTGCTTGACCACGGCGGCGACGACGGAGTTGTCCTCGTCATCGGTCATCGTGGCGCTCTCGCCGGTGGTGCCCAGGGTGAGGATGGCGTCGGTGCCGTTTTGCAGGTGGAAATCGATAAGGCGCTCGAGTGCGTCAAAGTCGACACTGCCGTCCTTTTTAAATGGCGTAACAAGGGCGACGATTGAGCCCTCGAGATTGCGGATATCCATGTTTTTCTCCTTCGCGTCCGCGATCTGGATGCGTTTGTTCCATTGGGCGGCGATGGCCAGGCGCTCGTCTTGGGCGCGACGGCGGGCACTTTCGGCGCGCGACTTGGCCAGCAGCTCTCGGCCGCTCGGCAGCACGTCGAGCGTGGCAAAGTAGTCGCCCGGGCGCTCGGCGCGACGAATGAGATCTGCCGAGCCATCGGGGCGCAGCAATACCTCGGCGGAGCGCAGACGGCCGTTGTAGTTGTAGCCCATGGAGTAGCCGTGCGCGCCGGTATCGTGAATCACGAGCAGGTCGCCCATGTCGATCTGCGGCAGCTCGCGGTCGATGGCGAACTTATCGTTGTTCTCGCACAAGTTGCCCGTGATGTCATACGTGTTCGTGACCGGTGCTGCGGTCTTGTCAGGGCCACCAGGCTGTCCCATCACCGTAATATGGTGGTAGGCACCATACATAGCGGGACGAATGAGGTCGACGGCACTTGCGTCCACGCCGATATAGTCCTTATAGATCTGCTTCTCGTGGATGGCCTTGGTGACCAGGCAGCCGTAGGGCCCCATCATAAAGCGGCCCATCTCGGTGCAGATAGCCACATCGCCCATGCCGGCAGGAACCAGGATCTCGTCGTAGGCTGCGTGTACGCCCTCGCCGATGGCGTGGATGTCGTTAGCCTGCTGCTCGGGCAGATAGGGGATACCCACACCGCCGGACAGATTGATAAAGGCGACATGTGCGCCCGTTTCACGCTCCAGGCGCACGGCAAGTTCAAAGAGGATGCGTGCGAGCTTGGGATAGTAGTCGTTAGTGACGGTATTACTGGCAAGGAAGGCATGGATGCCAAAATTCTCGGCGCCCTTGGCCTTGAGCATGCGGAAAGCCTCAAAGAGCTGCTCGGTGGTCATGCCGTACTTGGAGTCGCCGGGGTTGTCCATAATGCCGTTGGAGAGCTGGAACAGGCCGCCCGGATTAAAACGGCAGCTTACCGTCTTGGGAATGGGGCCCGCGACGCGCTCAAAGAACTCGATATGGCTGATGTCGTCAAAGTTGACGATGGCGCCCAGCTTGTCGGCGAGCTCAAAGTCCGCCGCCGGCGTGTCGTTGGACGAGAACATGATGTCGTGGCCGGCGATGCCCAACGAGTGGGCGATCATGAGCTCGGTATAGCTCGAGCAATCGCAGCCGCAGCCGTATTCGTTGAGGATGGAGATGAGTGCCGGGTTAGGGTTGGCCTTGACGGCAAAGTATTCCTTAAAGCCCGGGTTCCATGCGAAGGCGTCGCGCACCTCTTGCATGTTGCGGCGGATGCCCGCCTCGTCGTATAGATGAAACGGCGTGGGGAACTGCTCGACGATATGCTCGAGCGTCTCCTTGTCCACAAACGGCTGCTTGGCCGCATACGCCTCGTTGGGGGTCAATGCCATGTCCCGTAAACCTCGCTATCCAGACGGCGCTATCTGCGCATCGAATCCGCATAGCGTGGACCCCATGTCCGGATAGCGCTCCCGCATTGCTGCAGACAGTCCTGTGGGTGTTTCCCGCAGGCCCACCAGGTTGTTCGTGCCCGAAAAGCCCAGTTCGGCGGGTTTCGCCTCCCCGCGGGGTCAAAGCCTGCCGGCTCGCCCGCGGTTCTTCGTGCCCGCGCCTCTATCAAGTGGTAACGACCCTACCACGTTGCACTTTACCAAACAAGAGTATTCGTATATAACGTTTAAAAAATGCAGGGATATGCTGGAAATAAGGGTGCGGCAATCTTGCGGCACAATAAGATGGCAACTGGCGCGCACCTATGAAAGGAACCTTTATGACCGAGCTCCAAGAACTCCGTTGCTATCGGCGCGACTTACACAGGATCCCGGAGCTCGACTTCGATCTTCCGCAGACGATCGCCTATATTGAGGGCGTGTTGGCGCCGCTCGCCTGCGAGGTGACCCATCCGTGTTCCAGCTGCGTCTGTGCCTTCTTCGATGCCGGTGTGGGCGCTACGCATGCCACGGCGATTCGCGCCGACATGGACGCCCTGCCCATCGCGGAGGCGACGGGAGCTGATTTTGCCTCGACGCATCCCGGTAAGATGCATGCGTGCGGTCACGACGGTCACATGGCCATGGCGCTCGCGGCGGCGACTTTTGTCGACCGCACGATTCGTGAGCAGCCGGGCGCCATCAAGCGCAACGTGCTCTTCGTGTTCCAGCCTGCCGAGGAGACGACCGGTGGCGCCAAGACGGTGTGCGAGAGCGGGGTGTTTGAGCGCTACGGGGCGGACCGCATCTTCGGGTTCCACGTATGGCCCGACCTGCCTGCCGGTACGCTGGCGAGTTGTTCCGGTCCGCTGCTGGCGCGTTCGAGCGAGATGCACGTCCATATTCACGGTACGAGTATCCATATCGCTAAGACCTATGGTGTGCCGGTCGAGGAGTCGCACGATGCGGCGCTGGCGGCTGCCAAGTTCTTGGTCGCCGAGCGTGAATTGATGGACGAGTTGGGTGCCGACGAGCCCTGCATTGGTAAGTTCGGCCTGCTGCAGGCCGGCACCGTCTGCAATGCGGTGGCGGGGGAGGCCCATGTTGCGGGCAGCTTGCGCGTGTTTACGGACGATATGTTCGACCGAGCGCGCGAGGGCGTGTGCCATGTGCTCGATGAGGCATGCACTGCAACGGGTTGCACGTACGATCTCGACTTTGCCGAGGGCTATCCGCCAGTCGATAACGACCCCGAGCTGTTTGCCTGCATTGCGCCTGCCATGTCCGAGCTGCAACTTGTGGACGAGCCGCTGCTGATTGCCGAGGACTTCGCCTTCTACCAGCGCCATCTTCCGGGCGTGTTCTTCCTGCTGGGCACGGGCGTGCCAGAGGGACAAGAAAACCCGAGCGATTCGGATGGCTGTCCCGCCTATGCCACGAGCGCCCTTCACACTGATACCATGCTCTTTGACGAGGAAATCCTGCTCAAGGGTCTCGATGTCTACAAACGATTGCTTTTGCTTGGTTAATCGACGCGGGTGCATGTTCTCAAAAATACGAACAAATGTACGCTATAATAGAGATGTAAGTCTATAGAAACGTTTGACGTTATTAACGTAAGGCGATACTATGATTGCATCGTACAAAGATGAGGATACCGAACGTTTTGCGATGGGTGTGCGGGTCAGGAGGTTCGTACCTTTTGAGCGTGTCGCATTGAGGAAGATTCGTCAACTGCAGGTTTGTGCTTCACTTGATGATCTTCGCGTTCCTCCGGGCAATCGTCTTGAAGCGTTGAAGGGCAATCGCGCCGGCCAATATAGCATTCGTGTTAATGAGCGCTATCGGGTCTGTTTTGAGTGGAGACAGGGGATGGCTTGGAATGTCGAAATCGTCGATTATCACAAGTGATGAGACTGCGCCCGATTTGCTGTCACCGGTGACTCCTGGTGAGCTTCTCAAAGAGGAATTTCTTATCCCTATGGGCATTTCTCAATATCGCCTTGCTAAAGAGACCGGGATTCCGGCTCAACGCATTGGGCAGATTATCTTGGGAAGGCGTCGCGTGACGGCCGACACCGACCTTCGCCTTTGCCGCTACTTTGGCCTGACGGATGGTTATTGGTTGCGCGCCCAGATAGCGTTTGATCTCGAGGCGGAGAAGAGGCGCATCGAACCGGAACTGGATAAGATCGTTCCTGTCCAGCGGGCTATCGCATTGTAGTGCTCAAAGATGTTGAGGTTGGAGTGACGATGGGGCGACGCCGACAGACCGCCGTGTATAGTCCTGGTGGGTGCGGGTGCGGCTTGCTGCTGCTCCCGGTTATTGCTGTGAGCATTGGCGTGATGTTTGCGCTTGCCGGGTTGGCGGCAGCGGCACTCGTGTTGCTGATTGTGGCCATTGGCGTGACGATTTGGCTCTGCCGCAATCGCGAGCAACGTCGTGCCGACGGTAAAACCAATGTCGGCTGGGCCGTCTTCCTGGTCATTGCGTACCCACTGAGTGTCAGCTACCTGGTGTTCTTTGTCCTGCTGATGATCAGTACCTTTACCGGGGAATCCGTCACGGTGGGATAGGCTTCGATTTGCTTCTTGAGGATGAAGCGAGGGGCGGACTCTGAATGAACAGCGCCCCACATCAATATGTTTCATTCGTTGTGTAGCAATCCGAATGTGCAAGCGTTTGGCGTAAGAGTGCCGCACCAGCAACACGGGGATGCAGGCCGCGATCGCCAGCCCTCATGCCAGCTCATCGCAAAAACGCGTCAACGTCGCGCCTGACCACGGCCATTTCCTGTTCGAGTTTGTAGGCTCGCTCGATGTGAGCTCGTCGATCTTGAGCTCCATAACCGCGCGGCTGCGCGAGTCGGACTCGACCACTCCGATCGGTGTCACTGTGACGCCGATGAGCGTCACCGCAATAGACTCCACTAGACCTCCTGGCAGGACTTAGGTCAACTTGCGAGTGCATTATCCGCTGCAGTCACAAATCAGCTGGCAACTGAGTAATCGGCCTAAAGCACGGGGTAAAATACGCTAAAGAGGAAGGAATGGAGGCTGAAATGGAAGAGTTTGAGCTCAAGGACGAGCAGCGGGAAGAGAACGTGAAGACAACGCTGACGGAAACCGACCTTGAGCTTGACGATGCGGAAAAGAAGCCTCTCATGCAGGCCACCCGAGAAAAGGTGGAAGCCATTTCCGATATCGTTAAGGAGGGCGCAGCGAAAGCCATCCAATTCGTCAAAGAACATAAAAAGGGGATTGTCGCCGGGACGGTCGCTGTCATTGGGGCTGGCGCCTATGTTGCCAACAACTCGCATGAGAAAGATCAGCTGCTGGAAAAGAATGCTCGGCTGACGGAAGAAAACGCTCGGCTGTCAGATGATCTCGTAATAGAGCGCGAGGTCTCAGACCGTTTGGCATCGCGAGTGGTGGAGCTCGAGAATCTCTGCGATGAGAAAGACGACTATTTCCGAGAGACGATTTCGGACGGACTGCGTCATGGAAGTTCCCTTGCCGGAAAGCACATGGCCGATCGAAGGCAATATCTCAATGAGGGGTAGGCCGGTTCTTACTACGCGCCATTACGCCCCAACGCCTAGCCTGCACCGCTGGGGCGGCGCGGTCATTCCTGGCAGCAGTGCAGGAAAGATGCCTGCGCGGCCGTCAGGGGTGCTATTTGGTGCAGTTCCAAGCCTCATCCAGCCGTCAGCTAGCCCGCCTGCCCCTCGCCGTCGTCGCGGCGTATCGCGTACTCGTCTGCTTTGAGTCGCAGGCCGTGTCATTGCTGTCCACGATGGCCTTGTGGTTGTTGAATGTGGTCGAGCCCTTGTGACCCTTGGGCGGTTCTCAGCCCGCATCTACCAGGATTCTGTCGAGCTCGTGCGAGCATCGAGCGTGCAGGGCATGCTCGAGAGCTTCGTCGTCCGCATGGACCACGCCGCGCAGGTTCGCCATGTCGGAAATCGAGGCAAGGTGCTGCAGCCGTAGAACCAGTAGTTCAAATCGATGTTGGCAAGCCTCGAGGTGTCATCGGCGATGGACACGCGCTTCATGCTCCTCTATATGACAACCTTAGCTCTCAGCTAATGAATTCAAGTCCAATCCTTCCTACGATGTGCTGTGTGCCGGCACGGTAGCCGGATCGTAGGAAGGATGAATAATGGCAAAAGAGGGAAAGAAGCCGATCGGCAAGATTGTCCTAGGCGTCATCGTGGTGCTGGTTATCGTCGGTGCCGTGGGTTCTATGGGTGGCAATTCAGCCGATTCGTCTGCGAGCGATTCGGCAAAACCTGCCGAGGCGACACAGCAGGCTGAGGAGCAAAAAGAACCGCAAGAACCGTATACCATTGCTGACGAGGCTGAAGACACCTCCAGTCAGTTTGCCTATAAGATCACGGGCACGCTGACCAATAACACGGACAAGGAAAAGAGCTACATTCAGATTGAGTATGTTCTGTATGATGCCGATGGCAACCAGGTTGGAACGGCTCTTGCAAACACCAATCATCTGAAGGCGGGCGGCTCCTGGAAGTTCGAGGCGCTGGGTACGGTGTCTCCCGACCAGGTTGCTAGCTGGGAGCGTTCGGACGTAAGCGGTTTCTAGCATGTTGCATGCACTGGGGGAGGTGAAGTCGTATGCCCGATAAAAAGCTGACCGAGGAGTTGCTCAATGAGCTTCTCGATGCGCCGAACATCGATGGCTATATCAGGGAGCACGACTTTGCCGCCCCGTCGCTTTCGGACTACCTGAAGCAGCTGCTGCAGGAAAAGGGCTTGGAGCGCTCGCGCGTGGTTCGTATGGCCGATCTCAATGAGACCTTTGGCTATCAGATCTTTACCGGTGCGCGTCACCCGAGTCGCAATAAGGTGCTGCAGATTGCCTTTGCGATGGCGCTGACGCTCAAAGAGGCCAACCGTGCACTGACGGCTGCCGGCGCAAGTGTCCTTAACTGCAAGGATCGCCGTGATGCGATTATCATCTTTTGCATCGATCGCGGGTGTAGCCTCCAAAAGGTCAATGAAGAGCTGTATCGCTTTGGCGAGGAAACGGTGAGTTAGCGGCTGATATCTGAGCCGGCGGAGCTGCCGAACAAGGATGCAAACGAACGGGGCGCGGATGCCATGGGGCGTCTGCGCCCTGCGCTATGATGGAGGCTATGGATACTCAGACCCCAACATATTTCGATGACGAGCTGACCGCAGCGCTTGCCGAGCACCTGGCGTCGCTCGATCGCGACGACAGCTATCGCGTGGAGCGTGTACTTAAGCGCTCGTCCGTTGAAACAACCGAGCTCGTGTGCTTTGAAGGAACCGGCGGTGGTTCGCTCGGCCCCTTTGTCCGTAAACGCATCGATGCTTCGGCTCAAATCGGCGGGGCATACGAGCGTCTGCTTGCCGCCCAGCGGGCAGGCAGGCGTTTTGAGCACCTGCCCAGAATCGTCGATTGTCGTCGTGTGGGCGACGAGCTCAACGTGGTTATGGAATACATCGAAGGGGAGACGCTCGGGGTGCTGGTGGACCGTCTGGGAGCCACCCCCGATTATGCGCGTGAATTGTATCCTGTCCTATGCGATGCCGTGGGCGAGCTCCACGCCGGTTTTGCAATGGCGGGGGAGACGTCAGCGCCGGTGATCCATCGCGACCTCAAGCCGTCGAATATCATCGTGACGGGTGCCAACTATACGCCTGATGACGGCCTGACGTTTTCGTCGCTGGTGATTATCGACTTGGGGATTGCGCGCGTATGGCGCGATGGTGCCGATGCCGACACCGTCAAGTTCGGCACGCGGCCCTATGCGCCGCCCGAGCAGTATGGGTTTGGGCAGACGAGCGTGCGCAGCGACGTCTACGCACTGGGCGCCCTGTTGTTCTTCTGCTTGACGGGAGTCGACCCTAAACCAGGGCTCGACATGCGCGAGCAATGCGAGGCGCGTGGCATTCCCACCCCACTTGCCGATGCCGTCTGCATGTCGATGGCGCTCGACCCGGCCAAGCGTTTTGCGAGTGCGGAAGCGTTGGGACGGGCGACGCGCTCGGCATACGATCTGAGCCGCCCCGTGCGGCCTCCTACACCTGCGCCTGTCCGTACTCCGGCCTCGGAGACGGTGTTGACGCCCCAAGGGCTCCAGAACCCCGCAGGGCTTCCTGGGTCTGCCGCCTCCGCTGCATGCGGTCTGCTCTCTCGCGTTCCGGAGTCTCTGGGGCGCATTTGGAATACGCTTGTCTGCTTCTCGCTACTTGTGTTCTTTGCCGGAAGTCACTTTGCCGTCTTTCACCCCACGGGAGCAAACCAAAGCTACCCGACGTGGCTTCTCATAATCGAGTATTTTTTCTTTGTCGATGGCCTTATGGTGCTTATGCATTTTGCGCTGCTCGATAAGCGCCGTCTTCGTCGGCGATTCGCACTGCTCGACAGCTATCGCGGCAAGAAACTCGCGAAACTCTGGCTCAAGGCATTGGGTGTGCTGCTCCTATGCATGATCGTCATAGTCGCGGTTGCCAATGCGACCGGCGTCGTCGATACCTCCGCTACCTAAAAGAAAAGGGCCCCATTGGGGCCCTTTGCAGTTGCACCTAGATGCGGTTCATCTGAGCGGCGACTTTGTTGTACCAGTCCTGCCACGTGGGCGGGCAGTACTTTTTGGCCGCTGCCGGGGTAAGGGTGGAGCCGTAGTTGGCGCCCAGATAGGCAACGTGAGCGGAGATGCCCTCGCTCCAGCTGCCAAAGCTGCGCCAACCGCCGCCACGGGCACTCCAGCCCCAGGCGTTGTAAGAATTGGCGCAATAAGCACCCTTGGTGCTCTCGATGCAGGCGATGGCGGGGGACCAACGGGGGTCGACACCGGTATTCCAAGCGGCGACGGCAAAGTTATAGCCCTGGCCTGCCATGGGGGAGCCGGCGAGATAATTGTCGATGCGGCTCGTCCACTCATTGATGAACGAATCGTAATCGGAGCTACCGGTATTGGCGTTGTTCACCGTGGTGTCGATGGTGGTGTTGGTGTTGGTGGCCTGGCTGCTGGAATTGCTGCCGCTTACGCCCTCGCCCGAGAGCTTCTCGGCGGCGGCGGCCTTATCGGCCTCAAGCTTGGCAAGCTCGGCGGCATTTTCCTGCTCGGCTTTTGCCTGTGCCTCGCTGCGGAGCTGCTGGGCCTGAGCCAACGCATCCTCGGCGTTTTTCTGCTCTGCCTCAAGCTGAGACTTGGCCTGCTGGAGCTCAGCCTTGTTCTGCTCGAGTTCGGTTTGCATGTTATTGAGCTGTTCGATCTCGTCGACGCTCGAGCTCGTGATCTGGTTGGTGTATTTGCAGGTCGTGATGAACTCACCCAGGCTCTGCGCGTTGACCAGGAAGCTCACGATGGGGTTGGTGCCCTTCTGATACTTGTACAGATCGCGCATGGCGGAGCTTGCCTTGGCCTGCTGCTCGGGAAGCTTAGCCTCGATTTCCTCGATGCTTGCCTCATTGGAGTCAATCTGCTTTTGCAGGTCATCGAGTTTGGTGCGGGCGTCGTTGTAGGCGCTCGTGGCGGCTTCGATCTTCTGCTGGGCTGCGGAAAGCTGGTCCTGCGTTGCCTGCGAGGCGGCATACGCCGCAACGGGGGAGAGCATCGGCGTGGCCGTCAGCGCAACGGCGAGCGCGGCGCTCGTGATGATACGAGCCGGCTTCGACGCAATGAGCGCTGCGGCGCGATGATTCGAATGCTGCATCCAGTCCCTCTGCAATCAATCGTAGGTTATGGTTCGAACGGTATTCTACTACTGCTTTCGACCTCAACTTGAACCTTAAAGGTTCCAAAGGGTCAAGTTGAACTTGAGGCTTTGGCTTTGACCTGCAGTTATGATGAATTGTTGAGAAACCATAGAGTTCAACTTTAACGTTACAGAACCCTGTTTGAGAGGAGTTTTGGGATGTAAAAGCTATCTCAACATGGGGTTTTACAACTACAGCGTGCCCTCCTGACGAGCCTGCTCAATCTCTTCGAGGGCCTCGGCAGGGGTGAACGAACAGGTGCCGTCGCCGAGCTTGACCACCTGGATGTCGTCGCCGATATGGACCTCTCCGCCCTTTAGTACCACGCCAAAAACGCCCTCGTGGGGAAAGATGCAGTCGCCGGCGAGATAGTAGATGGCACAGCGTGTGTGGCATACCTTGCCGATTTGGCTGATTTCGACCAGGACATCGTTGCCAATCTTGAGCTGCGTTCCCAGGGGGAGCGAGAGTAGATTGATGCCTTGCGTGGTGAAGTTCTCTCCAAAGTCACCCTCGTGTACGTCGAGCCCGCGTGCCTGCGCCGTCTGGATGGACTCCGCGGCTAAAAAAGAGACCTGGCGGTGCCAATGTCCGGCGTGCGCATCGGTAGCGAGGCCAAATTGCTCGATGACGGTGTCGCGTCCATCGGCGACGGGCGACTTGCGAGTGCCTTTGTGCTCCGACGTGTTGATTGAGACGATACGGGCAGGCCCGTTGTAAGCATCGTTTGCGGTGCGTAGGGGAACTGCCGTCTGGGCACGATCCGCAAGTTCGCGCTTGGCGGCGTCAATGATGGGGTTGTTGATCGGATGAACCTGGGGCACGGTGCACCTTTCGACGGGGCGGGCAACATGTTGAATCCTACAACAATGGTAGGTTCATTGCCCATTGTCATACAACGGTGAGCGCCGTCTTCGTGCTGGCCTTCGTGCTGGACAATTACGTTGATTGCCATAGATACGGTGGAGCTTTGGGCGCCGGCGGCTTGGCACGCTAGAATAAATCAGTTGCGCAAAGACCGCCCGTTGTGTGGGCAGTTCATGATAGGAAGTTTCCATGGCATTGCAATTTACAGAGCGCGAGTTCATTCCCGTGCTGCTTGGTGGCGACATCAACGCCTATTCGGTGGCGCGTGCCTTCTACGAGGAGTACCAGGTCAAGAGTCTGGTCTTTGGCAAGTATCAGACGGGTCCCGCGTACCGCAGCCAGATTATCGACTACACGCCCAACGTGGATATCGATACCATGCCCGTGATGCTCAAAACCGTCAACGGCATTGCCCAAGCGCATGCCGATAAGACGATTGTCCTTGTGGGCTGTGGTGACAACTATGTCGCTCTCGTGGCTCAAGCCAAGGATGCCCATGAGTTGGCGGATAACATCGTCGCGCCTTACGCTCCCTATAGCATGCTTGAGCAGTGCCAGAAGAAGGAGATCTTCTACGAGCTGTGCGAGAAGCATGGCGTGCCCTATCCGCACACCTTTACCTTCACCATGGCGATGCTGAACGCCCAGGGTGAGGCGCCTGCCGAAGTGCTCGACCAGATCGATTTTCCTTACCCGATGATTCTGAAGCCTTCTGACGGCATCATGTGGTGGCAGCATGAGTTCGAGGGCCAGAAGAAGGCCTATGAGATTGCCGACCGCGCCGAGCTGGAACAGGTCATTCGCGATTCGTATGCCAGCGGCTACACCGACGACCTGATCTTGCAGGATCGCGTGCCCGGCAACGACGAGTACATGCGCGTGCTCACCAGCTATTCCGACCGCAACGGCAAGGTCCGCATGATGTGCCTGGGTCACGTGCTGCTCGAGGAGCATCAGCCTCACGGTGTCGGCAACCATGCCTGCATCATTACCGAGCCCAATGACGAGCTCATGGGCGGCGTGCGCAAGCTGCTCGAGGACCTGAACTTTGTAGGTTATTCCAACTTTGACGTTAAGTACGACGAGCGCGACGGCTCGTTTAAGTTCTTCGATTTCAACACGCGCCAGGGCCGCAGCAACTACTACGTTACCAACAGCGGCTTTAACGTTGCCAAGTATGTGGTGGACGAGTATGTGTTCGACCGCCCGTTTGAGCCGGAGTTTGTGACGGCACAGGACGAGGCGCTGTGGATGGTCGTTCCCATGGGCGTCGTCGACAAGTACGTCAAGGATCCCGAGCTGCGCGCTAAGGTGCATCGCCTGGACAAGGAAGGCAAGGGCGCCGACCCTTCGTTTATGAAGGGCGACTTTGTCTTTAATCGCTGGCTGCGCATGTGGCACACCAAGCTGCGCCACTTTAAGCTGTTCAAGACGTATTACAAGTAGATGAGCGCGGCGCCCGTCCGGTTTGCTTCGGGCGGGCGCGGGTATGATACGCGCAATTGCGCAAGCGTCACCAAGGAGGCGGCGATGGAAAAGCTGGGAGTTATCGGCGGTATGGGCGCCGAGGCCACGTCGTATTACTACGACCAGGTGGTGCGTCATACGGCTGCTGCCTGCGATCAGGAACATATCGACATGGTGGTGCTCTCCAAGTCGACCATGCCCGACCGCACGTTGGCCATTAAGACCGGCGAGCATGCCAAGCTGCTGGCGACCATGAAAGAGTGCGCCCAGGCACTCGAGTCGCTGGGCTGTGCGCACATTGCCATTCCCTGCAACACGTCGCACTACTTCTACGACCAGATCCAGTCGTTTACGAAGGTGCCGATTATCCACATGCCGCGTGAGTCGGTGCGCTATGCTCTGGCCGGTGCGGTGATGGGGGAGTGCGAGTTCGATCCCAACCTGAGTATGCCGGCCGAGCCGGTGCACAAGATTGGCATTATGGGAACCGATGGCACCGTGGGCGCGGGCGTCTACGGCCGCGAATGTAAGGCTGCGGGTGTTGAGGTTGTCTATCCCAGTGAGAAACGTCAGAACGATGTGATGTCGCTTATCTACGATGATGTGAAGGCCGGGCGTGAGCCCGATATGGATAAGTTCGACCGTGTGATGTGGGAGTTTGCCCGTAGCGGCTGCGACCGCGTCATTCTGGCCTGCACCGAGCTCTCGGTGCTGCAAAAGTACCGAGAGATGCCCGAGATCACCCTCGACGCCATGGATGTCCTGGTGCGCGAATCCATCATCCGCAGCGGCGCTCCCTACCGCCTCTAGCTTCCGACCTGTCAAAAAGGGACAGGTTAATTTTGGTAGGTTTTATCTGGTGAAACAGTAAAGGCCTCGGCTCGTTTGGTGCGAGCCGAGGCCTTTTGCGTTGGGCGGTTGCTGTCGGTGGTGAACTAGAACAGGAAGCCGATGGCGATGAGGGCGATGCTGACGATGAGTACGGCGATGTCCAGGCCCTTGATGGGGTAGCGCTTGTACGAGCTGGCGCGCGTACGCAGATAGAAGCCGCGCTGTTCTGCCGCCAAGGCTGTGGCATCGGTCTTGCCCACGCTCGAGATGAGCAGTGGCACACACAGTGGCAGCATGAGCTTAAGCTTCTTGATGGGGTTCTTGGTGTCGTACTCGACGCCGCGTGCGGTCTGCGCCTCCATGATGGCGTTCATCTCCTGACCAAACACCGGCACAAAGCGCAGCGCCGTGGTAAAGGTGAAGGCATAGCGATACGGCACGTGCAGCACCTCGACGCAGGCGTTGGCAAGGTCGTTGAGCTTGGTCACCATGAGCATGAGGATGAGTGGTAACGCCACGCCCAGCAGGCGCAGGCAGGCCTTCGATCCTGTGATGAGACCCGTGTCGGTGATAAAGTTCCACACCACGTTGCCATCGCGCATAAAGGCCAGCTGGAGCACCAGCATGATAAGCGCGAGCGGAATCAGCAACTTGAGCAGCGAGAGCAGACGGTCGATGACACCGGCATAGGCACCCAGCGCAAGGGTGAGTGCCAAAAAGCCCAACAGCGCCACGTAGGTGTCGGACAAGAAGATGCCGACGATGATGGCGGCGGCGAGGCCCAGTTTGACGACGGGGTTCAGGCGATGCAGTAGCGTATCGCCCGGCATGTAGTCGATGACGTTAACCACGGTGGACCATCTCCTTGGTAATTCGAACGACATCGGTGACCTCGCTCACCTGCGCAAAAGCGGGCGAGACGGAAGATGCCAGACGGCGCGAGAGTTCAATAACCTGGGGAGGCTCCACGTAGGCACGCCGCATGAGATCGATGTTCGAGAATAGCTCGTGCGTGCGGCCGCGGTCGAGGATGCGACCGTCGGCCATTACCACAATGCGCTCGGCAAAATCCGAGACGACTTCCATATCGTGGCAAACCATGATAACGGCGCAACCGCGCTCGGCCATGGTGCGCACCGTTTCCATGACGGTCATGCACTCGCGGTAATCAAGGCCGCTCGTGGGCTCGTCGAGCACGACGATCTTGGGCTCAACCACTACGACGGAGGCAAGCGCCACCATTTGTCGCTGACCGCGCGAGAGCGAGAAGGGCGCCTCGTCGGCCGGCAAGCCAAAGCGGTCGATGACGAGTTGGGCACGACGCAGAGCCTCGGCACGGTCCATGCCGCCAAGCTCCAAGCCAAAGGCGACCTCGTCGAGCACGGTGTCCTTGCAGATCTGGCGGTCGGGGTTTTGGAAGAGGGTCGCGACCTCGCGAGCGATGCGGCTCGTGGGAACGGCTGCGGTATCCAGTCCCGTGACGCGCACGCTGCCCGAGGCGGGCTTAAGCAGGCCTGTGAGCAGTTTGGTGAGCGTGGTCTTGCCGGCGCCGTTTTGGCCGACGATGCCCACGAGCTCGCCAGGATAGAGCGTCAGGCTAAGGTCGTGTACGGCGGCTCCGCCATTGGGATAGGCAAACTCAACATGGTCGAAGGTGAGTACGGGTTCGGCGTCCTTGGCATGAGGACGCAACGACGGTGCATGCGGGGAACCGGCGGGCGCCTGGGCTTCGATAGCCGCGTGTGCGGGGTCGACGATGCCCGAAATCAGGCGCTCGGCCTCATCGACATCCAAGCAGGGGGTGCCGCTTACCAGGCCATCGGTTTCGAGGCTATTGAAGATACGCGTGACGCGAGGGCAGTCGACGCCGATGGCACGGAGCTCGTCGGTATGCGCGAAGACCTCGTGTGGCTCGCCCTGCAGCGCGATTTCGCCATGATTGAGCACGAGCACGCGGTTGCAGTACTCCGAAAGCAGGGCGACCTTTTGCTCAACGACGACGATGGTGATGCCGAGTGCACGGTTGGCCTCACGCAGGGTCTCGAAAACCAGCGTGGAGCTGGCGGGGTCGAGTGCCGCGGTGGGCTCGTCGAGAACCAAGACGCGCGGACGCATGGCGAGGATGGCGGCGATGGCCACTTTTTGCTTCTGTCCGCCCGAGAGGGTGGCGATCTCGCGGTCGCGCAGGTCGCTGATGCCGACGGTCTCGAGCGTTTCGCTCACGCGCTGCTCGATCTGGTCGTGGGGAACGCCAAAGTTCTCGAGGCCAAAGAGCATCTCGTCCTCGACGACCGAAGCGACCATCTGCGTGTCGATATCCTGCAGCACACTGCCGACGATTTGCGAGACGTCGGTGAGCGAGACTTCGCAGGTGTCGTGGCCGTCGACCATGACGGACCCAAAGAACGTGCCGGTGTAGTGGTGGGGCACGGCACCCGACAGGCAGGCGGCAAGCGTGGACTTGCCGGCGCCCGAGGGCCCGATGATGCCGATGAAATCTCCCTTGTTCACGCTGAGCGAGATGTGGCTGAGCGCCTGCTCGGTCTGCGTGCCATAGGAGAACGAGACATCGTCGACGTTGATGATCGTTTCCATGGATACCTTTCATAGTCATTGGGGACAGTCTTAAATGACCAGTTGTTTAAGACCGTCCCAAAAAAGTTCGTTGTTTGGGACGGTCTTTGGTGGTGAAGCACGGAGACGGCTTTACGAGGGGGCCCAGGTTGGCGCGAAAGAGGAGCGAAGCGTACTTGGGTACGCGAGCGACGAATGAACGCCAAGATGGGGTGGCTCGTAAAGCCGAGCGGGTTAGTTGAGCCTAAGGGCCTTCTGGATGGGCAGGTAGAGGGCGCCGACCAGAATGGCGTTAAAGACGGCGGTCATGGCGACGACGGGCAACATGGCGGCGGCGAGCTCGCCTACCACGCCGAGCATGGCCATCTTGATGACCATGAAGATGACGCCGGAGACAAAGGTGGTCAGGAAGGTTGCAACAATGGCGACGGCAGGCTTGACCTGACCGTTCTTGCCGGCGGCGTTGACGATGCCGGCCATGAGCATGGCGGCGATGCCCTCGGCGGCAAAATCGACGAACGGCGAAGTGGTGGTGATCTGGATCACGGCAGCCGAGATGAGGCCGATGACGAGCGCTTGGCCGATGTTAGGGCGAACGACCAGGATGGTGAGGCAGAAGGCCGAGATGATGAACTCGGGGCTGATCATGCCGCCCGAGATGCCCGAGATGGCCTTGCCGACGGTGAAGTTGAGGATGAAGCCTGCAGCGAGCAGGATGGCGAGCAGGACGAGAGCGCGGACGTCGAGTTTGCCGCGGTCGGCGGTCTGGACGGTGCGGGGCTGGGCGGCGGTGGTGTTCTGAGACATGGTGAAAATCCTTTCGGAATGGGGGTGCAAGAGAAAAGCGGAGGCGCGTGATGCGAATGCGATCGGGCTCGAGATAGAAAAAGGCCCCCGGTCGAAACCGGAGGCCTTCCAATCACCTAGAGCGCAAAAACAGGCGTGAGGGACTCACTGTCGACCGATCGTATTCGCATCACGCCACCACCAGTTGTTGAGAGACTTCATCGTGTTCTTCATGTCGGTGGCTCCTTTCGTGATGCCGTGGCGCGGTCGCACCTAGTTGCTGTTGCGCTGCACTATAGCACAGCGAAGTGTGTGCGGGGAAATCTTTTTAAAAAGATTTCAGGCGGGTTTCCCGCCGGTCAAAAGAGCGGGCTGAGCGGGCGAGGCTGCCATTGCTGCCTTGCCCGCTCAGCTAGGACGTTACTCCTTATTGCGACGGTAGAGGAAGTAACCGCCCGCGGAGATGACGGCAACGCCAGCGATGGCGAATGCAGCCACCACGCGGCCATCAAAACGATCACCGGTGGTGGGCAGGCCGCCCTTGGTGTTCGCCTTGTTGGTGGTTACCGTGGTCGTGGTGTCCGACTTGCCAGGCTTCTTGGGCTTGGTGGTGGGCTGCTCGGGCTTAGCGGGCTGCTCGGGGGTACCGGGCTGCTCAGGAGTACCAGGCTGCTCAGGAGTACCAGGCTGCTCGGGAGTGCCAGGCTGATCCGGGGTTACCGGGTCGGTGGCAAGAGCGTCCTTGGCGTAGGTGATGGACACCTTGAGGCCGTTGGTCTCGGTGTTCAGGTCGCTCGGGGTGAAGGGCTGGTCGAAGTTCTCAGCCTTCAGATAGGCGCGCATCTCCTGGAGCAAGGCCTTGCACTTGACGTAGGTGTTCTCGGTGGCAGCATTGCCGGCCTTGTTTGCCAGGGCGGTACGGGCCTCGGTGCCCTCGGTGGCCTGCATGACCTCGTCGACTTCCAAGTTCTGCTCGACGAGCTCGTTCTGGAGGGCGTCGAGGTAGGTGCGAACGCCGGTGCCGAGCTGCTCACGGTGCTCGAAGCACAGGGAGCTGATGTCCATGAGGACATAGTTGATGGAGTTCTCGGGCTCCTCGTTGTTCACGATGTCCTCCTCTTCGCAGTGATCGAAGGAGACGGTCTGGTCGCTGTAGTACGGGCTAACCTCGGTGAGCAGTGCGGAGTAGTAGGGGATGGCGACGGAGTAGGCGGCGCGGGAGAGCATCTCCCACTGGATGGTCGCGATCTCGGGGTCCATGCCCTGACGGATCTGGAAGAGATTGACCTCGGTGTTGGTCTCGGTACCAATGGCGTAGGCGCCGTCGGTGTTGGCGTTGAGGCCCGGGACCTTCTCGCCGCGGTTGCCAAACGCGCGGATCATCTCAAAGGTGTTCCAGTCGGACTTGCCGGGCTGGAAGAACAGCGGCTGCGCCTTGCTAACCAGGGCGCCGGTCGTGGCACGAGCATCTTCGCGCTCGTCCTTGACGATCTCGTAGTCGGTGCCCTCGGTGAGCGGCACACCGAAGTAGGCGCGACCCTGGACATAACGGGCCCAAGAATGCATGGCCTTTTCGCTAATTGCCTCGCCGTAGGTCTGGGCAACGTCAAATTGACCGTCATCGAAGTACTTGGCGAAGCCATTCTCCTTAGGCATGGACTCGATGGTCGCAGAGTGGAGACAGTTCGCGGTGTCGGTGAGGTCAACCTTGTAGTTGAGGTTGCCGATGTTGGGGTTGAGCGAGGCGATATCGTCAGTGAGCCTCATGGCGATCCACTGGTGGCCGGAAAGTGCGGCAAACAGCCAAGTCTCGTTGCTGTCGGCGATGATAATCTGATCGTTGCCGCAGGCGCCCTGCTCGTCGATGATCTTGCCGAGGAGCTCGACGCCCTCACGTGCATTGGCGCTTTCACCTAAGATAACGCTGCCGTAGCTGTACTCGCCAATACCGGTTTTGGTCAGGGGGTCTGCTGCCTCAGCATCAGCATTCATGCCGGTGGTCAGCGTTGCGGAGCAGGACACGCCCTTCTCATTGATGCCTGCCTCAGAGTAGGCATCATAGCGCCCGTGCCACTGGGAGGGATGGTCGCGTACATAGGTGTAGCGATACGTGGTCTTGGTCGAGGTATACATGAATGCGGACTCGTCCGAGCCGTACGTATGCCCCGGGCCGTGAGAAGGCTCAATGCCAAAGTGCTTGAGGTAGCGCTTATCGAAGTCCTCGGCGCGGCCATAGTACGTGTCACCGTCGGCCGTCAGCTTGTTGCCCATGTACATCTGCGTGCAGGCGAGCGCAGATGTCGGCATGGACATGATGGTTGCAGCTCCAAATGCAAGGCCTATGCCAAGCTTCTTGAGCGCGTTGACGGGATGAGTTTTACTCATATTCCCTCCCAGCGTGCGAAAGCCCTCTGTCTCCAGAGGGCTTCACCCAATAATTACACCCCCTTAGCGTAACGAATTCGAAACAATATACATTCATGAAAGTTATTTACTCGATAAGCGTAGCGAAATATGCGATTAACGGTAAATTGAACTCATTTAGTGGGAAATCAATTTGTATAACGCCAGCGAAAAATGTAGCTAAATAAAGCGTCAAGAAAAAAGCGGACCCCTCGCCGGCATGTGGTTTCATGCCGGCGAGGGGTCCGGGCTGCACGGGCCGTCTAAGAGTAATGGCTACTTCTTTCGACGGTGAATCACGTTAATGGCATAGCCGACGAGCATGGCCAAAACGATGACGATAAAGCCAAGGATGGGGTTGTCGTTCACGGGGGTCCTCCTATTTTCCGAGCGGGGAGAATTCGTCGACGATGAGGTCGAGGCATTGCGGAAGTGCGCGGGCACCAAAGACACCCGAGTTGCTGGAGATGATCTCGCCATCGAACTGCATGCCCAGCGACGGCGTGCAGGTGATCTTGGCTTCCTTGGTCTGGATGATCTTGAACTGCGGACGGCCGAGCACCTTGCCGGCGGGGTCGAGCGCGGCGGTGATCACGGTCGGGAGCAGCTGGACGGTTTTTACGGGCTCGATGACCGCGATGTCGACCATGCCGTCGTTCATGCGGCAATCGGGGAACAGGTTGATGTCGTTTTGAATGACCGAGGTGTTGCCGGCCATGCAGCAGATGCCATCGAGCTCCTCGACAATGCCGTCATGCTCAATCGTAAAGTGCGCCACCGTGGGGTTGGGTGTGGCGAGCGCCGACAGGAAATAGGCGATCTCACCGATGTCGTTTTTGGCGGGGGCGGCCTTCATCATGATCTCGGCGTCGAAGCCCGAGCCGGCGATGATGATAAAGCCGTGGTGCCTCTCGTTGCCGTTCTCGTCGAGCCAAAAGAGCTCGCCCATGTCCGCCTTGACGGTACGGCCGACGCGGCAGGCCTTGGCGAGCGCCGCGGCCTCGGGGGCATTGCCAATGTTGTTGAAGAACAGGCAGGCCGTGCCGGAGGGGAAGACGAGCGTGGGGACGCCGCATCCGCGCATTTGGTCGAGCACGTTGGAGACGGTGCCGTCGCCGCCCGAAATCACCACGCGATCAAACTCGCGCACGTCTGCCACGGCGTCCTCGGGTTCCATGCCATCGCCGATAAAGCGCATCACGACCTCGTCGCCGCCCTGTGCGAGGGCGTGCGTGAACGCGTAGATTTCATCTGAGCTGGGGCCCGATGCCGGGTTGTGGATGATAAGGCAGCGCATACTTACGTTCCCGTTCTGTGACTAACCGAGTATAGTTGTAGGGCAATGCCGATATCCTACCCGTGTTTTTCGGGCCTAACCTTATTCGATGGGTTGATATGTACATTTCCACACATCAGGCTCTGCTCGACTTTTGCCAGCGCGCCCGCGAGTTCGACGCGATTGCCGTCGATACCGAGTTTTTGCGCGAGCGCACGTTCCACCCGCGCCTGTGCTTGGTCCAGATTGCCACCCCTGCCGAGAGCGTCGCGGTCGATCCTCTGGTGATCGACGACCTGTCGCCGCTGGCCGAGCTTATGGCCGACGAGAGCGTGACCAAGGTCTTCCACGCCTGCTCGCAGGATATGGAGGTCATGCTCCATACCGTGGGCGTGCTGCCGCGTCCCATTTTTGACACGCAGGTGGCCGCCGCCTTTTTGGGCGAGCGCCAGCAGATTTCCTACGGCGCACTCGTGCAGACGTTTTGCGGCGTCTCATTGCCCAAGACCGAGTCACTGACCGACTGGTCGCGCCGCCCGCTGACCGACAAACAGATCGAGTACGCGATCGATGACGTCAAGTACCTGATCGTCGCCTATACCGAGATGATGAGCCGCCTGCGTGAGCTGGGCCGCGTGGACTGGGTGCTCGACGAGTTGCGTCCGCTGGCCGACGAGTCACACTACCGCGCCGACCGCCATGAGGCATTCCGCAAGGTCAAGCGCATCAACTCCTGCAGCCGCCATCAGCTGGGCATTGCGCGCGAGCTTGCTGCTTGGCGCGAGGACCGCGCCGAGCGCCGCAACATCCCGCGCAAGTGGGTCATGTCCGACGATACGCTGCTGGCCCTGGTTAAACGTAATCCCGTTCGTGTTGAGGAGTTCCGCAGCATTCGCGGTACCGACCAGCTGGGGGAGCGCGACGTGGACGGCGCGCTCATGGCCATTAAGCGCGGTGCGAGCTGCCCACACGATCGCCTGCCGCTCATGGTACGCGGGCACCGTCAGATTTCGCCGGAGTTGGAGAGTGTGACGGACCTGATGTATGCGCTCATTCGACTGGTTGCCGAGCGCTCGGGCGTGGCGACCTCGGTCATTGCCTCGCGCGATGACCTGGCCGACTATATTGAGCATCCCGAGCAGAGCCCCCTGCGCGAAGGCTGGCGCTTTGAGCTCGTGGGCTCGCGCCTGGACGATCTGCTCTCGGGCAACATGGGACTCACCGTGAAGGACGGCAAAATCGAGCTTCTGTAGGGAAGCCTAGTCGGCTGAGTGGGTAGAATGCCTCCAACGTGTAACTCGATTCGGAGGAATTCGCATGCCTTATTACTATGGATACGGCTTTGGCATTGACCCGCTGTACCTGCTGGTTGTTCTTGTCTGCACGGTGCTTGGCCTTGCCGCGCAGAGCTATATCAACTCGACGTACAGGACGTGGTCTAAGGTGCGCTCGGACGGCGATACGGGTGCCACGGTCGCTCGCCGCATGCTCGATGCCAACGGTTGCAACGCCGTGGGTATCAAGGGCGTTGCCGGCGAGCTCACCGATCATTACAACCCGCAGGACAACAACCTGTATCTGTCGGATGCCAACCGTTCGGGCGGGTCGGTTGCAAGCGTTGCCGTGGCCTGTCACGAGGCGGGCCATGCTGCCCAGCGTCAAAGTGGTTATGCCATGATGAAGGTACGTACCGCTTTGGTTCCCGTCGTCAACTTTACCCAGAACACCTGGACGATCGTGCTGCTCATGGGCCTGTTCATGAACATCGCGGGGCTCACGACCCTCGCGCTGGTCTTCTTCTCGTTTAGCGTGCTGTTTCAGCTGGTTACGCTGCCGGTCGAGATTGATGCCAGTCGCCGCGCCGTGGCGTATATCGAGCAGTCGGGCATGAGTTCCAAGCAGGTCAACGGTGCCAAGAAGGTGCTGACGGCAGCCGCGCTTACCTATGTGGCCGCAGCGCTCACTTCGATCATTCAACTGCTCTACCTGATGGCTCGCTACAACAGAAACTCCAACCGATAACAAACAGGACAGGCAGGCGCCGCGGGGATTCGTGTCCACGCGGCGCTGTACTATGTGTTGGACTTAAATATGCACGGGGCCGGAGCCTCTGTGCGCGATAACGAAAGGAGGCTGCGTGGCAGGCTGGAATCTGACCGGCAATGCCGTTTCTGCCGAGTTTGACGGATCGGACGAGCAGGAGCGCAAAGAGCTCAGCGTGAGCCAAGCGGTGGAGATCGCCGCCGGTGCGCTCGATGCCATTCCGCAGCTGAGCGTTTTGGGTGAGGTCACGGGTTTTCGTGGTCCCAATGCCCGAAGCGGCCACTGCTACTTCCAAATCAAGGACGACTCGGCGGCCGTCGACTGCATCATCTGGAAAGGAGCCTACCTTAAGCGTACCTTCGATCTGCGCGACGGCATGCAGGTGAGCTTTAAGGGCAGCTTCAATCTCTACAAGCCTACGGGTCGCATGAGCTTCGTCGCCCGCTCGTTTTCGCTGGCGGGGGAGGGTCTGCTGCGTCAACAAGTGGCGCAACTGGCCGAAAAGCTGCGTCGCGAGGGGCTGATGGACGAGTCCCGTAAACGCCGCATCCCGGTGTTCTGCTCACGCGTGGCGGTCGTCACCTCGCTTTCGGGCGCCGTGATCGACGACGTCAAGCGTACGCTGCGCCGTCGCAACCCGCTCGTCGAGCTTGTCTGCGTGGGCGCAAAGGTCCAGGGCGAGGGCGCGCCGGCAGAGCTTATTGAAGGCTTGCGCCGCGCCGCTGCCATTACGCCGGCGCCCGATTGCATTTTGCTTGTCCGTGGCGGCGGCTCCTTCGAGGACCTCATGACCTTTAACGACGAGGAGCTTGCCCGTGCGGTGGCGGCTTGCCCCGTGCCCGTGGTGACCGGCATTGGCCATGAGCCCGATACCTCGATTTGCGACATGGTGAGCGACCGTCGCGCCTCCACGCCAACGGCAGCGGCAGAATCGGTGGCGCCGGCTATGACGGAGTTGGCCGACGTGCTCGAGACGCGCCATCAGCGTCTGGGCGTCGCGATGGCTTCGATGATCGGGTCGGATCAGGTCGATCTGGAAATGCTCGACCAGCGCGGTCGTCGTGCCTGGGATACCTATACGGCTCGTCTGGGCGACGCGCTCGATGCGGCCGCATGCCGCCCGTGCCTCAACGATCCGACGTTTATGGTCGAGCGTCGCGAATCGGAGCTTGCGCTGACTGCCGATCGACTGTCGGGCGCCATAACGCGTTCGGTTGGGGCCTTCCGCTCCAACTTCGAGCGTCTGCCCGAGCGCTTGGTCGCAAGCACCTCGGGGCTCGATGGTAAGCGCCACGCGCTCACGCTTGCGAGTTCCCGCCTGGAGCATCAGGGACGTACGATGCTCAACAAGCCTGCGTCCGACTTAGGCCGAGCTGCCGCGTCGCTCGATGCCCTGTCGCCGCTCAAGGTACTTGCCCGCGGTTACTCCATCGCGTACAGCGATGATGGTGTGGCTACGAGCGCCAAGACCTTTAAGCCCGGCGATGCCATCCGCGTGCGCATGGCAGACGGCAACGTGGCGGCAACGGTCGATACGGTCGAGTAGGCCGCGTTTCATAGCGATAAACCTTTAGGAAAGGAAACAGATATGGCAGAGAAGACCCCGGTCGAGCAGCTTACATACAAGCAGGCCTCGCAGGAACTGGAGCTCATCATCCGCAGCTTGGAGTCGGGCGATATGGAGCTCGAGGAGTCGCTCGAGAGCTATACCCGCGGCGTCGAGCTCCTCAAGAGCCTGCGCACCCGCCTGTCCGATGCCGAGCAGAAGGTCTCGGTGCTTCTTAAGGACGTCGACGGCAACGACGTGCTCGCCGACGGCGAAGCCGCTAACACCGACGATAACCTCTCGTTCTAACCATCTCGACCAAATATAATTACCTTGGTCTGTGAGAAAGGAACCAACCATGTGTGATTGCATCTTCTGCAAAATCGCCAACCACGAGATCCCCTCGACCGTTGTCTATGAGGACGATCAGGTCATCGCGTTCGACGACCTCAATCCCCAGGCGCCGGTCCACACGCTCGTGATCCCCAAGAAGCACTACAGTGACATCGCCGACAACGTGCCGGCCGAGACCATGGGCGCCATGGCTCACGCCATCCAGGAGGTCGCCAAGGCCAAGGGCTTGGAGGACGGTTTCCGCGTCATCTCCAACAAGGGCGTCAACGCCGGCCAGACCGTCATGCACTTCCACATGCACGTTCTCGGCGGCAAAAACCTGGGCGAGAACCTCATCTGAGGGCGCCTCTTCCGTGCAGTGAAACGGAAGCTCAGGCATCGATAACTTATATATCAACGCAATAAACCCGAGCGCGAGGGCGTTTGGGTTTATTATTGAAGCGTATGTAACCTGGCGGCGCCACACCGCCTGTTAGTAGGGAGACACATGAACGTTCTGGTCGTCAACGCAGGATCTTCGACCCTTAAGTATCAGGTCATCGATACCAAGTCCCACAAGGTGTCCGCAAAGGGCTCCTGCGAGCGCGTCTGCTTTACCGGCGGTACCTTCACCCACGCTGCCAACGGTTCCAAGAAGGTGACCGAGAACATCGAGTTCCCCGACCACAAGGTCGCCATCGAGGTCGTCCTGAAGGACCTCGAGGCCAATGGCGTCAAGATCGAGGGCATCGGCCACCGTATCGTTCAGGGCGGTTGGTACTTCGGCGATTCCTCCCTCGTCGACGAGGACGTCCTCGCCAAGATCCGCGAGGTCGCTCCGCTCGCCCCGCTGCACAACAACCCCGAGGCCAACGTTATCGAGTACTGCCTCGAGCAGTATCCCGACCTGCCCAACGTCACGGTCTATGACACCGCTTTCCACTTCAATATGCCCGAGGTCGCCAAGACCTACGCCCTGCCCAAGGACGTCTGCGACAAGCTGCACATCCGTAAGTACGGCGCCCACGGCACCAGCTACCGCTACATCTCCAAGAAGGTTGCCGAGATGACCAACGGCGAGGCTCGCAAGGTCGTCGTGTGCCACATCGGTTCCGGCGCTTCCCTGTGCGCCATCGAGGACGGCAAGTGCATGGACACCACCATGGGCTTGACGCCGCTCGACGGTGTCATGATGGGCACCCGCTGCGGCTCCATCGACCCTGCTACCGTGTGTTACCTGCAGCGCGAGGGTGGCTACACCTTCGACGAGGTCGACGAGATGATGAACAAGAAGTCCGGCCTCATGGCCGTGACCGGCGGCAAGACCAACGACTGCCGCAATGTCGAGGAGCTCGCCGCTGCCGGCGACCCCGAGGCCCAGCTCGCCTTCGATATGTTCGTCTACAAGATTGCCGCCAAGGCCGCCGAGATGGCCACTTCCATGTGCGGCATGGACACCCTGGTCTTTACCGCCGGCATCGGCGAGCACGCTCCGGCCGTTCGCGCCGGTGTGGCCGACCGTCTGGCTTTTATGGGCGTTAAGATGGACCATGCCCGTAACGCCCTGCGTGGCGACGGCGCTTGGTGCCTGTCCGCCAAGGATTCCAAGGTCAAGATCTTCGTCATCCCCACGGATGAGGAGTTCATGATCGCTTCCGACGTCGAGCGCATCGTCAGCGGTAAGTAATTGATGCAAGGGGAGGGGACTGGATGGCCTTGTGCCGTTCAGCCCCCTTTTATGCTCTTTGAGCGAAGAGTTTAATAGTTATTTATTGGATTCTGATAACTTCTTATTAAGGGTACGACCGCCTTATAGGTTTGCCGACCGTACTGTAATCACGAAGGAGTCTCATGAACGTACTTGTTGTCAACGCCGGCAGCTCGAGCCTTAAATATCAGCTTTTGGATACCGATACCCGCGAGGTTTTCGCCAAGGGTAACTGCGAGCGTATCGGCTCGGAGATGGGCATCTTTGGCCACTCCGAGAACGGTGGTGCCAAGCAGACCGAGGAGATTCCTTTTCCCGATCATCGCTGCGCCATTGCGCGCGTGCTCGAGGAGCTCGAGAAGACTGACTTTACGATCGATGGCATCGGCCACCGTATCGTTCAGGGTGGCTGGCACTTCGATGATTCCGCGGTCGTCGACGATGAGGTCATGGCTAAGATCCTTGAGGTGGCCCCGCTCGCCCCGCTGCACAATTACGGCGAGGCCGCGGCAATCGAGTATTGCCGCGAGAAGTATCCGGAGTTGCCCAACGTGGCTGTCTTCGACACCTCGTTCCACATGACCATGCCCGAGGTCGCCTACACCTACGCCTTGCCCAAGGACGTGTGCGACAAGTACCACGTGCGCAAGTACGGCGCCCACGGTACGAGCCACCGCTACGAGTGGATGATGGCAAAGGAGATTCTGGGCTCGTGCTGCCACCGTCTGCTTTCGTGCCATCTGGGCAACGGCGCTTCGCTCGCCGCCATTGAGGACGGCGTTTGCCGCGACACCACGATGGGGCTCACGCCGCTCGACGGCCTGATGATGGGCACCCGTTGTGGTTCCATTGACCCTGCCACCGTGTGCTACCTTCAGCGCGAGGGCGGCTACAGCTATCAAGAAGTCGATGACATGATGAACAAGCAGTCTGGTCTGCTTGCCATCTCGGGTATCTCCAACGACGCCCGCGACATCCGTACGCGCGCCTCCGAGGGAGACGAGCGCTGCCTGCTCGCCTTCGACATGTTTGCCTACAAGGCCATGCAGCAGGCCGGTTCCATGATCGCCTCCATGGCGGGCGTGGATACCATCACCTTTACCGCCGGCATCGGCGAGAACGACTGGTCGATCCGCAAGGCCTTCTGCGACTGCTTTGAGTGGCTGGGCGTGCGTATCGACAACAACAAGAACCGCGAGGCCGTGGGCAACGGCCCGCAGGTCATCAGCGCCGCCGGCTCTTCCGTCACGGTCATGGTCATCCCCACCGACGAGGAATACATGATCGCCCACGACGTCGAGCGTCTGACCAAGAACAGCTAACATATTCGTCTGTAATTGACAAAAAGGCCTCCAGAGCAACAGCTCCGGAGGCCTTTCTACTAGCAGGCGGAAATTCCAGTCCCAAAGTGATCGTCACCAGCAACGCCTGCGCTCCCAGCAACGGCATCCAATCATTCAGATCTTCAGCCCCAGCTCGTAGCCAAGCCGCCGTCCACTCCAGATGCCCTGATTGCAACGTAACGGCAGGGACCCTACAGGGTAAAGCTCTGAAAACTTTCCGCAGGACGCATGAAACCCCCGCCGCACGAAGTGCGCAGCGGGGGTTTCATGCATGTCCGAGGACGTTTTCAGAGCTTTACCCTGTAGGGCCCCGAGGGGATAAGTCCGCTACTCAGCCATCTGAGCCTGGACGGCGGTGATGGCCACGACACCCACGATGTCGTCGGCAGAGCAGCCGCGCGACAGGTCGTTGACCGGCTTGGCGATGCCCTGCAGGATGGGGCCATAGGCGTCAGCGCCGGCGAAGCGCTGGACCAGCTTGTAGCCGATGTTGCCGGCCTCGAGGTCGGGGAACACGAGCACGTTGGCCTTACCGGCAACGGAGGAACCGGGAGCCTTGAGCTGGGCGACGGTGGGGACGATAGCGGCGTCGAGCTGCAGGTCGCCGTCGATGGCGAGCTCGGGAGCCTTCTCCTTGCAGAACTTCACGGCCTCCTGGACCTTCTTGGCGACCTCGCCGCCGGCGGAGCCCATGGTGGAGTAGGAGAGCATGGCCACGTGCGGCTCAACGTTGCCCATGAAGGTGGACCAAGAGTGAGCGGAGGCGATGGCGATCTCGGAGAGCTCGTCAGAAGACGGATTAATGTTGAGGCCGCAGTCGGCGAAGATCAGCGTGCCGTCGGTACCGAACTGCGGGGTGTCGGTGCACATCACGAAGAAGGCCGAGACCAGCTTGGTGCCCGGGGCGGTCTTGAGGATCTGAAGCGCGGGGCGCAGGGTGTCGGCCGTGGAGTGGCAGGCGCCGGAGACCAGGCCGTCGGCGTCGCCCATCTTGACCATCATGGTGCCAAAGTAGGTGGCGTCCATCACCTGGGCGCGAGCCTGCTCGATGGTGACACCCTTCTTGGCGCGGAGCTCGGCAAACTTCTGCGCGTACTCCTCGTGCTTCTCGGCGTTGCGCGGGTCGATGACGGTGGCGCCGGGAACGTCGATCTCGTCAGGGTTGCCCAGGATGACGAGCTTTGCCAGGCCTTCCTCGATGATTTTGTTTGCCGCGACGATGGTACGCGGATCCTCGCCCTCGGGCAGGACGATGGTCTTAAGGTCGGCCTTGGCGGCAGACTTCATACGGTTTAGGAAATCGCTCATGTTACTCCTTACAAGCGTTTCGCTAAGCTCCAGGCGCCTGGCTGTACACGAATAAACCCGCTGCTAGCGGGTTTACCTTTCAATAATGTACGCCGCGGTGCTTGAGCTTTCCTTGTGTGGCAAGCTCATTATAGGACGCATTAGCGCTATAATCGCTCTGATAAATATGTCTCGACGTATGTTCGAGAAAAAGCCCAGTTAAAAAGCGTGTGGCTTTTGACAAGGAGTATCGATGCAGATTACCTCAGGCCTGCCTGAAGGCTTTAATGCCGGTGCGTACGACATGATTGTTGTCGGTGCCGGTTATGCCGGTGCCGTTTGCGCCCGCCGTCTTGCCGAAACTATCGGCTATCGTGTTGCCGTTTTGGAGCGCCGTAGCCACATTGCGGGCAATGCCTTCGACTGCACTGACGAGGCGGGAATCCTGGTCCACGAGTATGGTCCGCACATCTACCATACCTTTAACGAGCGCGTCCACAATTTCCTGTCGCGCTTTACCAAGTGGACGGACTACCAGCACAAGGTGCTCGCCAACATCAACGGTACCCTTATGCCCGTGCCCTTTAACCATGCGAGCCTCAAGCTCGCCTTTGGCGATGAGCGCGGCGAGGAACTGTACCAAAAGCTCGTGGAGACCTTTGGCAAGGACGTCAAGGTGCCCATTATGGAGCTGCGCAAGAAGAACGACCCGGATCTTGCCGAGGTCGCCGATTACGTCTACGAGAACGTTTTTTTGCATTACACCATGAAGCAGTGGGGCCAGACGCCCGACCAGATCGACCCCTCGATCACCGGCCGCGTTCCCGTCTTTGTGGGCGATGACGATCGCTACTTCCCGCAGGCTCCTTTCCAGGGCATGCCGCAGGATGGCTATACCGCGCTGTTCGAGCATATGCTCGATCACGATCTGATCGACGTATTCTGTGACGTAGACGCCCGTGACCTCTTTGAAATCGACGAGACCACCGTTAAGATCGACGGCAAGGTCTATGGTGGCGAGATCGTCTACACCGGTCCGCTCGACGAGCTGTTCAACCTCGATCTGGGCGCGCTGCCGTACCGCACGCTCGACATGAAGTTCGAGACGCTCGATATGGATCAGTTCCAGCCCGTGGGCACCGTCAACTACACCACGAGCGAGGACTATACGCGCATCACCGAGTTCAAGAACATGACCGGTCAGGTTTTGCCCGGCAAGACCACCATCATGAAGGAGTACTCCAAGGCCTATACGCCCGGCTCGGGTGAGACGCCGTACTACGCCATTCTTGAGCCCGAGAATCGTGAACTCTATGAGCGCTATCTTGAGCGCGTCCAGAACCTGACGAACTTCCACCCCGTGGGTCGCCTGGCCGAGTATCGTTACTACGATATGGACGCCGTGACCAATTCCGCCCTCGATCTTTCGGATGAGATTATCGCCTGCCATGCATAAAGTCATAACATTCGGTATTCCCTCGTATAACGCCGCCAAGGACATGGACCATTGCATCACCTCTATCTTGGAGGGGAGCAATTACGCCACCGATATCGAGATTATCGTGGTGGACGACGGCTCCAAGGACGAGACGGCCGCCAAGGCCGACGAGTGGGAGGCCCGTTATCCTGGAATCATCCGCGCGGTTCACCAGGAGAACGGCGGCCACGGTATTGCCGTCCTTTCGGGTCTGCGTGAGGCGCAGGGCACCTACTACAAGGTTGTCGACTCGGACGACTGGCTCGACGGTGCGGCGCTTTCGACCATGCTGTCGATTCTGCGTGGCTTTGAGGAGCGCGACCAGCGCGTCGACCTGTTTATCTCGAACTACGTGTACGAGAAGGTTTACGAGGGCACGCATACCGCTATTGGCTACAAGTTTGCCCTGCCGCGCAAAAAGATTTTCTCTTGGGACCAGATCGGACACTTCCGTCCCGATCAGAACCTGCTCATGCACAGTCTGTGCTATCGCACCGATGTGCTGCGCGAGTCCAATCTGCCTATGCCGGCACACACGTTCTACGTGGATAATATCTACGCATACGTGCCGCTGCCGCGCTGCAAGACCATGTACTACGCCGACATCGACCTCTATCGCTACTTTATCGGTCGCGAGGGCCAGAGCGTCAATGAGGCCACGATGGTCAAGCGCCTGGGTCAGCAGTTCCGCGTAACGCGCATCATGATGGAATCGTTCCACCTGTACCAGGACGTTGAGTCCTCGCGTCTGCGTTCGTACATGATGGGCTACTTCACCATGATGATGGCGATTTGCTCGGTACTCACCAAGCTTTCCGAGGAAGATTGTGCCGATGAGCGTCTGAAGACGCTGTGGAAGGACCTGAAGGAGTACGACGAGCGCATGTATCGTCGCGCTCGCTACGGCGTGGTCGGATTCTTTACCAACCTGCGTGGACGGGCCGGAGACAAAACCACACTCGGCCTATACCATCTTGCCTCAAAGATCTTCAAATTCAACTAGCACAGAAACGCTCGGGTAACGGGGACCCCTGGTCCTTAACTTGCTACTTCGAACAGTCCTGCGCAAGACGGAGGCGCCACTGGCGCCTCCTTTGCGTGCGGAACTCGTATCAAGTTAAGGACCAGGGGTCCTCTGCTATGTCCCGCTTTATGTCAGATGGTCGAATTTGAAGATCTTAGACGCGCGGTACACAGGGGCCTGGGCTGAAAAGACTTGGTTGGTAGGTTGCCCGGTGGGGCTTGGTTATGTTTGTCGCGAGTTCCGCACGAGCCGAAGAGCACTTAATGTGCTCTTCGTGCGAGCCAGGACTGTAGAGCAGCAAACATAACCAAGCCCCACCGGGCAACCGGTCAGGTTAGGTTACTTTGCGGCGCCGGGGATGCCGTGGGAGGTTTTGGCGGTTTTGGCTCCGTTTACGATGGCGGTCTGTAGGGCCCTTACGGCGAGCATGCCCAGCAGGTCAAGGGGAACGGCGGCGCTTGCCTGGGCACCCAGTTTGCCGCTGGCGAGGGTGTAGATGGTATCGCCGTCGTTGGTGGTGTGCGTGGGGCGGATGGCGTGCGCATAGGCGTCTGCGGCCATCTGGGAAACCTTGGTAGCCTGGGCCTTGGTGAGCTCAACGTTGGTGACGATGCAGCTGATGGTGGTGTTGGTGCGGTCGAGCGGCATTTGCATGGAGCCGGCGGCGGCAAAGGCTGCGAGCTCCATGTCGACGATCTGGTCGCTATCGGCTGCGGCGCGCATGCCGGCAACCCACTCGCCTGTGAAGGGGTCGACGACGTTGCCGCAGGCGTTGACCGAAACCACGGCACCTACCTTAACGGGGCCGAGTGCCACGGCGGCAGCACCAAGGCCGGCCTTCATGCAGGTAGCGGGGCCCATAAGCTTACCCACGGTGGCACCGGTGCCGGCACCTACATTGCCCTGCTCGAGCGCGGTGGGGGTGTTGTCGAGCGCCTCGCGCACGGCGGAGATGCCAGCCTCAATGTCGGGGCGTACGGTGGGGTCGCCAAAGGCGAGGTCGAAGATGCAGCTAGAGCACACGATGGGCACCTGCGTGGGGCCGACGGGAAGGCCGATACCGCGGCTCTCGAGTTCGCGGGCGACGCCGCTTGCGGCCTCCAGACCAAAGGCCGATCCACCCGAAAGGCAGACGGCGTGGACCTTGTCCACGGTGTTCTCGGGACGCAGCAGGTCGGTCTCGCGCGATGCCGGGGCACCGCCGCGAACGTCAACACCGCCGGTGGCGCCCCCGGGTGCCACGATTACGGTGCAACCAGTGCCGGCCTCCTCGTCCGTATAGTTGCCAAAGCAAAAGCCATCGACATCGCAAACGTCAATGGTCTCAAGCAGTGTATCCATGTTTTACTCCTATCGGTTTTCCGCCGGGCCTTATGCCCGGTCGGGATCCGTGCGGTACGCCGAAATTGTAGGCGCTGGGGGATACCCAGCGCCAGATGCAATTACGATAGTTTTTGAATCGCGCGCGCGACGCGAGCGATGGGCAGGCCCACCACGTTGTAGAAGTCGCCCGAAATATCATGCACGAGCATGCGCCCGCCGACGCCTTGGATGCCGTAGGCGCCGGCTTTGTCCATGGGTTCGCCTGAGACGACGTAGCGCTCAATCTGCTCGTCGGTGAGCTCATAGAACGTCACATCGGTCACATCGACAAACGACAGGCTCTCGGCGGCGTGCGGGGCTGTGACGTCTCCGGCTCTAACGATGCAGACGCCGGTTGCGACCTGGTGCGTGCGCCCCGAGAGCTCGTGGAGCATGGTGCGGGCTTCGTCCTCGTTTGCCGGCTTACCCAAAATCTTGCCATCGAAGGTGACGATGGTGTCGGCCGCGATGGTCAGCTCACTGGGATCGGCGTGCTCGGCGGCAACGGCGGCAGCCTTAGCGCGAGCTAAGCGCTCGACAAGCGTAAGCGGGGCCTCGTCATCAAAAGGAGTCTCGTCGATGTCAGCGGGAATGACGCGGATGTCGTAGCCCGCTTCGCGCATCAACTCGATGCGGCGCGGTGATTGCGAAGCCAAAATCATAGCTGAATGCCCTCGGCAACCTTCTCGACAGCCTTGTCGCCGGCGAGCGTACGCAGCAGCTCAAGCGCAAAGGGGAGCGACTGGGCCATGCCGCTGGCGGTGATGATGTTGCCGTCGTGCGTGACCTTGTCGCCGGTATAGGCGCCCTCGGGGAAGCTCTTCTCAAAGCCGGGGAAGCACGTGGCGTGGCGTCCCTCGAGCAGGTCGAGCTCGCCCAGGATAAACGGAGCAGCGCAGATGGCGGCAACATGCTTGGTCGTGGCGAACTCGCAGACTACGTCGCAGACGCGCTGGTCGGCGCGCAGGTTGGTGGCACCGGGCAGACCGCCGGGCAGCACGACGCAGTCATACTCGTCAAAGTTAATCTCGTCAAAGAGCGCGTCGCAGGTTACGGGAATCTGCAGCGAGCTTACGACCTCGCGCGTGGGCATAATCGAGACGAGCGTGGCGCGCACGCCGCCGCGACGCATGACATCGACCATGGTCAGGCATTCAATCGTTTCAAAGCCATCGGCGGCAAGAACGGCAACGCTGGGCATAAGGGTTCCTTTCATAGGGCGGCATACAATTAGCCGTCTTATACCCCGAAGACATATGCTTGCCACGCCCCATTCCCCAATGATTTTGATCCCCGCCCCAGAAAATCATGCAGGGTGGATGGGTGTTGCGCACTAGGAGGGGCTTGCGGCGCGGCGATAAAATCTCGGCATCCGTCATCTTTCGCAACATGAGGAGCTGATTTGCGATGATAGGCCTTAGTGTATTCAATCTTCTTGTTTTGCTAGTTGTATTTGGTGGTGTCGCGGCTGTCGCCTTTGCTGTTATCTTGAACAAGGAATCGTCGAATAAGCCTCAGCCTCCGCAGTCCAATCCGTACCAGCAAATGCCTCCCGCGCAGCAGGTTCCGCCGGCACAGCAGGCGTCGACCGCGGTCGATGATGCTCAGCCAGTTGAGCCCGCTCATTTTTGCGCTCAGTGTGGCTCAATGTTGGAGGCAAATGCCTCCTTCTGCCAAAACTGCGGCGCTCCCGTCAACCACCAGTAAACCAGCAGCGAAATGGGGCGGGGGTTCAGCAATCATCGAGTGGTGAACTGTCTCTTATACACATCTGACGCTGCCGACGATAAGGC
>UQTR01000007.1 GCA_900544065.1 uncultured Collinsella sp.
CCTATACGCCGCACCATTTGAGATTAAAGCTCCCGGCAACGGGGGCTTTTCTTTTACGTAAGCACTGCATGGATTCGAACCTCGGTCGAGGCGCGGGCGTGAAGAAAACGCGGAGCGTTTTTAGCCCGCGGGCGAGCGCGCCGGCAGGCGGGCGAAGCCGGTGCGGATCCGCGCAGCGGATGCGCGGAATCCTATACGCCGCACCATTTGAGATTAAAGCTCCCGGCAACGGGGGCTTTTCTTTTGCACCAGCTTGAGTGCTTTCGTCCAAAGGGACGATTTCCTGTCGACTCGTGTAAGATTCCGAGTAGGTGTCGCGGCCCATCCGCGACCACTCTTTCTCTCAACGACCGATCAGGGTGATATTTCGTGGCAGAGCGTCCGACATACAAGCTCAGGTTTCTCGATCCCAAGAAGCGCTTTCCGGCGATGCCCGAGCAGCCTGCGGGACGCTCATATGGCGTGGTCTGGAAACTCTTTGGCGAGGATCAGCATGAATCTTGTTATGTCGTCGAGTTCGTTGGCAAAAGTCATGTGTCGCTTTTGGGCTACGTAAGCGTTTCGGGTGAGGTGTACAAGGTGGACCGCCCCGTCAGCGAGGCTCCGCTGCCCAACGATCCCGACATGGAACTGGTCCTTGACGAGTCGGATTCCAGTATTGGTGAGATTATGGTAAGGGAAGCCAACGGTGCAATGCGCGCGTGTGCGCAAACTGCCGGCTCTCCCGAAGGCCCCATGCGCGAGCAGTCCGACCACGAGACATGGAATTCGACCCGCGCCCTTCCTTACGGCGAGTTCATGGCCTCGATGTTCTTGCGCTACGTGATATTTGCCAACTCCGAAAGCGCTATTGTGAACACGGCGGACGCCGGCGGACTCGACGAGGGTATGCAAAACGTAGTCGACAAGATCAAGCTCGTAAAGTTGCCCGAGCCGGTCGAGGTGTTTTTGGGCTTTAACACGGCACCGCTCCCCGATGCTATCGAGACGCTGCTTTACCGCGTTGACCATGCCGAGAATCCGAGCGGTATCGAGCGCTATGCCGCCGCCCTTATGAGCGAAATTGACTTGCCCCGCCTGCGCACCATCGCTGCCAAGTCCGAGATGAGCCTGGCTCGCATTGATCGCTCAAAGATTTTCTATCTCAATTTTGATCGTAGCCTGCTGGACCAGGACGAGATTGACATGCTGCTTGCCGTCGAGTGCCGTCTCAACCGCCTCTCCGGCATCCTTGAGCGCATCGGGGCCGGATTGGTCCCTACGGCATCCTCGCCGAGCCTTGAGGGCTGCGCGCTCTTTGATGCGTGGCATATCGCCAAGACGACCAACGATGTTCCCCGACTGCTCGATACGGCTTCGAGCGATAACCCGTGGGGCAAGCCGGGTACGGTGGCTTGCCAGCCGGGCGGCGAGTGGGACGTGCGCACCCGTTTTGCGCGAATCGTTGAGGCGCTCAACGTGGTCACGCGGCTCGACTATACCTATCGGGCAAACGTTGCCGAGGGGATTATGCTCGTTCGGTTTGGGCAGTCTGTCGTTGATGCCATGCCGCAACGTGAATACGACGCTCAGGATGACGCCTGGCGCGAGCTGGACGAGGACACGCGCGCGATCTGGGCCGCGGAGCACGATGCGCGCGTGGCACTCACACTTGCGGCAGCGTGTTTTGCCGCGGGCACCTGCATCACGCGCTGCTGTGTGCAGATTGCTGCTCCCGACAGTGAACAGGGCGAGCGCGTTGTCACAACGTATTTCTTTGGGCGCGCGGCCTATCTGGCCGATTGCGTGTCTGTCGCCAAGGATCTTGAGAGCATGGACATGGACGATATGCCGTGCAAGCGTGTGCTTGAGGCGTATGAGTCAACCGCTCCGGAGACGATTGAGCCTGCGGAGGTTCATGCTCGTCCGCGTGATGACCATCGCACGCTGCCGCCGGCGCTGCGCGATCTGCTACTTGCCGATACGGCTGACGAGTTGGAGGTCATGGAAGAGGACGACGACCCATACGTGGCCCGTGTTGTTGAATTGCGCGAGCAGGTAAAAGTCGACCGTACAGGTGCTTTTGAAGGCTTTTCCCGTCTTGTCGAGGAGTTGGAGGCTAAGTGCACTGTCGCCGAGCTTTTGGCGACAGGTCCGGTTCAAACGCAGTTTTGCGATAACCAGCTGGTGCGCATGGTGCTACCGGTGTTGGAAGAAGACCGCTCTGTGCGGATCCTTCGTGCGCCCGATGCACTGTACTTTGCCCAGCACGAGATCTGCAGTTTTTACGCCGAGCAAGAGGACTTTGAACGAGCGCTGCCCGAGGTGCGCCATCTTTACGATCTGGCGCGTTCGTCCATGCAATCGCACTTTGCGCTCATCAACGTGCTTGCGCGTCTGGAGCGCTTTGACGAGATTATCGAGGTGGCGCGCCACGGCCTACGTATTGCCAGCGATCGTTCTGCAATCGGCTACCTGTTCTATCGCTTGGCGTTTGCCTATTGGAATTGCGATCAGCTCGACCTGGCGCTGGCTTGTTACCGTCTGGTGCCGCGCGGCGAGGAGTCGGGCAGCAGCGCGCTGGAAGAAATGCAGGGCCTTATGAACGAGATGGGCGTCAGCGAGCCTCCGACGTTCGAGGAGGCGGTCGAGACCATCCGCAAGGCTGGACTTGAGCTGCCGCCAGTGTCCGCCGTGACGAATCAGCTGGCAGATGCCGCTGTGCAACTGGTCGACAACGGCTTCTTTTTCCTGGCGCGCGGTTGCATCTTCCAAATGTGGCGTACCATGGGTAACGACGAGCTCGGCTCCCTCAACCGCTCGCTGGGGTAGGTGAAGCTTCCAAGGAGGAAAGGATGCTAGGCAATTAGAAAATTTCCTCTTGCCCATCCTTGGCTGTTTGGTTACTATAGAACGGCTGTTACGGAGAGCTGACCGAGAGGCCGAAGGTGCTCGCCTGCTAAGCGAGTATGCCCCAAAAGGGCATCTGGGGTTCGAATCCCCAGCTCTCCGCCAGTTTAACTTTAAAGAAGGGTCCCATCGGGGGCCCTTTTTTATTATCGAGAAAGGGCGCTGGGGATTCGAACCCGAGAGGGCACGGGCGTTAAGCAAACGCGAAAGCGTTTGTAGCCCGTGGGCGAAAAGCCGCCAGGCTTTGAAGCCGGAGGGCATGCGTAGCATGCCCGGACATCCCCAGCTCTCCGCCAGTATGACATGAAAGAAGGGTCCCATTTGGGGCCCTTTTTTAATTAGAAGAATGTTAACTGGGGATTCGAACCCTCAAAAAAAGAGGCATCCTTTCGGACGCCTCCTTTCAGTGGGCTGATTATTCTTGCGCTCTACATCTCAGGAGCCTTGGCGACGGTCTCGCTCTCTGCCGCAAGTGGGCGGTTGTCGATGCGGCGGCCCAGGCGGTCGAGCTTCACAAGGAGCCATTCAATGGGATTCGGCCCTGTGCCTTCCTCGTCGGCAACCAGGTCCATGACGGCGACCTTGGTGCCGTCCTGCTTGAGCGTAACGCTGCCCACCTTGTCGCCCACATGCACCGTGCCCGAAAGATCGTCGTAGCTAACCTTTTCGGTCACCTCGCCGGCAAGGGAAAACACGGTCGCTTGCGCCGTGGGATCGGCGAGCGTGGCGTCGATTGTCTTATCCGTCCAATCTGTCTGGCTAATGCGTGCCATAAGCGGGTTGCCGTTGGCGGTCTTTTCCTGCGTGTTGGCGATTGCGACCGTCACCTTGTGACCGTAGTACCAATTGGCAAGGGTTGCGGTATCGGTAAAGCGCTGGTCGGTGGTGGTGGAGTTCAAAACGATGGTGTAGATCTCGTCGCCATCGCGGTTGTAGGCACCCGTAAAGCAATAGCCTGCATCATCGGTGGTGCCGGTCTTGCCACCGATGTTGCCATCTTGGCCCAGCAAATAGTTATGCGTGTCCATGGAATGCGAATGGTCGGTGCCGTCGGCGCCCGTGACCTCGATCCAGGAATCCTCGCTCGCTACGACCTCGCGGATCGTGTCGTTTTTCATGGCCTCCTGCATCATCAGCGCTACGTCGTGTGCGGTTGAGTGCATATCGCCAGCCCACTCATCAAAGTCCAGACCATGCGGGTTTTCAAAAAGCGTACCGGTGCAGCCGAGCTTCTTAGCGCGCTCGTTCATGGCCTTCACAAATGTGGCCTCGGCGTCTTTGGTCTTAGGGTCGATCTTCTTGCCCACATATTCGGCGAGCACGATGGCGGCGTCGTTGCCCGAGGGAATCATCAGGCCGCGCAGCGCCTGCTCCACGGTAAGCTTGTCGCCTTCGAGCAAGCCGGCGGTCGAATTGCCCACGGTGGCTGCGGCGTTGCTCACCGTGACCTTCTCGTCCATCTTGCAATTCTCGACGGTTAGGATTGCGGTCATGACCTTGGTGATTGAGGCAATCTTGACCTGCTCATCGGCGTCGCGGGCATAGTAGACGGTGCCGTCTTTGCCCATGACGAGGGCATTGGTCGCATCGATATCGGGCAGGTTTTCGGCCGTGATACCGCGCACATCGGCGGTTTTGCCGCAAACATTGTCGGTCGTGAGCACTTGGGCGCCGGCGACGGTGGGCACGCCAGCGGCAAGGGCGATAGCGCAGACAAAGCCGGCGGCAAGCTGGGCTGAGCGCTTTGCAAAAGGGGTGAGGGACTTCACGGATTTCGCTTTCGACGGGATGGTCTCTTCTGGAACTAGAGTATATCGTTTGCCGGCGTCGGCGATCATCGCGTGCGTGCGTGGCCCACATCCGCACCCGAACGGGCACAAGGGTGCTTAAGGCCGACTTAATCACCCACGCTTGTTGTGTGTGGCGTGCGTCGCCTCGGGCATAATGGAGCGCGAGAGGAGCACGCATGAACGAGCGCATACTGGTAGTTGATGACGAGAAGGCCATCGCCGACTTGGTTGGTATCTACCTTACAAAAGAGGGCTTTGATGTCCAGATTGCCTATAGCGGGGCCGATGCTGCCAAGGCAATCTTGGAGCAGGAGTTCGATTTGGCGCTGCTGGATGTCATGCTGCCCGATATCGATGGATTTGAGCTGCTGCGTACGATCCGTTCCAGCCATACCTATCCTGTGATCATGCTGACGGCGCGCGATGCCCAGCAAGACAAGATCGAGGGCCTTTCGCTTGGTGCGGACGATTACGTGGTTAAGCCGTTCCGCCCGCTGGAGCTCATCGCGCGTGTGCACGCTCAGCTTCGCCGCTACACCAGCTACGGTAGCCGTGCGCAGGCGGCCGAGTCGCCGACCATTCAGCTCGACGGCTTGGAGATCAACCGCGATGCTCGTTCCGTAACGGTGGACGGTGCACCGGTACGCCTCACACCCACCGAGTATTCAATCTTGCTGTATCTGGTCGAGCATCGCGGCAGCGTGGTGGCCGTGGAGGACCTGTTCCGCGCGGTATGGAACGAGGACTTTATGCCCGGCTCCAACAATACGGTGATGGTGCACATTCGCCACTTGCGCGAAAAGATCGGCGACGACGCACAAAAGCCGCGCTTTATCAAAAACGTCTGGGGCGTCGGCTACATCATCGAATAACGCTTTTCGCTTGTGAGGATCTTGATATGACAAAAGACGATAGGCAAGCGTTCGAGGTGCCCGATCGACTCTTTGAATACGTGAGGTCAGTCGTCGACAACCGCGCACTTGCAACGGTGCTGCTCTTTTTGTTGACCTTGCTGCTGATTGGCATTGATAACATCGCTGGAATCTTGGCGGTGCTGCTTGTCGGCTTTTTGCTGATCGATCGATTTGAGATCGTGCGCCGCTGCGTGGTGATTGGCGGCGCCGCGTGGGCCATGACGTTGGCGATCGGCGCCATGGCGCTCGGCGGCTTCGAAGGGCCGGTGCTGTTCGATGCCGGCTTTGTATTCAACATGCTTGGCTTTGTGCTGGCACTTGCCGTGTGCGTGCTGTTCTTGTGCGGCCGCGCCCTGTACTACCAGGGCTACGAGCAGGGCGAGCAGCATGCCGATTGTGTGCTGGCCGCTCGTATTCAAGATCGCCTGATCGATCACCCCGACACCTGGGATAACATCGACGGCGACTTCTTGGAGGTCGAGGGCGCCCTTAACCGCGTGCGTGACCGTGAGCGCAAGGTGCAGCAAGCTCTGCGTGACGAGTCGCATCGCAAGGACGATCTGGTCACGTACTTGGCACATGACCTACGCACCCCGCTTGCCAGTGTGGTGGGCTATCTTTCGCTGCTGCAAGAGGCTCCCGAGCTGCCGGTTGAGCAACGTGCGCACTTTACGGGCGTGGCGCTCGACAAGGCGCACCGGCTCGATGCGCTCATCGAAGAGTTCTTCGATATCACGCGCTTTGACTTCCACGATATCGTGCTCACGCGCGGCTATGTTGATCTGGGGTTGCTGCTGGCTCAGGTGGCTGACGAGTTCTATCCCATCCTCAACGAGCAGCATAAGGAAGTCCAAGTTGATATTCGCGAGGACCTGACGGTGCTCGTGGATGGCGACAAAATGGCTCGCGTGTTCAACAACATCATGAAAAACGCTATTGCCTATAGCTATGAGGGCTCGACCATCACGATCGAGGCCAGACGCCGGGACGGCGGTGGCGTGCGCGTGCGCTTTATCAATCAGGGCGATCCCATCCCTGAGGCAAAGCTCAAGGTGATCTTTGAGAAGTTCTATCGCCTGGATGCGGCGCGTGCGACCAATCGCGGCGGCGCTGGACTGGGGCTTGCCATCGCCAAGGAGATCGTATGCGCGCACGGCGGTACCGTTGCATGTGAATCGACGCCCGAACACACGATATTCACCATCGAGCTGCCCGCCGCATAGCCAGTGTGCCCTTACAAACACTTGACAATGCGCTCACGTGCATATGAGCCGCGATTCCTACTATCGATACTGCTGAATTGATATCGATGTGGAGGTATGCGGTATGACGGCTGCTGCGGCTGTGGAGCCCACGGAGCTTGAAGAACTCATGAAAGCGCAGGCCGAGGCCGCGCGCGAGCGCGAGGTTGGGGATGCGACTCGCCCCACGGCAGAGGATCTTGCCGCCTCGCCGACGCGTATCGATGTCGAGGGCCTCGACCTGTTCTATGGCGACCACCATGCGCTCAAGGACGTGAATATCAAGATCCGCGACAAGCAGATCACCTCGTTCATCGGGCCTTCGGGCTGCGGAAAGTCCACGTTGCTGCGCTGCTTTAACCGCATGAACGACGGCATCAAGGATTGCCGCATCGAGGGCAAGATTGCGCTCGATGGTCAAGATATCCTGGGCGACTACGACATCTGCCGCCTTCGCCAGCGCGTGGGCATGGTGTTCCAGCGCCCCAACCCGTTTCCCATGAGCATCTACGACAACGTCGCGTATGGTCCGCGCGGTATGGGTGTGCGCGATCGCGCTGCGCTGGATGAGCTGGTCGAGGACTCCCTTCGTCGCGCTGCGCTATGGGATGAGGTCAAGGACAAGCTCAAAGAGTCGGGTCTGGGCCTTTCGGGCGGCCAGCAGCAGCGTCTGTGCATCGCCCGCGCACTTGCCGTGCAGCCCGACATTCTGCTGATGGACGAGCCGACCTCGGCACTCGACCCTGTGTCGACGCTGGTGGTGGAGCAGCTGGCCTGCGAGCTCAAAGAGACCTGCACGCTCGTGGTCGTTACGCACAATATGCAGCAGGCGGCGCGTATCTCCGATTCGGTCGCATTCTTTTTGCTGGGTGAGCTGGTGGAGCACGCGCCCACCGCGCAACTCTTCAAGAATCCGACCGATCCGCGCACGGCGGATTATTTGACGGGACGTTTTGGCTGATACCATCTAGTAAAGGTACCTTTAGGGTTAAGATGCGGTCATGCCGGCCGCAAAGGGGTTCAACATGATCTATTACGTCGAGGACGATGACAACATCAGGGATTTGACGGTCTATGCACTGCGCAAGCAGGGGATTGAGGCCGAAGGCTTTTCGTGCGACGGTGAGTTTAAGGCTGCCGTGGCGCGACGGGTACCCGATGCCGTCCTGCTCGACATCATGCTGCCCGATACCGATGGCTTGGCGATTATGCGTCGACTGCGTGCCGATCGCCTGACGGCGACGGTGCCCATCATGATGCTTACCGCCAAGGATACCGAGCTCGACAAGGTGATGGCGCTCGATGGCGGTGCCGACGATTACCTGACTAAGCCGTTTTCGCTCATGGAGCTTGCGAGCCGCTGCCGCGCACTGCTGCGTCGCGGCGGCATGGTCAAGCAGGCGAGCGATGTGCTCAGCGTGGGCGACATCGTGCTCTCGCCCAGCCATCGCGAGGTGACCGTTGCCGGCGAGCCGCTTAAGCTCACCCTGCGCGAGTTCGACCTGCTCGAGTACCTCATGCGCAAGCCCGGCGTGGTCTTTACCCGCGAGTCGTTGCTGCAGAGCGTGTGGGGCTGGGACTTCGACGGCGGTTCGCGCACCGTTGACGTGCACGTGCAGACGCTTCGCCAAAAACTGGGCGAGCATGCCAGCGCCATCGAGACCGTGCGCGGCGTGGGCTACCGCTTGGCCGAGCCTTCTGCCGGTGATGGTGCCGAAGGTGACGACACCGCGGCCACCGCATCGGAGGAGTAACCCGTGGTCTTCGCCCCCCAGGGAAAACATACGCTGTCGCACCGCGTTTTTGTGACGATCTTTGTCTGCGCCATGGCGGTTATCGTGGCGTTTACGGTGCTGGGTGCGTTCTTTGTGCAAAACACCTTGGCGGATGCCACGAGTACCAATCTGGCGCAGGAAACCGAGCTCATTGCTGCCGCTCTCGACGAACAGCAGGAGCCCATCCCGTTCTTGCGTAGCCTTGATCGCGAGGACTTGCGAATCACGCTGATTAACAAGGATGGATCGGTTGCCTACGACAACGAGGCGTCGCCTTCCACACTGCCCAACCATGGCGATCGCCCCGAGGTCATCGAGGCCTTTGAGAGTGGTTTGGGTTCCGCGGAGCGCGCAAGCTCTACGCTCGACGAGATTATGCTGTATCGCGCCGTCGCCCTTGATAACGGCCAGGTTGTCCGCTTGGCGCAGGCCCAGCCTGGCGTTACGGCGATTTTGCTGTCGATGGTGGCGCCGATGCTGCTTATCGCAGCAGCGGGTGCGGTACTCTCGTTTTTTATGGCGCGCCGCGAGTCCCGTGCCATCATCGCGCCGTTGCAAGAGGTGGATTTGGACCACCCACGCCGTAGCTATGAGCACGCCTATGCCGAGATGGTCCCCATGCTTGAGCGTATCGAGTCGCAGCGCCAGGAACTCAAGCGCCAAATGGCGGTGCTAGCGGACAACGACCGTATGCGCCGCGAGTTCACGGCGAATATCACCCATGAGCTCAAGACGCCGCTTACGGCGATTTCGGGCTATGCCGAGCTCATCGCAAACGGCATGGTCGAGGGCGAGGGCGACCTGCGCAACTTTGGCGGTCGCATCTATCGTGAGGCGGGCCGCTTGGCAGCGCTTGTCAACGATATCCTTACGCTGTCTAACTTGGACGAGGCCGAGCGTGCAACTGAGGGCGAGGCGGTGCCCATTGGTTCCACGGAGCCTATTGAGCTCTCGCGTGCCATCTACGCGGTTGAGCAGCGTCTTGAACAGGTCGCCCGTCAGGCGAATGTGACGATAAGTCATGAGACCAAGCCTGTGGTCATCGAAGGCGTGTCGCGCTTGATTGACGAGCTCATCTATAATCTGGCGAGCAACGCCATCCGCTACAATCGACCCGGCGGTGCGGTTACGCTGCAGTGCGGCACCAACGACGAAGGCCATCCGTTCCTTGCGGTCGCCGACACGGGAATCGGTATCGCGCCTGAAGAACAGGGCAAGGTATTTGAGCGGTTCTATCGCGTGGACAAGAGTAGGTCCAAGGCGCGCGGCGGAACCGGTCTGGGGCTTGCAATTGTCAAGCATGCGGCCCTGTATCATCACGCCACGCTCGATCTGTCGAGCGAGTTGGGCGTGGGAACCACCATTACGGTGACGTTTCCCATACGGCAGGACGAGCCATTCGCATAGCGATACAACATAGATATTGATGCAGACGCCGCATTTGACTTTCGGGTGCGGCGTTGTTGTGCAATTTTACGATTGCTTCCGACATTTTTACAGGAGAGCCTGTTTCTTATGTATAGAGTTTGGTCTCGGTAAAAAGATGCGATAACATACGGACAGTTTTGTCAATCCGAACTGGGGAAATGAAAGGCAAGCTGCATGACCCTTCTCGAACTGTTCCAGCTGCTGAAGAAGCACCTTCAGCTGGTCATCACCCTTCCGGTGGTCTGCGCGATCGCCATGGGCATCGTGTCCTTCGTTGCGATGGACAACACCTATACCGCGACGACGAGCATGTACATTCTCGCCAAGACCGACGATAGCGGTCAGATGAGCTACAACGATCTCTCGGCGAGTCAGATGCTTTCCAACGATATCGCCACGCTGCTGGATAGCGATAGCGTTAAGAGCGGCGCAGCCAATGAACTGGGCCTCACCGATCTGGATGACTACAAGGTGTCTGTTTCCTCCGAGACCACCACGCGTGTCATTACGCTTTCGGTTACCGGCACCGATGCCAAGGAGACGGCTAAGGTCGCAAAGGCCATGGCCAGCTCGGTGAGTACGGTCGCTCAGAACGTCGGCGCTGCCCAGAGCATCAACGTTATCGACGAGGCTAAGACCCCCGAAGCCCCCAGCGGCCCCAAGCGCACGCTGTATATTGCCGTCGCGTTCCTCGCCGGTATCTTTATCGCAGTCGCCTATGTCGTTTTGGCAGACATGCTCAATACCCGCATCCGCGGTGCCGAAGAGGCAGAAGAGCTCCTGGGCATTCCCGTTGTTGGCCGAATTCCGGCTATGAAAGGTGGTAAATAGGCATGGCTAAGGCAAAGAACACCGACAAGCTCGTTGTACAGAATGCCGCCAAGACCCTTCTGGCCAACATCCGCTTTGCGAGCGTGGACGACCCCATCCGCACCATCACCGTTACCTCCTCGATTCCCAACGAGGGCAAGTCTACGGTTTCCATTAACCTTGCTCAGGCAATCGCCACGAGCGGCAAGTCCGTGCTTCTGGTCGAGGCCGATATGCGCCGCAGGTCCCTTTCCGATATGCTCGGCGTTCGTTCGCGCGGCGGACTCTATGCGGTCCTTTCCGAGCAGATCTCCATTGACCAGGCAATTGTCGAGACGGGTCAGAAGAACTTCTACTTCCTCGATGCCGAGCCGCATATTCCCAATCCTGCCGACATCATCGTCTCTCACCGCTTTGCCAAGCTGGTAAAGGCGCTGTCCGCCAAGTTCCAGTACGTCATCTTTGATGCTCCCCCGGTCGGCACCTTCATCGATGCTGCCGAGATTGCCAGCCTGACCGACGGCACGCTGTTCGTGGTGCGTGAGGATTTCACCAAGCGCGAGGAGGCGCTCAACGCCATCGGTCAGCTTAAAAAGTCCGAGAAGGTCAAGCTCATCGGTACCGTTATGAACTACTGCGAGACCGAGACCAGCGAGTACTACTACTCCTACTACACCAAGGACGGTAAGAAGGTGAAGAAGGGCTCCGACGATCAGGGGACTTCCAAAAAGGGCATCTTCACCAACCGAGCAAACGTTTAGTTGATTAAGGCTGACCTATGCGTGACATTCATTGCCATATCTTGCCGGGTGTAGACGACGGCGCCGCCGATCTCGATGAGAGCTTGGCGATGCTCGAGGCTGCCAAGCGGGCTGGTGTAACCAGAATTGTTTGCACTCCTCACTGCCGTGATCCCTATTTTGATTACGACAAGATGTGGGATGCCTTTGAGCTGCTGCGCGATAACGCTGACGGTTTTCCGCTCCAGATGGGCTTCGAGGTCAACCATCGAAAGCTCGTTGAGCTTGGTATCGATGCCGCGGAGCACTTGCATTTCGATGGGACCAACGAGTTTCTGCTCGAGCTTTCGACGCATGCCGATGCGTATGCGTTTAGAGAGTACGAGAACACGATTTACGATTTGCAGTGCCGTGGCTACCAGGTGATCATCGCTCATCCTGAGCGCTATCGTGCGGTTCAAAAGGATGTAAGCGTGGCGGAGCGCCTGGTCGATATGGGCTGCAAGCTGCAGGCTTCGGCAGACTTTATTGCCGGCGGTCGCTTTGGTCGCGAGAAAAAGCCGGCACAGCGCCTGTTCGATCAGAACCTGTACAGCTTCATCGCGAGCGATGCCCATAACGTGGGTCATTACGATTGCCTGGCGAAGGCTCGCGCGAAGTTTAGCGTGCGCGGAGCTCATTTTCGCTAAAATCTGTCCCTAACGTTCGCATTGAATGAAAGGGCAGCCATGGATATCCAACTTAAGACGGGATGCTTTGATGACGCGGCGTTGGTGCGCCGCGTCATTTTTATGGACGAGCAGGGCTACGAGAATGAGTTCGACGCTATCGACGAGGATCCGAACTGCATTCATGTGACGCTCTATGTAGACGGCGAGCTTGCCGGTTGCTCGCGCGTGTTTCCCGAAGAGCTTGAGCGCGCGGCTGACGCAGAGGCTCCGGTGTCGCCGGCGTGCGACTTGGACGAAGGTGTCGCGGCGGGGGAGACCTACATTATGGGGCGCGTGGCCGTGCTGCCGAGCATGCGCCGTCGCGGTTTGGCGAGCAAGATTGTCGAGGCCAGTGATACGTGCGCGCGTGATGCCGGCGCCAAGCTCATTAAGCTGCATGCTCAGGAATACGTGCTGCCGCTCTATGCCAAGGCGGGCTACACGCAGATTGCCCCGGTGGACTACGAAGACGAGGGCCAGCCTCATGCCTGGATGGCCAAGCGCGTAGATGGCAGATAGGAACGTTCCTTTCCTGCCGGCAGTTTGGGACACTCCTTGGCAATTGGCGCATCAGAGCGCTCGGACATACAGTTTTTCGATTCCGTATGTATATATGCGCGTTAATGGGTTATAAAATCTAAGTCTGAACATAGCAGGTCTGCGATGCGGCTCGGGCGACCGAGCCGTTTTTGCGGACAGGGGTAGCGCGAAAGGACTGCACATGCGTCAATTTAAGACCGAGAGCAAAAAACTGCTCGACCTCATGATCAACTCCATCTACACCAATAAAGAAATCTTCCTGCGCGAGCTTATCTCTAACGCGAGCGACGCCGTCGACAAGCTCAACTTTAAGAGCCTGCAGGACCCGAGCGTCAAGATCGACCAGGGCGACCTGGCCATTCGCGTCTCCTTTGATAAAGACGCCCGCACCATTACCATCTCGGATAACGGCATTGGCATGACCGCCGAGGAGCTCGAGCGCAATCTGGGCACCATCGCCCATTCCGGCTCCGAGGAGTTTAAGACCGAGAACGCCGAGCAGCAGGGTTCGGATGTCGACATCATCGGCCAGTTTGGCGTGGGCTTCTACTCGGCTTTTATGGTCGCCAGCCATGTGAAGGTCGTCAGCCGCGCCTACGGCGCGGATGTCGCCCATGTGTGGGAATCCGACGGTCTTGAGGGCTACACCATCGAGGACGGCGAGCGTGCCGAGCACGGTACCGATGTCATCCTGACGCTGCGCGAGAACGAGAAGCTCGATGCCGACGGCGAGGCCGAGACCTACGATCGCTTCCTGACCGAGTGGGGCCTCAAGAGCCTAATTCAGCAGTACAGTAACTATGTGCGTTACCCGATCCAGATGATGGTGTCCAAGAGCCGCCAGAAGCCCAAGCCCGAGGATGCTGGCGATGACTACACGCCCGAGTACGAGGACTACCAGGAGCTCGAGACCGTCAACTCCATGACGCCGATCTGGAAAAAGCGCAGCTCCGATGTCGAGCAGAAGGACTACGACGAGTTCTACAAGTCCACGTTCCACGACTTTGACGATCCTGCGCGCACCATCAGCTTCCATGCCGAGGGCACGCTCGAGTATGACGCCCTGCTGTTTGTGCCGGGCCGCGCGCCGTTCGATCTGTACAGCAAGGATTACGAGAAGGGTCTGGCGCTCTACAGCTCCAATGTCCTGATCATGGAGAAGTGCGACGACCTGCTGCCCGACTACTACAACTTTGTCCGCGGCGTCGTGGATTCCGCCGACGTGTCGCTCAACATCTCGCGTGAGACGCTGCAGCAGAACCGTCAGCTCAAGGCCATCGCCAAGCGTGTGGAAAAGAAGATCACCGCTGACCTTGAGGATATGCGTGACAACGACCGCGAGGCCTACGAGAAGTTCTTTGAGAACTTTGGCCGCGGCCTTAAGTACGGCATCTACTCGAGCTATGGCATGAAGGCCGATGAGCTCGCCGACCTGTTGCTGTTCTGGTCTGCCAAGGAACAGAAGATGATTACACTGGCCGAGTATGCCAAGGGCATGCCCGAGGATCAGAAGGCCATCTACTACGCCGCCGGCGATTCGCGCGAGCGCTTGGCCAAGATGCCCGTGGTAAAGGGCGTGCTCGACCGCGGCTATGACGTGCTGCTTCTGACGCAGGACGTGGATGAGTTTACCTTCCAGGCCATGCGTGAGTACGTTGCCGCCGATATGCCCAAGATCTACGAGGACGATGCTGCCCGCGAGGCTGCCGAGAAGGCTGTGGCCGACGGTGCCGAGCCCGAGGTCGAGGATCGTCATCTGGAGCTCAAGAACGTCGCGACCGGTGATCTTGACCTGGCGACCGAGGATGAGAAGAAGGAGGCCGAGGACGCCACCAAGGAGAACGAGGACCTCTTTAGCGCTATGAAAGAGGCACTCGGTGACAAGGTCGAGAAAGTTGCCGTCTCCGCGCGCCTGACCGATGCCCCCGCTTGCATCACCACCGAGGGTCCGCTTTCGCTTGAGATGGAGAAGGTACTCCAGAAGGGACCCGAGGGCGCGCCCGACGGCATGCCCAAGAGCCAGCGCGTGTTCGAGCTCAACGCCAAGCACCCGGTCTTTGACAAGCTTGTCGCTGCCCAGAAGGCAGGCGACGCCGACAAGATCAAGCAGTACTCTGGTCTGCTCTACGATCAGGCCCTGCTGGTCGAGGGTATCCTCCCCGAGGACCCCGTTGCCTTCGCGGCGGCTGTTTGCAACTTGATGTAGTTAGGTAGTTACGCGGTTTTACCAAACCGCGTAACGGCTCGACGCTGCCCTCAGTTCCGCCGTTCTAACGAACGGCGGACCAGTCGACGCTGCGCGGGCGCCAGAGCGACAACTTGTCATTCAAAGAGGACGGCATGACCAGAAGGTCTATGCCGTCCTCTTTTCATGCCAATTTGTTCGCTCTGGCGCCCGCTCGCTGGCATTGCTAAAACATCGATGTTACCGTGGTCCAAACTAGTCGTTGGGGGCGTTCTTGTTTGACCAGTCGTTTAAGAACGTCCCCGATGACTATTTGAATTGCTAATTTGTGCGGGTTGTGGTTTTGTGACCTGCTGAAATTAAAGATACTGTACAACTGTACGTTAACTTATCTTCGTAGTATATTGCTACCCGCAAAACTCAGCACCATTGTGCCGTGAGACACTAAAGCGCCTACGTACAATGGTTGTCGATAGTACGATTCGATTCAACGACAGGATGGATGGTCCAAGCGTGAGTCTCGGCAGCAAACTATCCAACGCAAAGGTCTCCTTTGCGATCTTTAAGCGCGACATTAAGCGATTGCTTATGAACCCCGTCGCCTTGGTGGTTACCCTGGGCGTGTGTGTCATTCCCTCGCTATATGCCTGGTACAACATCGTGGCAAACTGGGATCCGTACGGAAACACCCAGGGCATCAAGATTGCCATCGCCAACAATGACCAAGGAACTCAAAACGACCTGGTGGGCGAGCTCAATGCGGGCGACAAGGTTGTCGACCAGCTCAAAGAGAACGATCAGCTGGGCTGGACCTTCGTCGATTCGGCCGCCGATGCCAAAGAGGGCGTCGAGAGCGGTGATTATTACGCTGCCATCGTGATCCCCAAGAACTTCTCTGACAATCTTGTCTCAATGCTCGACGGCAACTACCATCAGCCCAAGCTTACGTACTACGTCAATGAGAAGAAGAGCGCTATTGCGCCCAAGGTCACCGACACTGGCGCCAATACCATCGAGGAGCAGATCAACTCGGAATTTGTCTCTACGGTGGGCGAGACTGTTGCCGGAATCGCGAAAGATGCCGGAGTCGATTTAAAGGACAAAGCGACCCAGACCCAGGATTCGCTGGCTGGTTCGGTGTCCGAAGCGTCTGATACCCTGGGCGAAGTACGCGATTCCATCGGCGATATGAACACCGCCATCGACAAGACAAGCAGCTCGATTGCTTCGGCCGATGCTGCGTTGGCGGGCCTGCAGGGACAGGCGCCTTCGCTAACGCAGGCAATCGCTCAGGGCAATGACCTGCTGGGCGAAGCTCGCACCACGGCTGGCAAGTCCATCACCTCGCTCTCCAAGGCACTTTCGGAGGGCAGCCTTGCACTCACCAAGACGTCAGCCTCCGCGAACGCTGCGATTGGCAAGCTGACGGGTACGGTCACATCTACGACCACCCGCATCGACAACTCGCTCGAGTCTCTCCAAGCGACGATCGATCACAATAAGGCCGTTATCGGGCACTTGGAGATTCTCGTCAATGACACGTCGACAGGTTCCGAGGAAATTGACGCGCGCATTGTATCGACCATCGATTCGCTTCGCGAGCAAAACCAGAAGCTGCAGAGCATCAAGGATGGCCTATCTGCACAGTCGAGCGCCATGGCAAACGACGCTACGGCAATCTCGAACGCGAGCAACGCACTCAACGCGGCAATTCAGACCGGTACGGCTAACCTTGGTCAGGCTCAGACCGATCTGGGGCAGAACGCGCTGCCGAAGGCTTCGAGCGCGCTGGACTCCTTTGCCGCCGTTTCGGGCGATTTGACCGGCATTGTGTCGGGTATGACCCCCACGATTGCGAGCGCGCGTGGCACGCTGGCCCAACTCGATGCGACGCTCAAGCAGGCCAAGACCACGCTGGCCCAGACCGATTCCTCGCTTGCCAAGGTCCAGGACAAGCTTGCAACCGCCGCCAACGACATCGCGGCCCTGCAGACTTCCGAGTCCATGGGCGAGCTGGCTGATCTGATGGGCGTCGATGTCAATGACGTCGCAGATTTCATGGCATCTCCGGTTGAGCTCACGTCTAAGTCGATCTATCCGGTCAAGAGCTTCGGCTCGGGCATTGCTCCTTTCTACACCAATCTGGCGCTGTGGGTGGGCGGCTATGTGCTCATCGCCATCTACAAGCTCGAGGTCGACCGCGAAGGCATCGGCAGCTTTACCGCGCGTCAGGGCTACTTTGGTCGCTGGCTGCTGATGGTGATCCTGGGCGCTTTGCAGGCCATCATCGTTACGGTGGGCGATCTGGTCATTGGCGTGCAGTGCGTCAACCCGCTCCTATTTGTGCTGGGTGGTATCGCCATCTCGTTTACGTACGTCAACATCATTTACGCGCTGTCCACTACGTTTAAGCACATCGGCAAGGCAATCGGCGTCATTCTGGTTATCGTGCAGATTCCGGGTTCATCGGGTATGTACCCCATCGAGATGATGCCCGGCTTCTTCCAGTGGCTGCATCCGCTGCTGCCCTTTACCTACGGCATCAATCTGCTGCGTGAGACGGTCGGCGGCATGTACTCGTTCAACTACCTGTTTAACCTGTGCATTCTGGGGGTGTTCTTGATCGTGGCGCTCTTTATCGGCCTGCAACTGCGTCCGCTGCTGCTCAACCTCAACCTGCTCTTCGATAAGCAGCTTTCCACGACGGGTCTGATGATCTGCGAGTCCAATGACCTGCCGCGCCAGCGCTACTCGCTGCGCACGGCCATGCGTGTCATGCTCGATTCCGATTCGTACCGTCGCGAACTGCTCGATCATGCGGTCGCCTTTGAACATCGCTACCCGTACTACATCAAGGGCGGTTTCGCCGCTGTAGTCGGCGTGCAGGTGCTGCTCTTCGTTCTGTCGACGGTTCTCGATATCGACAACAATGGCAAGATCATTCTGCTGGTCATCTGGATTATCTCGGTCATTGCCATCTGCGGCTGGCTCATCAACATCGAGTACATCCGCGCAAGCCTCAACACCCAGATGCGCATCTCGGCGCTTTCGGATGAGGACCTGCGCCGCGAGATGCGCGAGCACACGGCCGCCATTCCGGCCGCTCGTCACATGTTCGGCTTGAATGCGAGCGAGCGGGGGTCTGAACCCAAGACTCAGATTGTCAGCCAATGCGGTCATCGCGATGCGGTCCATGTGCCCGAGAACGGGGATGACACGTTTGTGATGAATGAAAAGAACGCCCCGCTCGGCAAGCACTCCAAAGGAGGTGAGGCATAAATGAAGAACATCCTGCATCTGTTTAAGCGCGATGTCCAAAACGTGTCTCGCTCCGTAATCGGCTTGGTTGTCGTGATGGGCCTCGTTATCGTACCGTGCCTGTACGCGTGGTTTAATATCGCCGGCAGCTGGGATCCGTACGGCAACACCGGCAATCTTAAGATCGCCGTGGTCAACACCGATGAGGGTTACGAGAGCGATCTGATCCCCGTCGAGGTTAACGTGGGCGAAAACGTGACCGCTACCCTGCGCGGCAACGAGAGCTTCGATTGGGTTGTACTCAACAATCGAGAAAAGGCCATCGAGGGCGTCAAATCGGGCGCATACTATGCGGCTGTCGTTATTCCCAAGACGTTTAGTGCCGATATGATGACGCTCTTCTCGACCGATGTGAAGCATGCCGATATCGAGTTCTACGAGAACCAGAAGGCCAACGCTATCGCACAGATCGTGACCGAGAAAGGGTCGAGCGCCGTCCAGAGCCAGGTTAACGAAACCTTTACCGAGACCATCACGACCATCGGTCTTAAAACCGTGTCCAGCCTGCTCGATTACATGAGCACCGACCAAGTGAGCAACTTTATCGCCAACCTGTCCTCGACGCTGGGCGATTCGGTCCAGGACCTGCAAGACGTTCAGGCCAGCGCAACGTCGCTGGCGGGCATTTTGAGTTCCACGTCCGATTCGCTGACGTCGGCGGGCGGTATGCTCAAGCAGACGGGCACGGTCGATGAGTCGACTAAGCAGCTGATGGAGCATGCCAAGAGCGGTATCGATGATTCCAAAGAAGCGCTTAAGGCGGCAAACGATGCCATCGATGCCGCGATCGATGGAAGTGCGGGTTCGTTCGACAATGTGTCTGCCGAGCTCGCGAAGGCGTTCGATGCCGCGAACCAGCATGTCGACCTTACGGTGTCCCAACTCAACGATGCCGCTGCGGCCCTCAATGCGCGCGCCAAGGATATCGATGCGATGGCCGATCAGCTCCGCAGCTTTGCCGACCAGGTGAGGGATGAGAATTTGAAGGACGGCCTCAAGTCCGCTGCGACGTCGCTGGGCAGAATCGCCGTTGAGTACCGCAATAATGAGAAGGACCTGAAGGCGACCGCGAAGTCTCTCTCCGACAGCATGGCCGAGGTCAACAGCTCGCGTGCCGAGGTCGATCAGGCAATCGCGGATGCCAAGGCTGGTATCTCGGGCGCCAAGTCCGACTACGATTCCACGTTTTCGGTTAAGGCCAAGGAGCTCAAGAAGACCGTCTCGGGGGTTCTGGATTCACTGAATGGTATTTCAAGCGATCTGGATAGCGCCGTTGCAGGACTGACCGATGCGTCCGGCTCGCTGGCAAAGGGTCTGTCCAAAGCCGCAAAGCTGGTCAACAAGGCTTCCGATCAGTTGGGTGAGGCATCGGACAAGATCAGCGCGTTTAAGGACGAGCTTGACGGTGCCCTTATGTCGGACGATCTGGCCACGATCAAGACGATGATCGGCAACGACCCCGAGGGTTTGGCCGCGTCGCTTTCCGGCCCCGTCGCACTCGACCGTAAGCCGGTCTATCCGATTCGCAATTACGGCTCTGCCATGGCGCCGTTCTACACGATTCTGTCGCTCTGGGTCGGTTCGATCGTGCTGGCGGCCATGATGAAGGTGTCGGTTGACGATGAGCTCATCAACGAGCTCATCCCTGTGCGCCTGCACGAGATCTACCTGGGCCGTTACCTGTTCTTTGGCGGTCTGGCACTGCTGCAGGCAACGCTCGTGTGCGCGGGCGACATCCTGTTCTTTGGCATCCAGTGCGACAACCCGCTGCAATTTGTGCTGGCGGGCTGGATCGCGAGTCTTGTGTTCTCCAATATCGTCTATACGCTTACGGTTTCGTTTGGCGATATCGGCAAGGCGCTTGCCGTCGTGCTGCTGGTCATGCAGGTCGGCGGTTCGGGCGGTACGTTCCCCATCGAGATGACCGGTCCCGTGTTCCAGGCGATCTATCCGTTCCTGCCGTTTACCCACGGCATCAACGCCATGCACGCCGCCATGGCCGGTGCCTACCATATGGAGTACTGGATTGAGCTGGGCATTCTGGCGAGTTATCTGATTCCGTCGCTGGCGCTGGGCGTGGTCTTCCGCCGTCCGGTCATCAAAGCCAACGACTGGATTATCGAAAAGCTTGAATCAACCAAATTGATTTAGCGCGGCAATGTGGCGTTGCCGGAACATCGAGGCTTTCCTGCTCGATACTTTAGCGGGCTGGATTGCGGTGCAGCGCTGGTTGTTGCTACAGTAGCGGGGCGTACCGGGGGTCCGGTGCGCCCTGTTTTTATTTGACCATGAGGCGGCACGCAGCCATACGCGTGCGGACACCACGCCCAGATTGAGTGCGAGGATGTTCCATGGCCCAATACGCTGCCAACGAAATCGAAAACATGCCTGATGGCCCTGTGGCCCGTGAGGATTTGGGCGCGGGCGGTATTCCCCGGGGCGCCGGCGCTCGCTCGCCGCTGTTCTGGAAAGTTCTGCTGCTTTCGGTGGCGATTATCTGGGGCTACTCCTTTACCACTATGAAGGACGCGCTCGGCACCATTCCGGTGTTTGAACTGCTCTACGTGCGCTTTCTGCCTGCGGCGTTGGTCATGTTTGTCATCTTCCACAAGCGCATCATCGCGCACCTCAACGCCCGCAACCTGATCGTCGGACTTGGCATGGGCGCACTTATGTGGGCCGCCTACGCCCTGCAGACAGTCGGTCTGGCTCAGACCACGGCGGGCAAGAACGCGTTTTTGACGGGTACGTACTGCATCCTCGTGCCCTTTGCGAGCTATTTCCTGAGCGGCGAAAAGCTCACGCGTTACAACTTGGGTGCCGCATTGCTCTGTCTGGCGGGCATTGGCCTGGTGGCGCTCGATAGCGTCGAGTTCAACATCGGTGATGCCATTACGCTGGGCGGCGCGGTCTTCTTTGCCATCCAGATGTCGGTGACCGCCAAGTACGGCCGCAAGATGGACATCAACGTCATCACGTTTTGGATGTTTGTGGGCAATGGCGTCTTGAGCCTTATCTCGTCGTTGTTGTTCGAGACCCAAGCTCCTGCGTCCGTGTGGACGCCGAGCTTTATCGGCGTGATGGCCTTTCTCTCGGCGGGCTGCACGTGCGTGGCGCTGCTCATCCAAAACGTTGGATTGGCGCACGTCCCAGCCTCGACGGGCTCGCTGCTCCTTTCGATGGAGTCGCCTTCGGGTGTGCTGTTCTCGGTGCTGCTGATGGGGGAGGCGCTCACCTCGCGCCTGCTCGCCGGCTTCGCGCTCATCTTTCTTTCGATTATCTTGAGCGAGACGCATTTCGATTTTTTGCGTCGAAAGCCGCGTCCGCAATTGTAAACAATTTGTTGCGCCGCCTCCCGGGGCGGCATTTTTTATGCGTCGCCCTTAAAGTAGTACCTTGCACTTTACGCTATCAAAGTGCTTGCTGCAAAAACGTTACTGGAGGGCATCTATGGCACCAGCACTGTCCGATCTTCAACCGCAATCAGCGCCCAAGGCCACCGCGGCGGCGCAGACCGCTATCGGCGACGGTCTTGTTGCAGAAGCTCAGGCTTTTGCAGACGAGCTCGCTGCGTGGCGACACGATTTACATCAGATGCCCGAGCTGGGTAATAGCCTCCCGCAGACCTCTACGTATATCCAAGCGCGCCTGACCGAGATGGACATCCCATTTGCTACGCTCGTCGATGGTTCCTGCGTTGTGGGCCTTGTCGGCGCCGGTGCCGCCGCGGCCCAAGGCAATGGCATCTGCACGAATGAGCAGGCCGGTACGGTCATCATGCTGCGTGGCGACATGGACGCCCTGCCCGTTGCCGAGGAATCCGGCGAGCCCTTTGCATCCACCAACGGCTGCATGCACGCTTGCGGTCACGATATGCACGCGACGGCGCTGCTTGGTGCGGCTCGTATGCTCAAAGCGCGCGAGGCAGAGCTTGTTGATGCCAACGCTACGGTCAAGTTGCTGTTCCAGCCGGGCGAGGAAACCTTTGAGGGTGCCCGCGCCGCCATCGCCGACGGTCTGCTGCAGAACCCGCGTCCTCAGGTCGCCTTTGCCATGCATGTCAATAGCCAGTCGCCGCTCGGCCTGGTGCTCTACGGCAGCCCGGCGCTCTCGGGCGTGTACGGTTTTCGTATCACGCTTCAGGGCAAGGGCGGCCATGGCTCGAGCCCCGAGATTTGCATCGACCCCATCACGGCCGGCGTGCATGTGCATCTGGCGCTCCAGGAGCTTATCGCTCGCGAAGTGCCGGCGGCCAAGGAGGTCGCACTGACCGTGGGTAAGTTTGCCGGTGGCCAAGCGGCCAACGTCATCCCAGATACCTGCGTGCTCGAAGGCACGCTGCGCGGCTTTGACGTCGAGCTCATGGAGCACCTCAAGACCCGCATCGCGGAGGTCGTAAACGGCGTTGCCACAACATATCGTACGTCGGCGACCATCGAGACGCTTTCGGATGTTCCGCCGCTTGTACTCGACAGCGATATGACTCAGGTGTCGCTTGGCTACGTGGGCGCAGTGCTGCCCAAGGCGGCTTTCTTGCCGCTTTTCCATGCCATGGCGAGTGAGGACTTCGCGCTTATCTCGAGCGAGATTCCGAGTGCGTACTTTACCGTGGGCGCGGCCGTAACCGACACGGACGAACACTTTGCCCAGCACCATCCCAAGGCACGTTTTAACGATGCCGAGCTGCCGCTCGGTGCTGCGGCTTATACCGCCGTCGCTTTGGGCTATATCGCCGACCACCGGTAGCACCCAACCTTGCCTTTCAAGCCTGCGGGCATGGCCGTAAGGCCTATGCCCTTGTCTTTCAAGGCAATCTTGGGCACTACCGGCGCCCGGCGCCGGCTATTCGTTTGTTAAATAAGGAGCAGTATGTCCCAGCAGCGTAAGTTCTTCCCCGGCTGGCTCGTGGTGACCTCCGGCTTCGTGATCATGGCCACGTGCTACACGATTTTCGTCAACTGCATGAGCCTGTTCCAGCCGCTGATCGTCAGCGACCTGGGCATTTCCCTTGCGCAGTACAACATCTCCAATGCCATCTCCACCGTGGTGAGCGTCGTGGGTTCGCTCGTTATCGGCCATGTTGCCGATAAAGTGAGTGGCCGCGTATTGGGCTCGCTCACCGTTATCGCTACCTCGGCGGTGCTTGCCGGCATGAGCTTTGTCGGTGAGCTGTGGCAGGTCTACGTGCTCTTTGCCGTCTCGGGCTCCTTTGCGAGCACCTGGATCGTGTGCCTGGCGTGCTCCGTGGTCATGCTCGTGTTCCTGCTGGCATCCGAGCCCATCGCCGCCAAGCTGCGCGCGAGCGTGGCGGGGGAGTAGGTAGGCCAAAGCGCATCGCCGCTTGTCCGCTTCGTCCGCGGCGGCGCGTCTGGCCGAACGAGTCCCCATACCCTCGTTCGGTCAGGCGCGCCGCCGCGTTGCTGCTTTGTGCCGTATAATGTCCACTACCTATGACGCGATACAAAAGAAAGGTGTTTGCCCATGCAGGCACAGAAGGCGGAGGGAACCCGCGACCTTATCGGCGCCGAGATGCGCGCCTGGCAAAAGATGCAGCAGATTGCGGCCGGCGTGTTCGAGCCGTTTGGTTTTAAACCCATCGAGACGCCCGCGATCGAGCAGGTTGACGTGTTTGTCCACGGTATCGGCCAGTCGACCGACGTCGTGCGCAAGGAAATGTTCCGCGTGTTCAGCGGTGCCAACCTGGAGCGCGTCTTTACCGAGGGCACCGACACCAAACTCAAGCCCAAGCAGCGCCTGGCACTTCGCCCCGAGGGCACGGCCGGCGTGGTGCGCGCCGTCGTCGAGAACAATCTGGTGCCCCAGGGCTCCACGCCGTTTAAGGCTTACTACGCCGAGGCCATGTTCCGCGGCGAGCGTCCCCAGAAGGGCCGCCTGCGCCAGTTCCACCAGGTGGGCATCGAGTGGCTCGGCGCTCCCGATCCGGCGGCAGACGCCGAGTGCATCATCATGCTCATGGAGTTTTACAAGCGCCTGGGCTTCGATCTTTCCAAGCTTCGTCTGCTCATTAACTCGATGGGCGACGCTCAGTGCCGTCCGGCTTACCGCGAGCAAGTCAAGCAGTTTATCCTCGATCACGCAGACGAGATGTGCGATGAGTGCCGCGAGCGCGCCGAGCTCAACCCGCTGCGTGCCTTTGACTGCAAGAACGACCACTGCCGCGAGATCATGGCCGAGGCTCCGCTGATGGGTGACAACCTGTGCGATGAGTGCCGCGAGCACTACGAGCAGGTCAAGCGCTATCTGGATGCCGCCGGTATCGAGTATGTCGAGGATCCCACCTTGGTGCGCGGCCTGGACTACTACACCCGTACTGTCTTTGAGGTCGAGGCCCCTGGCGCCGGCGTCGGCTCCATCGGCGGCGGCGGCCGCTACGATGGCCTGGTCGAGCTCGAGGGTGGCAAGCCCACGGCGGGCGTCGGCTTTGCTGTCGGTTTTGAGCGCGCCCTGCTGGCCCTGCAGGCCTTTGGCAGCGATTTGGGTGCCGATGAGGCCCCGTGCGTCTATGTCGCCAACGCCGGCAAGGAGCTGCGTCAGAACGTCTTTGCCATTACGCAGGAGCTTCGCGCCGCAGGTATCGTGACCGAGGCCGACTATCAGGGTCGTTCGCTCAAGGCCCAGTTTAAGCAAGCCGATAAGGTAGGCGCCAAGCTCATCTTGGTCCTGGGTGGCGACGAGCTTGCCGCCGGCAAGGTCAAAGTGCGCGACATGCAGAGCCATGACGAGGTGCTCGCCGATCTGGACAACGTCGTCGAGGCGGTTCGCGAGCGCCTGTAGCGCATCTTTTTGAGCTTCGGGCCTGCTAACGTGCCCTGCTCATGGAGAGCGATTGTTACGGGGGTGTTTCGCTTTTATGCGGAATGCCCCCGTTTACGTATGCCGCCCACCGAGAAATACGACCATTTAGGGCAAAAACCTTTGCAATGCAGAAAATACTTTTGTGTGGTAAAGCGCAATCAGTGTCGAAAGTATTTCTCAAGCGCCTATAATGAATACCGCATGTTACGTGCATAGAAGGAGGAATGGGAGGAAACGTGGCTGAGAACCTAAGCAACCAGTCTGTACCCGAAGCCGCGGCGCGCGTCGCTGCCGTGGTCAACCGCCTCGTTAACCGAATCGGCTCGAATGCCGAGTCCAGGGAGCGTCTCGCCGAGATCGAGATCCCCGAGGAGCTGCGCGACAATCTGGCGCTGTTCTTGCGCCTGGAGCGCCGTGTGCTTAGCGAGTATGATCCCGAGATCGCGGACCTGTTCGACAAGATTTTGACAGCCGAGATTGTGGTCAATGCCGGCAACCCCGGTACCTGCGCTGCCGACGAAGCCGTCGACGAGCAGGGCGTGCCCACCGCCGACGAGCCCACTGCCGTGGCATTTCGTGAGGTCGTCGATTTGATCGACAGCCTGCCGCTCGATAAGCAGCAGGTCATCGTTCGCGCCTTTACGAGCTTTTTCCATCTGGCAAACCTGTCGGAGGAGAACTACCGTGTGGCGCAGCTGCGCGAGCGCGAGGCCGGTGCGTCGACCGATACCGAGGTCGATCCTGCCAACGAGCTTACCGTTGCCTATCACCAGCTGGTGAATGAGCTGGGTGTCGAGGGTGCCAACGAGCTGCTCGACAAGCTCGAGTTCCACCCTGTCTTTACCGCACATCCCACCGAGGCCCGTCGTAAGGCCGTCGAGGGCAAGATCCGCCGTATCTCCAACCTGCTGGAGGAGCGTCCGCGTCTGGGCGGCTCCGACCTGGTGGAGAACGAGCGCCATATGCTGCAGGAGATCGACGCCCTGGTGCGTACGAGTCCCATCGCGCTCAAGAAGCCCACGCCGGTCGAGGAAGCCGATACCATCATCGACATCTTCGATAACACGCTGTTCGACGTTATCCCCGTTATCTATCGTCGTTTTGACGATTGGGTGCTGGGCGACAAGGCCGGTACTGTGCCGCCGCTGTGCCCGGCGTTCTTCCATCCCGGCAGCTGGATCGGTTCCGACCGCGACGGTAACCCCAACGTCACCGCCAAGGTGAGCCGTGAGGTCGCCGCCAAGTACTTTACGCACATGGTGCTCAAGCTCGAGGACAAGTGCCGCCACATCGGCCGCAACCTCACGCTCGAAGCCACCTACAGCAAGCCGTCTGCCGAGCTCATCAACCTGTGGAACCATCAGGTCGAGATGAGCCCTCGTTACACGGCCCGCGCCGAGCTGATCTCCGAGCACGAGCCTCATCGCGCCGTCATGCTCGTCATGGCCGACCGCCTGAACGCCACCGTGCGTCGCATCACCGACACCATGTACCACAGCGCCGACGAGTTCCTGGATGACCTGCGCGTCGTCCAGCGTTCGCTTGCTGCCTGCGGTGCCGTCCGTGCCGCCTACGGTCCGGTCCAGACCATCATCTGGCAGGTCGAGTCCTTCGGCTTCCATATGGTCGAGATGGAGTTCCGTCAGCACTCCGTGGTGCACGCCCGCGCCCTCAAGGATATCCACGAGAACGGTATCCATGGTGACCTGCAGCCCATGACGCGCGAGGTCATTGACACCTTCCGTGCCATCGGTTCCATCCAAAAGCGCTACGGCAAGAAGATGGCGCACCGCTACATCATCTCGTTTACCAAGAGTGCCCAGCATGTGGCCGACGTCTTTGAGCTGGCCCACCTGTCCTTCGCACACGAGGAAGACGTTCCCGAGCTCGACGTGATCCCGCTGTTCGAGCAGCTCGAGGACCTCGAGGGCTGCGTCGACGTGCTCGATCAGATGCTTACGCTGCCCGTGGTGCAAAAGCGCCTTGCCCAGACCAACCGCCGCATGGAGGTTATGCTGGGCTATTCCGACTCCTCCAAGGACGCCGGTCCTACCACGGCCATGCTCGCGCTGCATTCCGCGCAGGAGCGCATCGCCAAGTGGGCAGAGAAGAACGATATCGACCTGGTGCTCATGCACGGTCGCGGCGGTGCCGTGGGCCGTGGCGGCGGCCCTGCCAACAAGGCCGTGCTGGCGCAGCCCAAGGGTTCGGTCAACTGCTTCTTTAAGCTCACCGAACAGGGCGAGGTCATCTTTGCCCGTTACGGCAACCGCACGCTGGCTCAGCGCCATGTTGAGTCCGTTGCCGCCGCAACGCTTTTGCAGTCGGCCCCGAGTGTCGAGAAGACCAACACCGAGACCACGCAGAAGTTCTGGGATATGGCCGAGAAGCTCAACACTGCAAGCCACGAACGCTATCTGGACCTGCTGAACACCGAGGACTTTACACCGTGGTTCTCGACCGTGACGCCGCTGACCGAGGTCGGTCTGCTGCCGATCGGCTCGCGTCCCGCCAAGCGCGGTCTGGGCGCCAAGTCGCTCGATGACCTGCGTACCATCCCGTGGATCTTCAGCTGGAGCCAGGCGCGCATTAACCTGGCCGCTTGGTACGGTCTGGGCACCGCCTGCGAGCAGCTTGGCGATCTTGACCAGCTCAAGGCTGCCTACCAGGAGTGGCCGTTCTTCCGCACCTTTATCGACAACATCGAGATGTCGATCGCCAAGACCGACCAGCGCATCGCCAAGATGTATCTGCACCTGGGCGACCGCCAGGATCTGTCCGAGAAGGTCTTTACCGAGATGCAGCTCACGCGTAAGTGGGTCCTTGCCATCGTCGGTGACGAGTGGCCGCTGCAGCGCCGTCGCGTGCTCGGCTGCGCCGTCCGTGTACGTAACCCCTATGTCGACGCCCTGTCCATCGCCCAGGTCCGCGCCCTTCGCGAGGTGCGTATGAACCAGGACGAGATGGCCGAGGAGAAGAAGGCCGAGTACATGAGCCTGATTCTTTCGACTGTGACCGGCGTCTCGGCAGGATTGCAGAACACGGGGTAATCGATAGCCCTGTAGTCGTCCGGGCCCGCCATTAGCTTACTTTTAGGCACGTCCTCGGACATGCAAGAAGCCCTCGCTGCGCACTTTGTGCGGCGAGGGCTTCTTGCGTCCTGCGGAGTGTGCCTAAAAGTAAACTAATGGCGGGCCCTGCGATGTCCGGTCTTCGGCGGATTACTGCTGGGGGATAATGGCGCGCTTTGCGCGTTTTGGATGGGGTCTGTCCCGGCGGCGCGTTTGGCGCTTCGCGCCTCGCGTCTTATCGATCGGGATTGAGATGCATGTGGCGCTTCTCGCCTTACGACTGTAGCGGCCGCGGTCCCGTTTGGAATCGCGGTTGTTTTGTTGTGGGTCAAATATGAACGTTGTGTTAATGAGTCGGTGGACGGTGGTGTTTTTCGGTGAGCGGCGTATCCTTCCAACGGTTTATCTAGTGTGTCAGTTGAAAAGGAAGAGGGCGCTCGTCATTGTTTGAATGTGAACTGCCGTTTGACCACAAGACGTTGCATCTGGAGCTCGAGGATAAGAACTTTGCGGGTGTGATGGAAGGTCATCAAAACGAGTTTAAGACTACAAAATCGCAGGAAGAGCTGGTGGAGGAGTCGCTTGCCAACCCTTATGGCTCGCCTTCGCTCGAGGAGCTTTGTGCTGGCAAGAAGGATATTGTCATCATTAGCTCCGATCATACGCGTCCCGTTCCCTCGTGTGTGACGATGCCTATTCTGCTGCATCACATCCATTCCGCTGCGCCCGAGGCTCGAGTGCGTATTTTGGTTGCTACGGGTATGCACCGTCCGTCGACGCACGAGGAACTCGTCAACAAGTATGGCGAGGAGATTGTTGCCAACGAGGAAATCGTTATGCACGTCGCGACTGACGACAGTATGATGAAAAAGATCGGCACCCTGCCTTCTGTTGGCGAGTGCATCATCAACAAGATTGCCGCCGATTGCGATCTGCTGCTTGCCGAGGGCTTCATTGAGCCGCATTTCTTTGCCGGTTTCTCTGGTAGCCGTAAGTCCGTGCTGCCCGGTATCGCTAGCTACAAGACCATCATGTACAACCACAACGGTCAGTTTGTGAACGATTCTCATTCGCGTGCCGGCAACCTGTGCCACAACCATGTGAGCGAGGACATGTTTGCCGCTGCCGAGATGGCTCACCTTGCCTTTGTGCTCAACGTGGTGCTCAACGGCAAGCACGAGGTCATCGGCTCCTTTGCCGGTGACATTCACAAGGCACACGAGGCTGGCTGCGAGTTCGTGAAGAGCCTTGCCGGCGTTGAGCCCGTCGAGTGCGAGATTGCCATCACCACCAACGGCGGCTACCCGCTCGACCAGAACATCTATCAGGCCGTGAAGGGCATGTGCGCTGCCGAGGCCACGCTTCCCGAGGGCGGCGTGATTATTGATGTCGCCGGTTGCGCCGACGGTCACGGTGGCGAAGGCTTCTATCACAACATCGCCGACAACGATCCGGCGGAGTTTGAGCGCGCCTGCATCGACCGTCCTAAGGACGAGACCCTGCCCGACCAGTGGACGAGCCAGATTTTCGCCCGCATCCTGGCGCATCACCCTGTGATTATGGTCACCGACCTGTGCGATCACCAGATGCTCAAGGATATGCACATGACGCCGGTCAACACTATCGAGGAGGCGCTCAAGCTCGCCTTTGAGATGAAGGGTGCCGATGCCAAGGTTGCCGTCATTCCCGATGGCCTGGGCGTTGTCGTCGCGCAGCACAAGTGCACGGCCCAAACGAATCGTTTATAACCGACAAGAAAGATAAGGTTTTATGCTTACCAAACTCCTCTGCGAATTCGGCGCAACGGCCCTCATGATCATCTTTGGCGTGGGCGTACACTGCGATACCGTGCTTAAGGGCACCAAGTATCAGGGCTCCGGCCACATGTTTGCCATCACCACCTGGTCTTTTGGCATCTCGGTCGCTCTGTTTATCTTTGGCGGCGCCGTGTGCATGAACCCCGCCATGGTGCTTGCCCAGTGCATCGTAGGCCTGGTGCCGTGGAGCAGCTGCATTCCCTTCATGATTGCCGATATGCTCGGCGGCTTTGCGGGCGCCGTGATCGCGTGGTTGATGTATGCCGATGAGTTCAAGGCTTCCGATGGCGTCGTCGACCCCATTGCCCAGCGCAACATCTTCTCGACCAACCCCACCACCGAGGGTACGAACTACGCCCGTAACTTCTTCTGCGAGGCTATCTGCACCTTTGTGTTCATCAGCGCCATCCTCGCTGCCGCTAGCCGCGCCGGCGAGAACGTTCTGATGCTCGCCATCTGCGTCGGCCTGATCGTTTGGGCCGTTGGCATGGGCATGGGCGGCATCACCGGCTTCGCCATGAACCAGGCTCGTGACCTTGGTCCTCGCATGGCCTATCAGGTGCTGCCGATCAAGAACAAGGCTGACAACAACTGGAAGTACGGCCTGCTCGTTCCTGGCATCGCTCCGTTTGTCGGTGCCGCTCTGGCTGCACTGTTTGTGCACGGTTTCTTGGGCATGTTCTAGTCAAAGGACGGCTCTATAAGGTCCGGGCTCGGTAGGGGTTAACTTTCCAACGCGTCCTCGGACATGCAAAAAGGCTCGCTGCGCACTTTGTGCGGCGAGCCTTTTTGCGTCCTGCGGAGTGCGTTGGAAAGTTAACCCCTACCGAGCCCTGGGCATTCTTGGCTGTGTTCGAACAAGCAACTCAACATATATATCTGAATTTAGATGGGAGGGGCTTGTTGCTGGTAGGGGCGTTGGGTAGCTGCTGACACTTTGGGATGCGTGGGGCCCTGGGTTGGGGCGATGTTTTGGGATGAGCTACTTACTTAGGTGAAGAGGGGTTTTATGGCTGATAGGTAGTCTTTGGCTACGTCGGCTTTTTCTGCTTGGAAGTTGTGCCAGGCCCACCATTGGACCATTCCTACGAAGCTTGAGGCTATGTGGTGTAGTAAAAAGCTGCGGTCCATGGTGCCGGCGGGGCCTGCGGGGTCGACGGGGACCGTTTCGGCTGCGCGCGACATGATGGTCTTGCGGAGGCTGTCGGCGAAGACGCGTGAGCCGGCGCCGGCTACGAGGGCTCGAACGCCCTGGCGGCGCTCCCAAAGGTTGTTGAGGATATGCTCGACCTGCACGAGTGGGTCGTCGAGCGGTGTGCCATCATCGTCGAGGGCGTGGGTGCAGATATCGCTCACGAGCTCAGCGAGTAGGTCATCTTTGCTTTTGAAGAGGCCATAGAACGTGGCCCGACCCACATGGGCGCGAGCGATGATGTCGCCGACGGTGATCTTGCCATAGTCCTCTTCGCGCAGAAGCGCGGAGAACGCCGAGACGATCGCGGCGCGGCTTTTGGCCTTGCGGGTATCCATGGCTATGCGTCCGCGTGAACGAGCAGGCAGCGGAGCGTACCGGAGCAACCTTCGTAGGGGCGTTTGCCGGCGCCGTAGCCGACGGCTTCGATGCGGTAGCGTGAGGGCAGTTGGTCGGACGTGCGCAGCGCGGTGACGATGGCGGCGCCCGTCGGCGTCACGAGCTCGCCGGCGACCGGTGCAGGCGTGAGGGCGATATTGCCCGCCTGGCACAGGTTGACGACAGCGGGGACGGGAATGGGCATGAGGCCGTGGGCACAGTGGATGGTGCCGTGACCCTCGGAGAGCGACTCGACCACGATGTCCTCAATACCAAGGTCGTCGAGGCAGATGGCGACAGAGCAGACGTCGACGATGGAGTCGACGGCGCCCACCTCGTGAAACAGGACGGTGTCGGGCGTTTTGCCGTGAGCCTTGGCCTCGGCAGCGGCGAGTGCGGAAAAAATGGCGAGGGCACGACGCTTGGCACCATCGCTTAGCCGTGAGCCATCGATGATGGCGGTGACATCCGCCAAAGAACGGTGGTGATGGTGGTGGGCGTGATGGTGACCCTCATGGTCATGATCGTGGCAGTGCTCGTGTTCGTGCTCATCATGGTCATGATGGTGGTGCTCATGCTCGTGCGTGTGCTCGGCAGCTGCTTCGTTGCCGTAGAGCCAGGCCATATCGTGATCATGGTTCTCGAGCTCCTCTGCCAGCTGAACGTCAAAGTCGCAGGCGTCGATGCCATGCTTGTTTACGCGTGTAACGGCAATCTCAAAGCCGTCGACCGGCAGCGTGGCGAGCTGTTCGCGCAGGTGTTCCTCGCTGGCGCCCAGGTCGAGCAGGGCCGCGACGGTCATATCGCCGCTGATGCCCGAGGTGCCGTCGATGATAAGCGTATGCTGATGGTTGGACATGGAATGCTCCTTAACGGGCGCGAGGTGTGCCTGCGCTCAGATGATTGATAAGACTTGCCTGGTAGGCAGCACCAAAGCCGTTGTCGATATTGACGACCGAAACGCCGCTGGCGCAGGAGTTGAGCATGGCGAGCAGCGCGGCTACGCCACCAAAGCTCGCGCCGTAACCCACGCTGGTGGGAACGGCGATGACCGGACAGCTCACCAGGCCGCCGACAACGCTCGCCAGTGCGCCCTCCATGCCGGCAATGGCGATGACCACCTGTGCCTGGGCAAGCTCCTCGGCATGCGCGAGCAGACGGTGCAGGCCGGCGACACCCACGTCGTAGAGGCGGTCGACCTCGTTGCCATAGAACTCGGCCGTCAATGCGGCTTCCTCGGCGACGGGCAGGTCGCTCGTGCCGGCGCAGGCGACGACGATGCGTCCGTTGCCGGTAGGGGAGGGCTTGCCTCCCACGAGGGCGAGCTGTGCGTCCGGGACATATCCCAGGTCGATGCCGTTGTCGAGGAGCCCAGCGGTGCGCGCGGCTTTTTCGCTGTCCAGGCGCGTGACCAGGATGCGCTCCTGACCGGCATCGAGTAATGCTTTGATAATGGCGGCAATCTGCTCGGCGGTTTTACCGGCACCGTAGACAACCTCGCCGGCTCCCTGGCGCACCCCGCGCGAAAGATCGAGCTGCGCAAAACCCAGATCGGCGGTTGGCGCCGTCTGGATGCGCGTGAGGGCGACTGCCGGGGCGACTGCTCCGCCGGCAACATCGCTCAGCAACTGCTCAAGATCTCGCTTATCCATATATGTTCCCTTCGACGGCGCAAAGTCTAGCACTCAAAGGGTATGTTTCCGAACACTAAGACAAAATTGTTCGGAAACTATAGGACAGACTAATTCAATTGTTAGACGGATCGGCTAGTCGCGCAGGATGATGTCCATGGCGAGCATCAGGTTGCGCTCGTCGATGGCAAACGGGGCGGCTTCGCGCGTCTTGGGCTTGGCGCAAAACGCGATGCCCGTGCCCGCGGCCTGAATCATGGGGATGTCGTTGGCGCCGTCGCCGATCGCGACGGTATGAGCCATATCGACACCGCACTCAACCGCCCAGTCCAGCAGCTGGATGAGCTTGGACTCTTTGGTCACGATGTCTGCCGCCAGCTTACCGGTGAGCTGGCCGCCCACGACCTCCAGGCGGTTAGCGAGGCAAAAGTCGATGCCCGCGGCGGCCACGATCTTATCGGCGACCTCGTGAAAGCCGCCGCTTACCACGCCGACCTTCCAGCCCTTGCTGTGCGCCGAGCGCACAAGCTCCAGCGCGCCGGGGGTAAACGTCACGCGCTCAAAGGTGCGCTCGAACACACTCTCGTCCAAGCCGGCAAGCAGCCCCACGCGCTCCTCGAGCGCCTGCTTAAAGTCCAGTTCGCCGCGCATGGCGCGCTCAGTGATCTTCGCCACTTGCTCGCCTACGCCGGCCTCCTCGCCCAACAGGTCGATGACCTCCTGGTTGATGAGCGTGGAGTCGATATCCATAACAATGAGCCGTGCAGTCATGACGGGCCTTTCCAAGTGCTGTTTTATTGGGGCATATTGTCGCACGTGACGCGTGCAGACGGGTGCCGCGACGCATCAATTGTTTCGTCTCCGTCAAGTCTTTGGGCAGGAGCCACTTTTCCGCGGCACATCGACACAGGTGCGATAAGATAGAACGCCATGTCTGGCTGCGCGGTTTACGCAGGCTGGGCAAATCTGTACGACGCCGCCCGGAACGACACGGGGCGGCACAGATCCATAAAGGAGGATCACTGGTATGAGCCAGACCCGTCCCATCGACGAGCATTCCATGCACACCCGTACCTGCGGCGAGCTTCGCCGCGAGAACGTGGGCGAAGAGGTCACCCTCACCGGTTGGGTGAGCCGTCGCCGCGATCACGGCGGCCTTATTTTCTGCGACCTTCGCGATCGCGAGGGCATCACGCAGCTCACCTTCGACCCCGAGCACTCCGACGGCGATGCCTTTAAGATCGCCGAGACCATGCGTCCCGAGTGGCCCATCAAGATCCACGGCGTCGTGCGCGCCCGTGGCGAGGAGACCACCAACACCAAGCTCGCGACCGGCGAGATCGAGGTCCTGACCGACCACGCCGAGGTGCTCAACACGTCCGTCACCCCGCCGTTCCAGATCGAGGACGGCATCGAGACGAGCGAGGACACCCGCCTGCGCTATCGCTATCTGGACCTCCGTCGTCCCGAGATGATGGCCAACCTCAAGCTGCGCTCCGACTTTACCTTTGCCATTCGCGAGGCGCTGCACAACCGTGAGTTCATGGAGGTCGAGACGCCCTCCCTGTTCAAGTCCACGCCCGAGGGCGCTCGCGACTTCATCGTTCCCAGCCGTATTCAGCCGGGTAACTTCTACGCCCTGCCGCAGTCCCCGCAGCTCCTGAAGCAGCTGCTCATGGTCGGTGGCGTCGAGCGCTACTACCAGGTTGCCAAGTGCTTCCGCGACGAGGACCTGCGTGCCGACCGTCAGCCCGAGTTCACCCAGGTCGATATCGAGATGTCCTTCGTGGACCAGAACGATGTCATGAGCGCGCTCGAGGAGGTTCTTGCCGATGCTTTCGGCCGCATGGGTGTCGAGATGCCCACGCCGCTGCGTCGCATGAACTACTGGGATGCCATGGACACCTATGGCTCCGATAAGCCCGATACCCGCTATGGCATGCACCTGGTCGACCTGACCGACATCTTTGCCAACTCCAAGTTCAAGGTCTTTGCGACTGCCGCAAACGAGGAGGGCTCTGTCGTCAAGGCCATCAACGCCAAGGGCGCCGGCGCCTGGGCACGTGCCAAGATCGATAAGCTTGCCGGCGTGGCCTCCACGTTTGGCGCCAAGGGCCTGGCTTGGATCGCCTTCCGTGAGGACGGCTCCATCAACAGCCCCATCGTCAAGTTCTTCTCGGACGAGGAGATGGCGGCTCTGCGCGAGCGCATGGACGTCGAGCCCGGCGACCTTGTGATGTTCGCCGCCGGCCCGCGCCTGCTCTCCGACGAGATCCTGGGCGGCATGCGTTCCCACATGGCCAATGCGCTCGAGATCAAGCGCGAGGGTCACGACTTCCTGTGGGTCGTCAACTTCCCGCTGTTCCATTGGGACGAGGATCGCAAGGCCTATGCTGCCGAGCATCAGCCCTTTACCCTGCCGACCGAGACCGACATCGCCAAGATCGAGGCCGATCCGCTGGCAGCCGGTTCGTGCACCTACGACTTTGTCATGGACGGCTTTGAGGCCGGCGGCGGCGGTATGCGTATCCACAACGCCGAGATGCAGATGTCCATGCTCAAGCTCCTGGGCTTTACCGAGGAGCGCGCCGAGTCTCAGTTTGGCTTCCTCATGGAGGCCCTCAAGTTTGGTGCGCCCCCGATGGGCGGTTTCGCTCTGGGTCTGGACCGCGTGTGCATGCTGCTCACCGGTTCCGACTCCATCCGCGACGTCATGGCGTTCCCCAAGACGGCCAGTGGCTCCGACCTTATGTCGGGTGCTCCGAGTGCCGTTTCCGGCGCCCAGCTCAAGGACGTCAGCCTGCGCCTGATGTAGGCAAGCGGCTACATATTGCCCGTAACGAGGGAAGGACGCGTGCCTTCCCTCGTTTTTTATGGGACGAGGGTGCGCCGGTAACGTACAATAACTACCACGTGGCTGGGTTTGCCGGCCGAATGTGCGATGTCGTGGGAGGGGACATGGTCGAGTTTACAAAGACGATTAAAGATCCGTTGGGATTACATGCCCGCCCGGTTGCGCTGCTCTATGACATCATTGCCAAGCATCGTAGCGACGTGTCAGTCAGTATCGGCGATCGCCACACGGATGGCCGCGACGTTATAGGGCTCATGGCACTCTGCGGCGAATGTGGCGAAGACGTCGTGTTCCGCGTTTCGGGCGTGGATGAGGCCTCCTGCGTCACGTCGATCAGAAACCTCTCGCTTTGACCTCAACAATGTGACAAAGGGGCAGTCCCCTCTGTCACATAAATTGGTATCAATAGGCACTGCAAAGAGACGGTCTTTGCGGTGCCTTTGTTTCGTATAGGAAACTTTTCCGAAATCTGAATGGGGACCCTTTCCAAAAAGTTAACCACGTGTTAGTTTACTAAAGCGAACATAGGCGTGGTTAACTTTTACCGCGTCGATGTTGAGGACGAACTGACGTTAGGAGCCACTCATGTCTTGCGGACCGCAGATGCCGGCAATGCCGCTTTCGATGGTAAAAGCGGGCGAAACCGTGCGCGTGTCTCGTGTAAAGGGCAATGAGGATATGAAGCACCACCTCAAGGACCTCGGCTTTGTCGAGGGCAACGAAATCCACGTGGTGAGCTCGAGTGGCGCCAATATCATCGTCACCGTGCTGGGCGCACGCTTTGGTATCGATTCCAAGGTTGCCATGCACATCATGACCGTCGGTTAGTCGACGGTATTTCTGTACGCACTGAAAGGGGGACAAGTAAATGAAGACGTTGGGTGACGTTAAGGTGGGCGAGAGCTCCACCATCGTCAAGCTTCACGGTGAGGGTGCGCTTCGCCGCCACCTTATGGACCTGGGGCTCATCAAGGGCACTTCGTTCAAGGTCGTGAAGGTTGCACCGCTCGGTGATCCGGTCGAGATCAACGTGCGCGGCTACGAGCTTTCCATCCGCAAGGAGGAGGCCGCCGTCGTCGAGGTCCAGTAAGGACTCGCGGCGCATATTTCTGCAGATAAAGTTAGGTTTTTCTAACTTAATGCAGCATCTTTGAAGCACATTATCCAGCCTGCGCGGAGAAAGCAGCGCAGGCACACAAGGAAGAAGGATTGAATGGCGGATTCTCAGATCCATGTCGCGCTGGCGGGTAACCCCAACTGCGGCAAGACCACGCTTTTCAACCTGATCACCGGCGCCAACGGCTACGTTGGCAACTGGCCCGGCGTCACGGTTGAGAAAAAGGAAGCCAAGCTCCTAAGCGACAAGAACGTTACCATCACGGACCTCCCTGGCATCTACTCGCTTTCCCCCTACAGCCCCGAGGAGCAATGCTCGCGCGATTACCTCATGAGCGGCGAGCCCGATGTTGTCGTTCAGGTGGTCGATGCCACCAACCTGGAGCGCAATCTGTACCTGGCGCTTCAGGTCATCGAGACCGGCCTGCCTGTGGTCGTTGCCCTCAACATGGCCGATCTGGTCGAGAAGAATGGCGACAAGATCGACACCGACAAGCTTTCCAAGAAGCTCGGCTGCCCGGTTATGATGATCTCCGCTCTTAAGAACAAGGGCATCAAGGAGCTCTTCGAGCAGGTCAAGAAGTCTGCTGCTTCCAAGGGCCAGGTGCCGGAGCACAAGTTCGATTCCTCCATCGAGGACGTTCTGGACCACATCGAGAACAACCTGCCGGCAAGCGTTCCCGCCAACAAGCGCCGCTATTACGCCGTCAAGCTGTTCGAGCGTGATGCAGACGCCTGCAAACTCATCAACCTCACCAAGGAGAAGGCCGCTCGCGTGGAGGAGCTGGTCGCCCAGTGCGAGCAGGACTGCGACGACGATGCCGAGTCCATCATCACCGGTGAGCGCTATGGCGTCATCGCGCACATCATCGACGAGTGCCTCACCAAGGCCCCGGCCAAGATGAGCACCTCCGAGAAGATCGACCGCGTGGTTACCAACCGCATCCTCGGTCTGCCGATCTTCGTCGTGATCATGTTCTGCGTGTACTACATCGCCGTTTCTACCCTCGGCGGCACGGTGACCGACTTCACCAACGACCAGCTCTTCGGTACCGACGGCTGGTATGTGCTCGGTCAGGGCCGCGACGCCTACGACGCGGCCGTCGAGGCCGCGGGCGACGATGCCGACTCGGTCGACCCGGCACAGTACGGCCCCTATGTCCCGGGTATCACTACCATGGTCCACGACGCACTTGTGGCGGGTGGCACCGAGGACGGTGGCCTGGTCGATTCGCTGGTCTGCGACGGCATCGTCGGCGGTATTGGCGCCATCATGGGCTTCGTCCCGCAGATGTTCCTGCTCTTTGTGATGCTGTCCTTCCTGGAGGACTGCGGCTACATGGCCCGCGTCGCCTTTATCATGGACCGCGTGTTCCGCCGCTTTGGCCTGTCCGGTAAGTCCTTCATCCCCATGCTCGTGTCCTCGGGCTGCGGCGTCCCCGGCGTCATGGCCACCAAGACCATCGAGAACGAGAAGGACCGCCGCATGACGGTCATGACCACCACGTTCATTCCCTGTGGCGCCAAGCTGCCGATTATTGCCCTGCTCATGGGTTCCATCATCGGCGATTCTTCCACCACCGCCGCGTGGATCAGCCCGCTCTTCTACTTCCTGGGCGTCTTTGCCGTCATCGCCTCGGGCCTCATGCTCAAGAAGACCAAACTCTTCGCCGGCCGCCCGACGCCGTTCGTTATGGAGCTTCCCGCCTACCACTTCCCGGCGATCCGCTCTTGGGCACTGCACGTGTGGGAGCGCTGCTGGGCCTTTATCAAGAAGGCCGGCACGATCATCTTCGCGTCCACCGTCGTCGTTTGGTTCCTCTCCAACTTTGGTAGCTATAACGGTTCCTTTGGCTTCCTGCCTGCGATGGACGGCATCCCCGAGGAGTTCACGGACTACTCTGTGCTCGCCATGCTGGGCAACCTGGTTGCCTGGATCTTCGCCCCGCTCGGCTTTAGCACCTGGCAGGCAACCGCGCTGACCGTCTCTGGCCTTGTCGCCAAGGAGAACGTCGTCGCCACCGCCGGCTCGCTGCTGTCCGTCGCCGACGCGGGCGAGACCGACCCGAGCCTGTGGACCGCGTTCGCCGGCATGTTCCCGACTATGGGCGCTTGCGTGGCCTTCGGCGCCTTCAACCTGCTGTGCGCTCCGTGCTTTGCCGCCATTGGCACCATCCGCAACCAGATGGATTCCGGCAAGTGGACCGCGATTGCCATCGGCTACGAGTGCGCCTTCGCTTGGGTGATCGCCCTGTTCATCAACCAGTTCTACAACCTGCTTGTTCTGGGGCAGTTTGGTATCTGGACGGTTGTGGCCATTGTGCTGCTGGTTGCGATGCTCTTCCAGATTTTCCGTCCCATGCCTAAGTTTGCTTGGACGGACGAGGACGAGACCAACACTGCTTCCACCGCAGTTTCCGCTTAAGTCCGAATAAGGATTAACCCCTTTCCACGAGCCCGGGTGTCCCAGCGACACTCGGGCTTTTTGGTGGGGGAGATGTGGCGTTTCCGCAGATAAAACCGACCATAATAAACCTGCCCCTTTTTGGTAGGTGGAGAATGGAGTAAAGTAAGTGGTGGTTAACTAGAGGAGGCTTGCTATGGCACCTATCGATATTGTTGTACTGGCTGTTATCGGTATTGCGTTTGTTGCGGTATGCGTGCGCATTTACCGCAAGGGCACCTGCGCCGACTGCGCTCAGGGTGGCGTTTGCACGGGGCATTGCTCCAACAAAAAGACGTGCGCCGCACTTAAGGGCGTGGACAAAATCGCCGAAGACCTGGGCCGCGGTATCAAATAAGGTCTAGACATCCAAGCGCCTCGCGAGCATCCGTTCGCGGGGCGCTTTGCGCATTTGGGCGCGAGCGCGGCGAGTTGAAGAGTATTTTTGGGGTATCGTTAACTGAACTGTAAATTGGCAACTTATCTATAACGGAGTAATCCCATGAGCGCTCGCGTAACCATGAAGGACATAGCCGCCGAGCTTGGCGTTTCCATCAATACCGTGCACAAGGCCCTGACGGGTAAGGCCGGCGTGAGCGAATCCGTGCGCTCCAAGGTGAATGCTAAGGCCGAGGCCATGGGTTACCATCGCAATACGAGTGCCTCGAGCCTGCGCCGCAAGGATATCAACCTGGTGTTTTGCCTGCCCCGCGCATCGCGCGAGGGAGCGTACTTTTTCCGTTACCTGTGGGAAGGCTGCAACCGCTTTGAGCAGGAGGTCATCGACCGGGGCATTACGGTTGAGCGTGTTGAATTTGGCGTGGGTGGCTACGCTGATGCGCTCGAGCAAATCGACGAGCGTTTGCAGGTGGGCGAGAAGATCGATGGCTTGCTCGCCTATGCGCCGGGCGACGATCGTGCAACTGAGCTTTTGGGGCAGATTGCCGAGGCGGGCGTGACGATCGAGCTCGTCGACGGCGACCGTCCGCACCTCGACCGTCTGGGCGCCAGTCTGGCTGATTATTCAACGGCGGGCAGCCTGATGGCCGAGCAGGCGGTCAACTTGGTTCACGCCGCTGGTGTCGATGCCCGCGTGCTCCTGCTAGCGGGCGACCCCTATACCGATTCACACTATCTAACCGCCCGTGCCTTCCACAATTACCTGCGCGAACGAGATATTCCATGGCAGGTCGAGGACCTTGCCGGTGCCCATGCGCAAGTCAAACAGCTCAAGCATGAGCTCGAAAAGCGCTTGAGTGCGCCGGACGCCCCTGAGCTCATTTGTAGCGTTTTTGCCGTTGGTTCCGAAGTGGTTGCCGATGCGCTTGTCTCGAGCGGCAAGGCCGGCAAGGTCATGGTAATCGGCAACGACCTGTTTCCCGAAAGCGCCCTGGCCTTGCGCCGCGGTATCTTTACCAATATTGTCTATAAGGACCCGACGAGCCTGGCGTATCGCGGCGCTAAGACGCTGGGCGATTATCTGCTGTGGGGAAGGACCCCGACGGTGCCCGTCCAGAAGGGCGCCGTCGAGATGGTATTTGCCAGCAATGTCGATCGCTACTGCGAACTTGCGGGAATTTAGTCGATCGGGCAGGTACCCCCTCTTGCGACGTGCATTTTTGGGAGTATTCAGCATTGGCATGCCCTGAATGAGGCGCAGAACGACTGTTTTAAGTGCCGCCGGTGGCGTATTTCGCCGTCGGCGGCACTTTTTATGCCGATCGGACGCAATATGCGCACCAAACGGGGCGCCGAGGACGGCGCGCGGCGCGCTTCGATGCTGAATACTCCCAAAAATGCACGTCGGAACATGACCCACCTGAGCAAAAGCGCTCAAGTTCGGTGTTCGGGGACGCCAACCGGTCCGCAATACATGCAAGTCACAGCTCCGGCAACCGTTGAACGGGCAAAACCTACCGTTCACCCCATGGTGGTTAGGTGAACGTTCACCTAACACGCCGTTTTGCACTACTATAGTGAACGTTCACCTAGAGGATAACGGGCGCACGGTGCACCCGCTCCGCCAACAGAGGGGTTGTTTGATGAAAAACTTCATGGACGATCAGGATTTCCTGCTGAGCACTAAGACCGGCGAGGATCTGTTCCACAACTTTGCCGAGGGCATGCCCATCGTCGACTACCACTGCCATATCTCTCCCAAGGAGATCTGGGACGACAAGCGCTTCGAGAACATCACCGAGGTCTGGCTGGGCGGCGACCATTACAAGTGGCGCCTGATGCGCGCCAACGGCGTCGACGAGCGCTTCATCACCGGCGATGCCCCTGCTCGTGAGAAGTTCCAGAAGTGGGCCGAGACCCTGGGTCGTTGCGTGGGCAACCCTGTCTTTGAGTGGAGCCACCTGGAGCTCAAGCGCTTCTTTGGCTACGAGGGCGTCCTTAACGGCAATACCGCCCAGGAGGTCTGGGACCTCGCCAACGCTAAGCTCGCCGAGGCCAGCTTCACCTGCCGCAACCTGATCAAGCAGTCCAACGTCCGCATGATCTGCACCACCGACGACCCCGCCGACAGCTTTGAGTGGCACAAGAAGATTGCCGCCGACGAGAGCTTTGACGTCCAGATCGTCCCGGCCATGCGTCCCGATGCTGCCCTGCGCATCGAGCGCGGTCAGGAGTTCGCCGACTACTGCAAGCATCTCTCCGAGGTCGCCGGCGTTGAGGTCAACGACTTCGAGGGCATGAAGGCCGCCATCTCCAAGCGCTACGACGTCGCCCACGAGCTGGGCTGCCGCGCTTCCGACCACGCGCTCGACTACGTTATGTATGTCCCGGCTTCTGCCGACGAGATCGAGGCCATCTTTGCCAAGGGCCTGGCCGCCGAGCCGCTCACCGAGGAAGAGGTCCTCAAGTACAAGACCGCCTTTATGCAGTTTGTCGCCGGCGAGTATGTCCGTCTGGGCTGGGCCATGCAGCTGCACTTTGGCTGCAAGCGCGACAACAACCGCGCCATGTTCGCCAAGCTCGGCCCCGATACCGGCTACGACTGCATCTCCAACTACACGCCGTCCGACCAGCTCGCCGATTTCCTCAACTCCATCCAGGAGACCTGCGGCCTGCCCAAGACCATCCTGTACAGCCTGAATCCCATCGATAACACGATGATCGACACCGTCATGGGCTGCTTCCAGGAGGCCCCGACCGCCGGTAAGATCCAGAACGGTTCCGCCTGGTGGTTCAACGACAACGAGGTCGGCATGCGCGAGCAGCTCACGGCCCTTGCCAACGAGGGCGTTCTGGGCAACTTTGTCGGCATGCTCACCGACTCCCGTTCTTTCCTGTCCTACCCGCGCCACGAGTACTTCCGCCGCGTGCTGTGCAGCGTGATTGGCGAGTGGGTCGAGCAGGGCAAGTACCCGGCCGACATGGAGCTGCTGGGCACCATCGTGCGCGACATCAGCTACAACAACTCCGTCCGCTACTTCGGTTTTGACCTGGACACCGTCGAGGCTTAAGTCCGCACCGAATCATATTGAACCCCGGGGCGCCGTCGCCACACGCGGCGCCCCGGCAAGCTTGCACGCTAACAAACGCCTAAGGAGAAACATAGATGGAGAACATCAGCTACGAGACGCTCGAGAAGATCGGCTACAAGGGCTATCTGCTGCCCAAGGACGCTCCCGAGAAGGTTCTACAGTTTGGCGAGGGCAATTTCCTGCGCGCCTTCGTCGACCGTTTCTTTGACATGGGCAACGAGGCCACCGGCTGGAACGGCAAGGTTGTCATGGTGCAGCCCATCAGCGGCGCCTTTGGCTTTGCCGATGGCATCAATGCTCAGGACGACCTGTACACCGTGCTGGTGCGCGGCAAGGAGAACGGCAATACGGTTGACGAGTCCCGCGTGATCAGCGCCTGCAGCCGCTGCCTCAACCCGTATCGCGAGGACGACTATCGCGCCATGATGGAGGTCGCCGTCTCCGACAGCCTGGAGATCATCGTCTCCAACACCACCGAGGCCGGTATCGCCTACGACCCGTCCTGCAAGGCCGACGACATGCCGCCCGCGAGCTTCCCTGCCAAGCTTGCCCAGGTCCTTCACGCCCGCTGGGCCGCCGGCAAGCCGGGCGTCATCGTGCTCGCCTGCGAGCTCATCGATCACAACGGTGAGGAGCTGCTGCGCATCATGAACCAGTACGTGAGCGACTGGGGCTGGGAGGACGAGTTTGCGCAGTGGATGGCCAACGACTGCACCGTCTGCACCACGCTCGTCGACACTATCGTCCCCGGCCGCATCCGGGACCCCAAGGAGGCCGCTGCCGTGGCCGAGCGCCTGGGCTACGAGGATCCCTTCCTGGCCGTGCGCGAGCCCTTCCAGATGTGGGGTATCCAGGGCGACGAGTCGCTTGCCGAGAAGCTTCCCTTCGTAAAGGCCGGCCTGCCGGGCGTCTTTGTTACCCCCGATGTCACGCCGTACAAGAAGCGCAAAGTCCGCATCCTCAACGGTGCCCATACCGCCTTTGTTCCGGGCTCTTGGGTTGCCGGCTTTGATATCGTGCGCGACTGCATGCATGACGAGACTGTTCGCGGCTTCATGAACACCATGCTCTACGACGAGGTCATCCCGACGCTTGCCGCCGACCTGGACGTCGAGGACTGCAAGGCCTTTGCTGCCGCCGTCGAGAACCGCTTCGACAACCCGTTTATCGACCACGCGCTGCTCTCCATTTGCCTCAACTCCACCGCCAAATGGCGTGCTCGCGACCTGCCCACGCTCAAGGCTGTCTCTTATACACATCTGACGCTGCCG
>UQTR01000008.1 GCA_900544065.1 uncultured Collinsella sp.
GTCTCGTGGGCTCGGAGATGTGTATAAGAGACAGCTGAATGTGTCCATCCTCGCAGTATCCGGTTCTCAAGGTGCACGCCTAGCGGCTGATCCGGTTCCACCGGGCCGCGCGGCAAGGAGATATATTGCCAGACCGCGAAGCCCTGTGGGACGTCAATTCCACTCTTCACAAGTCCTACACAACATATTGCTTTCTATAGGTAATAGAAAGACTGGTGCGGATCTTCCACACGTATCAGATGATGACCCTTTGGTTCAGGAATATATAGAGATCGGTCACCTATAAGTGTTTATCTACCCGCGCTTTTAGCAATGTAAACCGCGCTTCAGATAAAAAGAGGGAGCGCCGCGCACAACGCGACACTCCCCTAGCGATTCAAGAGAATCTATTAGGCCTCGAGAGCCTTCTTGGCGATGGTGGCCAGCTCGTTGAAGGACTCGATGTCCTCGTAAGCCATCTGAGCCAGGACCTTGCGGTCGAGCTCGATGCCGGCAACCTTCAGGCCGTGCATGAACTGAGAGTAAGAGATGTCGTTCAGACGAGCAGCAGCGTTGATACGAGTAATCCAGAGAGAACGAATCTCGCGCTTCTTGTTGCGGCGATCACGATACTGATACTGCAGGGAGTGCTGGACCTGCTCTTTAGCATGCTTGTAAGTACGCGAAGCGGCACCGTAGTAACCCTTCGCACGGTGCATAACGGTACGGCGCTTCTTCTTGGCGGCAACAGCGCGCTTAATACGTGCCATGTTCTATCAACTCCTAGACGGTAAAACGAAAAACGGGAACGCGAACTTAGGCGAGACGCGACTTGATGACCTTGCGGTCGGCAGCGGCGATCTCGGTCTCCTGACGGAAGCCACGCTTACGCTTGGTGGACTTCTTGCTCAGGATGTGGCTCTTGAAAGCCTTGGCGCGCATAAGCTTGCCGGTACCAGTCTTGCGGAAACGCTTCTTGGTGCCGCTGTGGGACTTCATCTTAGGCATGAAATACTCCTTAATCGGTTACAGAACACTAGTTACTTGATATCGCTTGCCGCTTTATCCTCATCGAAGGCGCCCTTAATCGGGGCGAGCAGCATAAGCATGTTACGGCCTTCCATCTTAGGCTTGGACTCGACCGTAGCGTAAGGCTTGAGATCCTCGGCGAGACGCTCGAGAACGTTAAGGCCCTGCTCCGGGTGAGCCATCTCACGGCCGCGGAACATGATGGTGATCTTAACGCGTGCGCCCTTCTTGAGGAAACGCAGAACGTGGCCCTTCTTGGTCTCGTAGTCGCCAACGTCGATCTTGGGTCGGAACTTCATTTCCTTGACCTCGACCTTGGACTGGTTCTTACGAGCAGCCTTGGCCTTCATGGCCTGCTGGTACTTGAACTTACCGTAGTCCATGACCTTGCAGACCGGCGGCTCCGCGTTGGGAGCGATCTCGACCAGGTCGAGACCCTGATCGTCGGCGACGCGCTGGGCATCGCGGATGGCGAACAGGCCGAGCTGAGAGCCATCGACGCCAATCAAACGGCACGAAGATGCAGTGATCTCGTCGTTGATGCGGGTGTCATCAGACTTAGCTATTTTCCCTACCTCCATTCATAAAAAAATAACCCGGCGCTTCTCAGCAACCAGGTCGTACACATAGACTTCCTCGATTTGAGGAAGGTAATCTAAGTTGTATGACCAGTCAGCTGCTCATTGGCGCCAAAAGGTGGGAACCCTCGGGTTCCTCTTTAGGGCATTGCGGGAACAACGCCTTGCGAATATTAACACGTACAGCGCGTTATCACATTACGTACACGAAAAAGGGGCCTCGACCCCCTTGAACGCTCGCTTGCATGTATGGCACTCGAGGCGAGACTCGAAGGGCCTTCGCTTCGCGAAGCCCCGGGCTTCGGGCGCGTGGCGCCCTCGCCGCGCTCCGCTTCAAACAGGCCACAGGCCTGTTTGCCTAACGCTCCGCGCGCTCACGCGAGTTCGGCACGAAAAAGGGGCTGCAGCCCCCTTGAACACTCGCTTGCATGTATGGTGCCCGAGGCGAGACTCGAACTCGCACGTTGTTGCCAACGGTGGATTTTGAGTCCACTGCGTCTGCCAATTCCGCCACTCGGGCACGTAATGCGTGAGTTAGTTTATCACAGCTTTCTGTTGATTAGTCCGAAAATGGAACTTCAAGCATTTCGATGAGTTCGACCGAACGGAGCATCTCGCGCCGGCGGCACCCGCGTCCGTTAACCGAGGCTTCGCCCATCTGGTTGTCATAGGGATCCTCGCGCATGCCATCGAAAGCAGGCACAAATTCAGCCTGGAATCGATTGTTGGCCACCATACGCCACGGGTCGAGATTGCCAAAGTAGTGACGGCGGCGCCACTCCTCCCCCATCCTGCGAGCAGAAGATCCAAATGACACGTCGGCGTTGAGCCAACCGGACTGCGGCGTATAGAACTCTGCCCAGTCGTGCGACCCCACCGAATCGGGCGCAACATACAGGCCGCTCTGCCAACGGGCAGGCACGCCCGCGATACGGCACATGGTGATAAACGTGAGCGCCATAACGCCGCAATCGCCGCGGAGCGAATGCGCGCAGTCATCGGCAATAGATCCCAAAAGCAAGTACGGCGGCTGATAGCGATAGTCGATATGCTGCGTCAGGTAATCATAGATAGCACGGGCGCGATCGAGCGGATCCTCGAGCCCGTCAATGACACGGGCTGTCAGCTGCTGTAGATACGGCGTGAATGCAATGTGCGGACGGTCCTCGGAAATATCCTCGGGCAGAGGCGCGTCCATACGCGGGTGAACCGGAAGTGTGCCACCGTAGACATCACAATAAGCAGCATCGATGTGATAACGATAGGTCACCGAAAAAAAGTGCTCACTCGAAGAAGACCACGAGGCGGTACGCGCCGAAGCATTCACGGGGGCAACAGCACCCTCCGGCGTCATATCGAGAACCTCGATATGAGACTGTTGACGACAGGCGGCGGCAACGGGTAGCCACGCGCGAACAGTCTCTCCATCTAGAGCGCCGGGGACAGACACGGACGCTTTAAGCGTAATGACGCGAGCCAATCCGTTTTGTGACTCCATCTCCTTGAGCATCTCGTTGCGCAGTGCTATTCCGTCCGTAGAATCGGGCCGCATGCCGGGAACCTCTTTGGGATATACGCGAAGCGAATCGAGGAAGTTGTCGAGAACGAACAGTTCGCCATCGATAAAGCGCCAGTCAATACGCTTACGATTAATCAGGTCATCAAACTGCTCTTCGGTAAACTCTGGCCACTCCTCGCGAATCATCGCAATAGCTTGGTCGCGCGACACCGAAAAATGAAGCGGCGTCTCGAGCATGCGATACCGCTCGGCACGAACACAAGCAGCCAGCGAAGGCTCGGGGTTCTGCTCCAAAAGGCGATCGCAGGCAGCAACAGCCTGCGTCAAATACCCGGCATCCTTAAGACGAAGAATCTCGGGCGGCAGTCCAACATCGAGATGACGAAAGTCATCACAGCAAACATCAACAGAGCAACCAACAGGACCCTCGTCAATAACCTTCCCATCCGAAGGCAGTACATTAATAACAGCCATACCAAAACTCCAAGTCACTAGAACGCTTGAAGCCCATTGTAGCGAGATAAAAAGAAAGCCCCAACAAGGGAGCCATCAACACCGCTGAACGGTAGTCAAATAAATGACTCAGCCTCGTAACCCTGCGGCGTTAAACGAAGGAAGCCCCGTCCCCCGGAGCTGTTTTCTTGGCGCGACTTCTGGCAAAGCCAGTAGCCATCTTAATTCAGCCCAGTAACCCTGTAGCGAGTTAACGAAGGAGGCCCCGTTTCCCCGGAGCTGATTCCGTCGCGCGACTTCTGGCGAAGCCAGGTGAGCGCGAGGGAAACAGCGTAGGGGAAACGGGGCCTCCGGCGGGAAGTTAAACCGCTACTTACGCCTTGTTGACGGAGCCAAACTCCTCCATGAGCTCCTTGGTGCGGGCAACGATGTTGTCGCGACCAGGCTTGAGGAGCTTGCGGGGGTCAAAGCCCTTGCCCTGCTGATCCTTGCCAGCCTCGATGTACTCGCGGACGCCCTTGGCGAAGACGAGCTGCAGGTCGGTGTTGACGTTGATCTTGGAGATGCCCAGGGAGATGGCCTTCTTGATCTGATCCTCGGGGATGCCGGTGCCACCGTGCAGGACGAGGGGCAGGTCACCGGTCTGGGCCTTGATCTCGCCCAGGCGCTCGAAGGAAAGGCCAGCCCAGTCGGCGGGGTACACGCCGTGGATGTTGCCGATGCCGCAGGCGAGGAAGTCGACGCCCAGGTCAGCGATCTGCTTGCACTCAGCAGGATCAGCGAGCTCGCCGCTGGAGGTCACGCCGTCCTCGGTGCCGCCGATGCCGCCGACCTCGGCCTCGATGGACATGCCCTTGGAGTGGGCAAGCTCAACGAGCTCCTTGGTGCGGTCGAGGTTAAGCTGGAAGGTCTCCTCGTGAGAGCCGTCATACATGATGGACGTGAAGCCGGCCTCGATGCACTTAAAGCAGTCCTCGTAAGAACCGTGATCGAGGTGAAGGGCGACGGGAACGGTAACGCCCGTGGCCTCGACGGCAGCCTTGACCATGTCGGCGCAGACCTTGAAACCGCCCATCCACTTAGCGGCACCAGCGGTGCACTGAAGGATCAGCGGAGACTTGGCCTCCTCGGCGGCCTGGAGAATAGCCAGGGTCCACTCGAGGTTGTTGGTGTTGAAGGCACCGAGACCGTACTTGCCGGCCTCGGCCTTCTTGAGCATGTCTGCTGCGTTGACGAGCATAAAAGAAACCTCCTGTAAGGTTGCTCCGATAACGCCTGAGATTTTACCACGGCGCACCCGAGCATAAACGTTCGTTTGTTCACGAATATCGTCCAAACAGACTTTTTTTGACCGTTTACCCTACGGAATCGACCCATTGGGGAAAAATAGCTTGACGCTTGGACGCTTCTCGTGCTTCAAAAGCCGACTATTAAGCTAAATCTGCATGAAAGGGTTCTGCATGAGCTCGCGTGCCATGGTGGTCGAATCGCCATGACCGGTTAGGCAAACGGTATCGGGCGGGAGAAGCCGGGCGAGCTTGGAGAGCGAGCGCAGAATCGCCGCCTCGTCTCCTCCAGAAAGATCGGTGCGGCCGTGCCCACCCGGAAACAGGGTGTCGCCCACAAAGGCAATGTTCCCCTGCTCGGTGGCAGCAAACAAGACGATCCCGCCCGGCGTATGCCCTGGCGTCTCGATCACCTGCAGGTAGATATCGCCCACCTTGATAGCATCTCCCTCGGCGAGCAGGTGCGTCGGCTCCCCGGGGTCAGGCGTCTCAATGCCCCACATAGCTCGCTGTTCCTCGATGTTCGCATGCGGCACCGCCACATCCTTAGCACACAGCTCATACTGGCAGCCCTCGCCAACGGTGGTTCGCACGCCTGCAACACCACCAACATGATCGGCATGGCCATGAGTGCATACGGCGCCAAACACGCGTACGCCGGGATGCTCGGCTCGAATATGCTCCACCAGGCGTTCGCCTTCCCATGCGGGATCGATAATCACGCACTCATTGTCCGAAATAACAGCATAGCTATTGGTCTGAATGGGACCGTTTACGAGCGTCTCGATCTCGACCGATCCCTTGGGAGTTAAATCCAAGGACACAGCACTCATGTCCCTCTCCTCTCTATAGAACTCGAGGCATCAAACGATGCCTCGAGTGTAGCGAATATCGATAATGTGACACGTTCGTCGCGACTAAACGCGGCGCTTAAGCTGGGCTCCACCCTCACCGGGCATCAGGCGGCGCGCGTCGTAGACCGAGTCAACGCTGCTGATGGAGGCCAGCAGCGGATCCAGACCACTCGCGTCCGAGATCTCGACCATAAAGCGCAGGGTTGCAATACCCTCGCGGTTGGTCGACGTGGCGGCAGAAAGGATATTGCCGCCCGCATCGCCAATGGCAATGGTGACATCCTTGAGCAGGCCCATGCGGTCCAGGCACTCGACCACGATCTCGACCTGGAAGAGGGTGTCGGCAGCGCCGTCCCACTCCACTTCGATCATGCGCTCGGGATGCTCCATAAGACCCTTGACGTTGGGACAGTTGGCGCGATGCACCGAAACGCCACGACCGCGCGTGATGAAGCCGACGATGTCGTCGCCCGTCACGGGGTTGCAGCAATGAGCCAGACGGACCAGTAGGCCGCTGTTGCTCTCGCCCTTGACGATAATGCCGTTACTGGCGCTCTTGCCGCGCTTTTGCGGCTTGCGGTTGGAGCCGCGAGCAGGCTGCTTCACGACCTCGGCGATAGCCTCGGCCTTGGTGAGCTGTTCCTCGGGCTTGGGGTCCAAGATTTGCTCGACCTTATTGCCCACAGCGCGCGGGGCAACCTTGCCGGCGCCGACGGCGGCAAACAAGTCCTCGAGCTGCTTGAAGTTAAACTGCTCCGCCACGGCGTTGAGCGCACGCGTCGAACGCGGCGTAGAAATGCCATAGCCACGCTTACGCAGGTCCTTAGCCAGCATATCGCGACCAGCAGCAGCGTCGTCGTCCTTGGTCGCAGCGGCAAAATAGCGGCGGATCTTTGACTTGGCGGAAGGTGTCTTAACGATCTTGAGCCAATCACGCGACGGCTTGGAACTCTTGTTAGTCAGAATCTCGACACGGTCACCCGTCTTAATCTCGTGCGTGAGCGGAGCCACCGCACCGTTGATTTTGGCGCCGACGCAATGGTTTCCCACCTCGGTGTGAACGGCGTAGGCAAAGTCGAGCGGCGTGGAGCCGGCACGAAGCGCCATGACCTCGCCCTTGGGCGTAAAGACAAAGATCTCCTGATCGAAGAGGTCGACCTTCAGCGAATGCAGGTATTCCTTGGCATCGGTGATCTCGTCGGAAGCCGCCCAATCGAGCGAATGCTTGAGCCAGTTGATCTGGTCGTCCAAACGTTGAGCGTCATTGGTCTTGGAAGCAGACGATCCGCCCGACTTCTTATATAGCCAGTGGGCGGCAATGCCGTACTCGGCCTGCTCATGCATCTCATAGGTTCGAATCTGAATCTCGAGCGGGCGAGCCGTGGGGCCGATGACCGTCGTGTGGAGCGACTGGTAGTTATTGACCTTGGGCATGGCGATATAGTCTTTAAAGCGGCCGGGCATGGGGTGCCACAGCGTGTGCACCGCGCCGAGCGTGGAGTAGCAATCGCGCACCGAATGCGTGATGACGCGCAGTGCCACCAGGTCGTAGATCTCGGAGAATTCCTTGCCCTTGCGCTTCATCTTTTGGTAGATGGACCAATAGTGCTTGGAACGGCCGTTGATCTGGAAGTCTTCCAGGCCAATGCGGTTGAGCTCGTCGGTGAGCGTCTTGATGGTCTCGGCCAGATAGCGCTCACGGACCTCGCGCGACTCCGCCACCATGCGTGCGATGCGCTGGTAGGCATCGGGCTCCAGGTAGAAGAAGGACAGGTCCTCGAGCTCCCATTTAATGGAACTCATGCCCAGACGGTCGGCCAGGGGCGCATACACGTCCATGGTCTCGCGAGCCTTAAACAGGCGACGGTCCTCACGCAGGGCTGCAAGGGTGCGCATGTTGTGCAGACGGTCGGCAAGCTTAACGATGATGACGCGGATGTCCTTGGACATGGCGAGGAACATCTTTCGCAGCGTGAGCGCCTGTTTCTCGTCCATACTGTCGACTTCGATGTTGGTGAGCTTGGTCACGCCATCGACGAGCTCGGCCACCGTATCGCCAAACAGGCCGGAAACATCGGCAAGCGAGGTCTCGGTATCCTCGACGGTATCGTGCAGCAGCGCGGCGCACACTACATCGCAGTCCATCTTGAGATCGGCCAAAATGATGGCCACCTCGACGGGATGGTTGATGTACATCTCACCCGAGCGGCGCTTTTGGTTGCAGTGCTTCTCGGCAGCAAAGCAATAGGCCTGCTCCACCTTAGAAAAGTCGTCCTCATTCATATATTTGAGGCACAGGCGCTCCAGTTTGTCGTAGCTGTCCGCCATAATCTCGGGCGGCAGCTCATCGGCATGCTTATAGTGCTCCATCTCCGAGAACGGCTGGAGGGTGGAATCATGGGCGGTACGGGCTGCGGCATCCATCGAGGTCCCCTTCCCCTAGGCCCGCGGTACGATCGGGCGGTTAACTTTGGCTAGCATATCAGAAGCGCACGAATCGAGCGCCCAACTCCGGAAAGCCGAGAACTCCATGCGCGAGCGCAAGCCCTCCAAATAGCGAATTGACCTGCTCAATTGCACACGGCCGGGGTTTTCGGCCATCGCGATGCGACGGGTGTCGTCAAACCCCGAAACGCGACAGAAACCAAGCTCTTCGAAGATTCCCAGGCCACTTTCCACCGAGCGCTCGTCGACCGGCGTGCGAGCATCGATGGCAAGGCACATCTGCGCGATGTCGATATCACTTGCACAGAATGAATCATCCCCGGTCTTACCGCGGTTGGAGCGCCACATGGTCTGCAACGCACGATAGAGTGTGACGAGTTCGTCGCGCTCGGGTGCGTAGCAGTCGAGCAGGCGCTCGTTGATGCGGGCGTCGCGCGACGAATAGAGCAGGTGGATCACGGCGGGCTGTCCGTCACGACCGGCACGCCCGCTCATCTGGTTGAACTCAATGGCGCCAAACGGCATGTGGTACAGCACGACATGGCGGATATCGGGCAGATTGACACCCTCGCCAAAGGCAGAGGTCGAGACGATGCAGCTGAGGCTTCCGTCTCGGAATGCTTCCTCCACGCGGCGGCGATCGGAGCGCGCAAGCCCCGCGTTATAGAACGCGATATGGGTTGCGCAATCGGGCACACGCTTGCGCAACGTCTTGGCGAGCGCCACGGACTGGTCGCGCGAATTGACGTAAATGACGGTCTTCTCCCCCGTCGCCACGATCGACACCAAACGGTTCTCGCGGCTCGCAAGGTCGCGGTCGTCCTCGAGCTGCAGGTTCTCGCGCACCGTCTCGTCGACCACCGTGCGAGTAATCGGCAGCATGCGGGCAAGCTCGGCCACGACCGGAGCCGTCGCGGTGGCCGTCGCAGCCATAACAACCGGGTCGCCCAGGGCTTTGAGGATATCGGGCATGTCGAGATAGGCGCTGCGGTCGCCGCCCTTGGCAAGGCCGGCGTGGTGCGCCTCATCGATAACGACAAAGCCGATGCGGCCCGAACGCGCGAAGCGGTCACGGTGGATAGATAGGAACTCGGGCGTCGTGAGCACGATACCGGTGCGGCCCGAAGCTAGGCCGGCGAACACATCATCGCGTGCGGCCTCCACGGTCTCGCCGGTCAGCACGCCAACGCCAATGCCAAGCGCTGCCATCGTCGACGAGAGGTGATAGGCCTGGTCGGCAACAAGCGCGCGCAGCGGATAGACAAAGATGCTCGCACGTCCGCGAAGGACAGCCTCGCGCGCAGCATGTACATGGAAGATGAGAGACTTGCCGCGGCCCGTTCCCATAACGGCCAAGACGCTCTGGTGGTCGGCCAAGGCATCGAGCGCCTCAACCTGCGCGCGGTGCGGCTGGTTCGATCCGATAAAGCTATGGATAAGCGAGCGCGTGAGCTCGGTATAGGAAAGCTGGGCGAGCGTCTCGCGCTTACGCGACTCCAGGCGCAGGCCGGAATCCGCCGGCTGCACGCCACGACGAAGCTCGCATGCCGGATCATCGACGCTGGGCAGCGTGGTATCGCGAACCAGAACATCCTTGATCATGAGCTTGGGCTTCACACGCCCCTGCCAATGCTCGGCAACGGCCTCGAACACCAAGTCGACAGCGCTATCGCAGTTGATGAGCTTATCGATTTGCGGCACGCGGAACATAATGGCCGGCACACTCGCGGCGCCATCGGTCGCCACAAAGCGCATGTGCTCGCCGGTTTTGCCCACCACGGCGCGGTCGCACATCGTCACGCCCTCGGCAGCCAGCAGCGGCACCTTGTTGCCCTGGCCAAACGGCTCAAGACGGGAGATCTGCTCGATGGTCTCGATATTCAGCTCGGAAAGGTCGACGGTGGCGGCGACCTCGTCGGTGTCTTCAAAGTCCTCGGCGGGAAGCTCCGATAGCACGGCGGAAAGGCGGCGGCGGAACTCATCGAGCTTGGATGCCTCGATGGTCACACCCACCGCACCGGCATGTCCGCCGCGACGAATCAGCAGGTCGGAACAACGCTCGACGGCGTCGAACAGGTTGACCTTGCCCACCGAGCGACCCGATCCGCGCGCAACGCCGTCCTCAATCGAGAAGAGCAGCGCCGGCACGTGATAACGGTTGGTCAGGCGGCTCGCTACGATACCCTTGACGCCCTCGTGCCAGCCCTCGCCACCCACGACGATTGCGCGACCGCCGTCATAGGTCTCCTCGACCTTTGCCATGGCGTCGCGTGTGAGCTCCGCCTCGATCTCGCGGCGCTGACGGTTGATTTCCTCGAGCTCGGCTGCCAGTGCACATGCCTCGATAGGATCGCGGGCAAGCAGCAGGTCGAGCGCCAGCTTGGAATCAGCCATGCGGCCGGCAGCATTCAGACGAGGGATGAGCGAAAACGACAGGCCGTCGGCCGTAATGGTAGAAAGGTCGGCCTTGGCAAGTGCGGCAAGCGCGATATAGCCGGGACGGGCCGTCACGCGCATCTGTTGGATGCCCTCGGCGACCAGTGCGCGATTCTCGGGCGTGAGCGGCATCATGTCGGACACGGTGCCCAGCGCCGCGACCTCGATCAGCGAACGCCAATACGACGGCTTGCCCAAACGCTCGCCCAGGACCTGCACCAGCTTGAGCGCCACACCGGCACCGGCAAGCTCGCGCGAGGGACCCTCGTCCTCGAGCTTGGGGTCGGTCAGGGGCACGCCCTGCGGCACCTGGTCGGACGGCTCGTGATGGTCCGTGACCACCAAATCGATCCCCAGGCTCTCCAGATAGGAGACCTCCTCCTTGGCGGCAATGCCGTTATCGACGGTCACGATCAGGTTGGGTTGGGCGAGCTCGTTGACGCGGTCGAGCGCCGCACGCGACAGGCCGTAGCCCTCGTCAAAGCGATGCGGAATAAACGGCGTGACGTTGGCGCCAAACGAACGTAGCGCCTCGGTCAACAGACAAGTCGACGTAATGCCGTCGACGTCAAAATCGCCAAAGACCGCGATGTGCTCGTGGTTGCGAATAGCGCGCTCGACGCGGTCGGCAACGACCGCCATGCCCGGAATAATGAGTGGGTCGGCCCAGTCGCGATCGAGCGAAGGCGTCAAAAACAGCTGGCCTTCCTCGATGGATGTTATGCCGTGCGCAACCATAATGCGCGCCACCAGCCCGGGTATGCCCAGGCCAGCCGAAAGCTCCTTTTCGAGCTCGGGGTTTTGCCGAGCGACTGCCCAGCGATGCGTCGTCTTAAGCGATGACATAGGCGCCCACCCCCGATAGGGGCAGGTCGCCGCGATACCTCTCACGGTTCATAGCGATGAGTCCTCTGTGTATACCCGCTTCGGCAGGCAGATCTGTTGAACGGATTTATTATACCGTGCAGCGCGGACGCACAACGTCCAGCACGCCGCGGTTTCGATAAACGAGGGCGGTAATACCCTCGAAATAATCGAGCGTTTCTGACGCACGGACGCATGCGAGCGTCTAGCATATCCATTCAAAACGGATTCACGAGCAAAGGGAGTCACAAGAGCATATGAAGCAATGGGTTGGACTGGGCAAGTTTCTTGCGGGGCACATGCAGGTCATCGTTCCGATTTGCGTGACGCTCGGCGTGCTCTTTCCCCGGCAGATCGGCGTGCTCAAGCCCATCGTTCCCGCCCTGTTTGCCTTTATGACGTTCCAAGGTGCGCTCAGCAACACCTTTCACCAGGTGGCCGAGGTGTTCCGCCGTCCCCTACATTTGATTTTGGCGTTATTTGTCTCGGCCGTGCTCATCCCCATCGCGGCGTATGCCATGAGCTCACTGTTCTTTGGTTCCAACCCAAACCTTGTCTGCGGCATCGTGCTCGAGTACAGCGTACCCGTGGCAGTCACCGCCTTTATGTGGATTAGCATGTTCGGCGGCAACGGCCCGCTCGCGCTCACCATCATCCTGACGTCCTCGGTCATCTCGCCCGTGACGATTCCGCTCACGCTGAAGCTCCTGCTGGGTGCCACCGTCGCAATCGATGTTCCGGGCATGATGCAGAACATGGCCTTTATGATCGCCATCCCTGCCGTGTTCGGCATCGTGATCAACGAGCTCACGCGCGGATGGGGACATGAGAAACTCTCCCCCGCGCTTTCGCCCGCCTGCAAGTTCATGATGATGGGGGTCATCGCGTCCAACTCCACCGCCATGAGCGAGTACGTGTTGCACATGAATGTTGAGCGCTTGGAAGTCGCCCTCTTTATTTTGGTCTTCGCCATCAGCGGCTTTGTCGTCGGTTTTCTGGTCGCCCGTGCGTTGCACCTGCCGTATAGCGAGACGACCACCATGTGCTTTACCTGCGGCATGCGTAACATCTCTTCGGGCGCCGTCATCGCCACGCAGTACTTTCCAGGCGAAGTCGTGTTTCCCGTCATGTGCGGAACGCTGTTTCAGCAGGTGCTCGCCTCGGTTATCGGACATCTCTTTGAGCGACTGACCGGCGAGGAGCGCGCCGCCCAACGCAAGCGCGTCGAGGCCGGCCGCGACGCCATGGGACGCTAGACTGTCCGCATTACGCGGGTGTTAGTCTTGCTATACGAGCGTTTCCAGATGCGCACGCAGGCGATCAGCATCGATATCGAGCGTGGTCTCGGCATTAACCTGGGCCAAACGATAGCCGACAAAGTAGGGCGAAACCACCCAACGCGGAAGCGCCTTGGCAATGGTCCGGCCGTCCATGTGGTAGAAGAACAAGTTGTACGACTCCGCGCGGCCGCCGTGGTGCTCGTGCAGGATATAGCGCAGGGCCACCTGAATCGCATCGGCAAACAGGTCCGCTTCGGCTTGGTCGCGGGCGTCGTCGCTGGCGGCGATTCCCTGTGGAGCCGAGACGTTGACCTCAAAGAATCCCATAATCGGTTCGGTTGAGATGTTGACCGAGATTCTCCCCTGCTGCCAGACAGCGATGCCTTCAAAGTTGGCTAAGGTCAGCGCCGCATAGCCGTCCTCCTGTTCCAAGCCCACAATCTGCATGTGTGGATGGACGAGGCTGCCGCCCGAAAGCGGACCTTTGTTCTTATACATGAGTACACTGCGGTACTGCTGGGAATCGATCATCTGCTGCCAACAGCCCAGAGCAAACCGCATCACATGGTGGAGTTCATCCGGCTCATAGGTCACCAAGTCGGCATCGTGATCTGCCGATTCAATCAACACGGTTTGACGGGTGGCGCGCAAGGTCTTGAACCTATTCTCGAGCCAGATGCAGTCACCATCGCGCTGGATGATGTTGGCGAGCCCCTCCGTGTCACAAAAGGGGCACGCGGTGCCAGGGCGACGATTATCGTCGGGCTTACCGCTCGCCTGCTGGACGTCAAATACCAGCGCCACGGGTTATACCTCCAGCGGCACGATCTTGGTGCCATGGAGTTCGGAGACGCCCAGTGCCGCCGCCACGGTATCGCGATTGGCCGTGGAAATGCCGCCACCGGGAAGAATGGTCAGGCGGTCGCCCGCATACTCGACAAGACGCGACAGGTGCTCCAGGTTGTCCTCGATCGGCGTTCCGGCAGCACCACCATGCGTCAGGATGCGCGTGATGCCGCAGTCGGCGAGTGTGTCAATGGCATCGAGCTGAGCCTCGAGCGAGAGCTGGTCAAAGGCCATGTGGAAGGTGATATCGATGGCCCCGCGCTTGCACTCCTCGGTCGCGCAGCCCGTAGCCATCACGAGGGCGCCGAGGGTGAGCTCGTCGAGCGCCCAGCCGCCGGCACAGGGCTTGCAGCAGCCAAAGACCAGGCCGTCAACGCCGGCGCTCACGGCAAGACCCAAGTCCATCTCCATCATGCGCAGCTCGTCCTGGTTGTAGTGAAAGTCACCGCCACGCGGGCGAATCATGCACATCACTCGCGCGTCATGCTCGTGAGCATAGCTGACCGTAGTGCTGATAACGCCGGCCGAGGGCGTGGTACCACCGACGGCAAGGTTGTCGCACAACTCGATGCGCTTAGCACCGGCATCGATAGCCGCCGGCACACGCTCAAAGTTCTCGGCACAAAACTCGTACAGCATAGATAGCCCCCAGGAGACATTTCGATTTCCACACGGCATTGTCGCACGTTAAATAGCAACCCGCACGATGGAACAAAACCTTGACAAGGAGTGTCCCAAAGTGCCGGCACATAAGGAACGTCCCCAGGTGCCACCTTGAGCGATGGGTACTCATTTAAGTACGTCCCCAATGAGTACCCGCAGGGGACAGACAGACCGGACTCCCTATACGACAACTGTTGACATCATATACTATGTGTCATATAGTAGGTGTTACACAGTATACTACGAAAGGAGGTGTGCGGATGGAGGCACAGATGAAGCGCGGCTTCCTCGAGGCCTGCGTGCTCGCGGCCGTCTCGGGCGAGGAATCCTACGGCTATCAGATCGTGAAGGACGTGCCCGCGAGTATGGGGCTCACGGAATCCACGCTCTATCCGTTGCTCAAGCGCCTGGAGAAGGCGGGCTGCATCACCGCGCGCTCCGCCGAGCACAACGGGCGGCTGCGGAGGTACTACCGCATCACGGACGCCGGGCGCGAGCGTATCGCCGAGTTCCTCGCCGAATGGCCATCCGTGCAGGAGATCTACCGTTACGTGGAGGGGGCGCACCATGACGCGCGATGAGTTCTTGAACCGGCTGGGCGAGCTTCTGGCCTGCCTGCCGGCAGATCAGGTAAAGGAAACGCAGGAGTTCTACGCGGAGGCCATCGCCGACCGTATGGAGGACGGCATGACGGAGGCCGAGGCTGTGGCCGCCATGGGCACGCCCGGTGAGGTCGCCGAGGCAACGCTCGACGAACTGCCCGCCGTGCCGCGCGCGATCGCGAGGACCAAGCGCAAGAGCACGGCACTTCTATGGGCGCTCGCCATCGTGGGCTCTCCGGTATGGATTCCGCTGCTGCTCGCGTTCGTCGCCGTTGCCGCTGCAGTCTACATCTGTATTTGGGTTCTTGCGCTCTGCGTGTGGATCGTGGCCGCGGCATTCGGGGGCGCGGGCCTGGTAGGGCTCCTGTTCGCCGTGGACGGCATCATTATCGGGCATGTTCCGTACGTTTTGGCCTCGATGGGAATGGGATTCGCTTCCATCGGTGTGGCGCTCCTCACGGGAGCAGGCGCCTGGACGGCGTCCAAGCAGATCGCGCGCCTCTCTGCCCTTTGGGCGAAGCAAGCCGTTTCGCCCTTCTGGAAAGATCGAGGCAATAAGAGCCGCATGGGCGCCGAAGCGGCGCCGCTCACGGCATAGGAAGGAGTGCAAACATGTCCAGCGTAAAAAGGATTTACCTTGCCGTAGCGGGTGGGCTTGTTGCCACGGGGCTCGTCCTGGCTGCTATCGGATTTGTGGCCTCCGGCTTTAACCTCGCTGTGCTCAACACGCAGATCGACCTGCGCGATGACACCATCATTCTGGGTGGTGTTGAAATAGACGACCCGACAGGGCTTCCACTCATCGAGCAGCTTGCCGAGGTCGGCGAGATCCATATTGGATCTGCAACGACTGGTTCGTCTTCTCCTCGCAAATGATCGAGCTCGTAGCAGCCGTCCCCCCCTTCGGGCGCACCACGACGGGCATGAGCACGCCGCGCTCGGAGCCTTTTTGCGAGACCTTCCGTCACGCTCTTCCTGCGTGGTGAACCGGTCATCGACCGACGAGAGGCTGATGGGAATCTCTCGACTTCGGGCCAATCCCGCTCACCGATCTGGTCTTCCTTCGTGATGCGCACATAAGCGAGCAGACACCGCGCAGTGCTTCAGCGCGGCCGCACTTCCACGTCTATGACGGAGGTGCCCGGCGGCGTCTTGGCAATCCCCTTGTTTGCAGGCGTTAGCGCGTGGGGATCGCCCACTCGGGGGTCGAGGCCGCCGAGGACGGCGGCGAACCTCGCGGTGTCATTCGACATCGCGAGGTTCCCGGACCATGACCACCTGGCCTCGTACCGCGGCATAGCCCCAAGGGTGAGGAGCTTCGGCACGTCGATCAGGGCGCCCGCGCAGCGTCGGCCGGTCCGCCGTTCGGCAGAACGGCGGAAGTCCCTAGCCGCCCAGGTAAGCCTTGCGGACGTTGTCGTCGTGCAGCAGCTCTTGGCCCGTGCCGGTCATGGTGATCTTGCCGGTCTCGAGCACGTAGCCGCGTGTGGCGATGGAAAGAGCCATCTGTGCGTTTTGCTCGACCAGAAGCACCGTGGTGCCGGCCTTGTGCAGGTCCTCAACAATCTGGAAGATCTGTTCGATCAGAATCGGCGCCAGGCCCATGGAAGGCTCGTCGAGCATGAGCAGCTTGGGGTTACTCATAAGGGCACGGCCCATAACGAGCATCTGCTGCTCGCCGCCCGAAAGGGTGCCGGCGACCTGGCGACGGCGCTCCTTCAGGCGCGGGAACTGCTCATAGACGCGCTCCAGGCCCGGAGCCACCGTGGACTTGGGCTGTGTATAAGCGCCCATCTCCAGGTTCTCCTCGACCGTCATCTGCAAAAAGGCGCGACGGCCCTCGGGGACCTGAGCCAGGCCCTTACCAACCAGCTTGTCGGCAGGCGTATGGGTAATGTCCTCGCCCATAAACTTGATGGAGCCGGTCTTGGAACGCAGCAGGCCCGAGACGGTCTTAAGCGTCGTGGACTTACCGGCGCCGTTGGCACCGATCAGAGCCACGATCTCGCCCTCGTTGACGTTAAAGGAGATGTCCTTGATGGCGTGGATAGCGCCGTACCAGACGTTGATGTTGTAGACGGAAAGCATCGGCTCTGCCATTTAGTTCTCCCCCTTATCCTGCTTGCCCAGATACGCCTCGATAACGGCGTCGTTGTTCTGGATTTCCTCGGCCGTGCCCTTGGCGATGACCTTACCAAAGTTGAGCACACAGATGCCCTCGCAAATATTCATGACGAGCGACATGTCGTGCTCGATAAGCATGATGGCAATGCCGAAGGTGTCGCGAATCTTAACGATGTTCTCCATGAGTTCCGCGGTCTCGGACGGGTTCATGCCGGCGGCAGGCTCGTCGAGCAGCAGCAGTTTGGGGTTGGTGGCAAGCGCGCGGACGATCTCCAGACGACGCTGGGCGCCGTAAGGCAGCGAGCCAGCCTGCTCGTTTGCCAGATGCTCCATATCAAAGATGGACAGCAGCTCCATGGCACGCTCGTGGGCGGCCTTCTCGTGCTTCCAATACGTCGGCAGGCGCAGCACGCCCTCAAAGCCGGAGTAACGCTCCTGGTTATGCAGGCCGACCTTAACGTTATCCTCCACCGTCATGGTGTTGAACAGACGAATGTTCTGGAAGGTACGAGCAATACCCATACGGTTGACCTGATAGACCGACTTACCCGAGGTGTCCTCGCCGTCGAGCAGGATGGTGCCGTGCGTGGGCTGGTACACCTTGGTGAGCAGGTTGAAGACCGTGGTCTTGCCGGCACCGTTGGGGCCGATCAGACCGGCGATCTCGGTCTTGCCGATAGTCAGGCTAAAGTCGTCGACTGCCTTAAGGCCGCCAAACTCAATGCCCAAGTGGATGCACTCGAGTGCCGGGCGCTCGCCCAGGTCACGATCGGGAACGATGGCGCCAGAAGGATACGGGACCATCTTGCCCTTGTTGAACTCAAATTTACTGGACATCGGCTGTCACCTCCTTCTTGGAAGCAAAGCGGTCCTTGACGCGACCGAAGAACGCCTTGAGCTGCGGGTTATTAGTAAAGACCATGACCAGGATCAGCACGATGGCGTAGATGAGCATGCGGTAGTCCGAGAACTGACGGAGCAGCTCGGGGAGCACCGTGAGCAGCGCCGCGGCGATAACGGAGCCGCGCATGTTGCCCAGGCCGCCCAGGACCACGAACACCAGGATGAGGATGGACGTGTTGAAGTCGAACTTGGTGGCGGAGAGCTGCGAGAAGTTACCGCCGAAGAGAGCTCCGGCAGCACCGGCGAGGGCAGCGGAAACCACGAAGGCGATCATGCGGTACTCGGTGACGGAGATGCCTACGGACTCGGCTGCAATCTTGTTATCGCGCACGGCCATGATGGCACGGCCGGTACGGCTGCGAACCAGGTTGAGCACGATCACGAGTGCGACCATGACTAGGATGGCACCGGCGAGGAAGGTCGAGTACGTCGACACGCCCGAGGCGCCCTGGGCACCCTTGATGATGGCGGTGCCGTCCTCGAGCAGGTGCAGGTCGTCGATCGTAGAGTTGCCCGTGATGTTAAAGATCACATGCAGGCCGCGCGAGTCGACGCCCACGATAAGGCAAGTGACGATCTCTTTGATGATCTCGCCAAAAGCCAGCGTCACGATGGCCAGATAGTCGCCGCTCAGGCGCAGGACCGGGATACCGATCAAGAAGCCCAAGACGGCAGCGGCGATAGCGCCGACCACGATGCTGATGATAAGGCGCACCGGATCGGAGGGAACGGCACTCTCGAGGGCGACCGCGGTGACGATGCCCGTGTAGGCACCGACACTCATAAAGCCCGCATGGCCCAGCGACAGATCGCCCGCGATGCCGACGACAAGGTTGAGGGAAATGGCCATGACGATGTAGGCCGTAATAGGGACCAACTGACCGGCGATCATGCGCGGAATCATGTGGTTGGACTGCATAAAGAACACGATGGCGAACGCCACAAGGCACATGGCGTACGTAACAAAGTCGTGACGCGTCTGCTTGTCTTTAAGAAACTTCATAACGCTCACCTACACCTTCTCGGGGACGTACTTGCCCAAGAGGCCGGCAGGCTTGACGAGCAGGACGATGATCAGAACACCAAAGACGATGGAGTTGGCAAGGCTCGTGGAAATGTAAGCCTGTGCCATCGCCTCGATGATGCCGATGAGAATGCCACCGACAAAGGCACCGGGGATGGAGCCGATACCGCCGAAGACGGCAGCGTCGAAGGCCTTGATGCCAGGCATGGCGCCCGTGGTGGGTTGCAGGACCGGCGAGTAGGAGCACAGGAGCACACCGGCGATGGCGGCAAGGGCGGAGCCGATGGCAAACGTCATCGAGATGGTACGGTTGACGTTGATGCCCATGAGCTGAGCGGCGGCTTTGTCCTCGGACACGGCGCGCATGGCTTTGCCCATCTTGGTCTTACCTGTAAAGAACATCAGGCCGGCCATGATAACCAGGCAGGCGACGATGGTGACGAGCGAGACGGCGCTTACATTGAACTTGGCCAAGAACTCCGGCACCTGGAAGGTGACGAGCGAAGTGAAGTTCTTGGGCGTGGCGCCCCACAGAAGCTGCGCGGCGTTCTGCAGGAAGTAAGACACGCCGATGGCCGTGATCAAAACGGCCAGCGGGCCCGCCTGACGCAGCGGCTTGTATGCCAGACCCTCGATGAGAACACCGAGAACGGTACAGACCACACAAGAGAGAATTACAGATGCCCAGCCCGGGAGGCCGAGATACGACGTGGCGCAGAACGAGACATAGGCACCGACCATGATAACGTCGCCGTGAGCGAAGTTCAGCATCTTGGCGATGCCATAGACCATGGTGTAGCCCAACGCGATGATGGCGTAGACGCTGCCCATGGACAGGCCGTTGACCAGGTATTGGATAAAGACCGTCATGTTCCACATCCCCCTTTCGAATAGGTTTCCAGTTAATGTATGAAACAGGGACGTTACACTGTCCCTAGATACCAAGCAAGCAGGGAAGGCCAAAACCTCCCCTGCTTGGGATCAAAACCGCTCTATGTAAGGCGGCTTATTAGGCCTGTACGTACTTGCCGTCGGTGATGACGTACGCCGTGGGCTCCTTCTGGACCTGGCCCTTATCGTTCCAGGTGAGCTTGCCGGTCAGACCGTCAACGGTAATCTTGAGCATAGCCTTAGGCAGCTTCTCGGCGACCTCGGTCGGGTCGGCGTCGACACCAAGACCGGCCTCCTCGAGGGCCTCGGCCACCGCGTGCACGCCGTCGTAAGCGTCGGCGGCAAACTGGTCCGGAGTCTCGCCATACTTATCCTTGTAAGCGTTGACGAAGTCGGCGTTCTTCTCGTCGTCGGCGGAGAACGGGGTCATGAGCAGCAGGCCCTCGGCAAGAGAGGTGTCGAAGCCCTCAACGCCCAGGATGCCGTCCATGCCGTCGCAGCCCATCATCTTGACGTCGTAGCCCATGTCCTTGGCGTTCTTGAGCAGGACGGACGCCGGCGTGTAGTAGATCGGCGCAAAGATCATGGTAGCGCCGGCCTGCTTGGCCTTGGTGAGCTGGTTGGTAAAGCTCGTGGCGGAGTCGTCCTTAAAGGTCTCCTCGTCAACAATCTCGAGCTTGGATTTAGCGGCCTGAACCTTAAAGGAATCTGCGATGCCCGAAGAATAGGCGTCGCCGGAGTTATAGAACAGCACGAACTTCTCGTCCGCATACTTCTGCGCCAGGAACTTGGCAGCGTTGACGCCCTGGTTGGGATCGGTAAAGCAAACCTGGAAGACGCAATCCTTGCCCTTGGTGACGTCCTCGGAGGACGCGGACGGAGTGATCATGAACGTCTCGGGGTCGTTACCGCACTCGGCGGCAACGGCAACCGACGCACCCGTGGTGGTCGGGCCGACGAGGGCCTGCATGCCCCAGTCGAGCAGGGTGTTAAAGGCGTTGACGGCCTTCTCGCCGTCGGCCTGGTCATCCTCGGCCTTGCTGGCAAGCGGCAGCTCCTTGGTCGAGAAATCCTTGCAGCCAAGCTCGACACCCTGGGTAACGGACTTGCCGTAGGACGCGTTGGCGCCGGTCAGCGGGCCGATGGTGCCGATCTTAAACGAAGCGTCGCCCGAAGCGGAACCGCTGTCGCCGCCGTTGGAGGAGCAGCCAGCTAGAATAGACATCGCCCCCAGACCTGCTGCGCTCGCGATAACGCTCCTGCGATTCATAACAGGGTTCAATGACTTACCGGTGAGGCTCGACATGCGGCTCTCCTCTCAAATCTCGTCGGGTTTCGGTTGCCCGACAGGCCATCCTTCGCCGTGTTTGGCGTTCGCAAAATAGTAGACGCTTTAGTTGAGAAAAGTGGCGATTATTTCAACTTTTCTTTTGTTTTGTCCGTTTATCCATAATTATGCGTATTTCTATTGGTTTATGCAGTTTAGCCACTTTATTGTGTGAAAGTAATGTTTCCATTCCGTTACAAGCGTCCCTGCCCTGATTAAAACAGCCTCACCGGTAGCGCTTTATGCGCACTTAGGCGGCGATGTACTTGCCGTCCTGGATCACATAGGCTGTAGCGGGCTTCTCGACTTGGCCCTCGTCGTTCCACGTGAGCTCGCCCGTCAGGCCCTCGATCTTGATCTTGCGCATGGCCTTGGCAAGATCGCCGGCAATGTCGGCGCCGTCGGCCGTGATGTCGATGTCTGCCTTATCGATAGCCTCGACAATCGCATGGACGCAGTCATAGGCATCGGCGGCAAACTGGTTGGGCGTCTCGTCGTAGGCGTCCTTATATGCCTTGACGAAGTCGGCGTTCTTCTCATCGTCGGCAGAGAACGGGGTCATGAGCAGCACGCCCTCGGCAAGAGAGGTGTCGAAGCCCTCAACGGAGAGCAGGCCGTCCATGCCGTCGGTGCCCATGAGGGTCATGTCGTAGCCCATGTCCTTGGCGTTCTTGAGCAAAACGGACGCCGGCGTGTAATAGATCGGCGCAAAGATGAGTGTGGCGCCGGCCTCCTTGGCCTTGGTGAGCTGGTTGGTAAAGCTCGTGGAAGAGTCGTCCTTAAAGGTCTCGGTATCGACGATGTCGAGCTTGGATGCCTTGGCCTGCTCGGCAAAGGCGTCGGCAACACCCGAGCTGTACGTATCGCCGGAGTTGTAAAACAGGGCGATCTTGGCGTCTGCATACTTCTCGGCCAAAAACTTGGCAGCACTCGCGCCCATGGTGGGGTCGGTAAAGCAAACCTGGAAAACCGTGGTCTTGTCCTTGGTGACGTCGAGGGACGAAGCAGAGGGCGTGACCATGAGCATATCGTCGGCGATCTCGCCCGAGACAGCGACGGCGGCACCAGTCGTGACGGGGCCGACGAGCGCCTGCATGCCCCAGTCGCACAGGGTATTGAAGGCGTTGATAGCCTTCTCGCCGTCGGCGACGTCATCCTCGGACTTAAGCGAGAGTTTGAGGTCCTTGGTCGAGAAATCCTTGGCGGCAAGCTTGGCACCCTTCTCGGCCGAAACGCCATAGGTTGCCGCGGCGCCGGTCAGAGGGCCGATGACACCGATCTTGAAGGTCTTGCCGTCATCGGCGGAGCCGCCGTCCGAGCCACCCGACGAGCAACCAGCGAGTGCGGCGGTACTGCCGAGCGCCGCAGCGCCGGCGAGAAAGTTCCTACGGCTGAGCGTGCTGTTGATGTTGAACATGGTGTCCCCCTTTTTCGCTGGCCGCGGTGCGGCCGTCTTGCGGTACAGGGCAAACCTTATGGCGCAAACGTTGACAGTTTGTTACGGAGTTCCGTTTGTAGCGAGCATGTTTCCAATGTTTCCGCAGCGTTTCGGGGGTGCCGTTTTGTGCGACTCCTGTTGCTTGGCGAGCACGCGCCCTCGGTTCACGCTAGAATGCACTCAACCTTTAAGCGGTTAATCCATCCATAAGATGCACGAAGGAGCTATCTATGAGCGAACCCCTGCGCACCGTGAACGTCGGCCTCATCGGTCTGGGAACCGTCGGCGGCGGCGTGGCCCGCCTGATTAAGAGCCACCACGATGAGTACCTGGCCGCCTACGGCATCGACCTTAAGCTGACCCGCGCCTGCGCGCTTGCCTGGGAGCAGGCTGAAGCAGCCGGTATTGAGCGCGAGGCCTTTACGAGTGACTGGCATGATGTCGTCACCGACCCAGCCGTCGATATCGTCGTCGAGCTCATCGGAGGCGAGCACCCCGCGACCGAGATCTTCACCACCGCCTTCGAGAACGGCAAGCACGTCGTCTCTGCCAACAAGGCCCTGCTGGGCCGTCATGTCGAGACGCTCGCCGAGAAGGCGCGTGCGTGCGGCGTGCAGATTAAGTGCGAGGCCAGCTGCGGTGGCGGCATCCCCATCGTGAGCACGCTTGAGCACGACCTGGTAGGTAACAAGATCCTGACCATCGCCGGCATCCTCAACGGCACCACTAACTATATCCTGTCGCGCATGGACGCCGAGGGCGCCGATTACGCTGACGTGCTTGCCGACGCGCAGGCCAAGGGCTATGCCGAGGCCGACCCGTCCGCCGATGTCGACGGCTTCGACGCCGCCAGCAAGACGGCCATCCTCGCCTCCATCGGCTTTGGCACCCGCGTTACCACCGACGATGTGTACCAGCAGGGTATCCGCACCATCGGCGCCGAGGACATCGCCCAGGCCCGCGAGCTCGGCTACACCATTAAGCTGCTGGGCATCGCCCGCAACACCGACGCCGGCGTCGACGTTCGCGTGCATCCCACGCTGATCCCCGCCGACCACATGCTTGCCAAGGTCAACGGCGCCATGAACGCCGTCTACGTGGTAGGCGACGCCGTGGGCGAGACCATGTTCTACGGCGCGGGCGCAGGTTCCTTCCCCACCGCGAGCGCCGTCGTGGGCGATATCCTGTCGCTCTCCGAGCAGATCAGCCGCGGCGTGGCTCCGCTGCCCGAGATTGAGCCCTATGGCCACAACCTCACCTTTAAGCCCATGGACGAGCTCCAGACCAAGTACTATGTGCGCCTGAAGGTCGCCGACCGCGTGGGCGCCCTGTCAGAGACGGTCGACATCTTTGCCAAGCACAACATCTCGATCTCGCTCATCAACCAGGTCGAGGACGGCAAGTCGGGCGTCAGCGATGCCTGCTCGGTCATCTTCCTGACGCACCGCGCGCTCGAGAAGGACGTCCAGGCTGCCGCCGCCGAGCTTGCCAGCGTCGACTGCGTGGCCGAGGTCGCCAACGTCCTGCGTATCGAGGACGTCGAGGCCTGGACCGAAGGCGTTATGGCCAACTAACCCAACGCTCGCCTAGCAATACGCGCCTTGAGGGCTCCCGTCCGACGTGGGACGGGAGCCCTTTTGTCACCCGCCCTAAGCACAACGGCAGAGCATATTTGCGCGAGCCGCTCATCGGTAACGCGGGCTACCGTTCACCGATATGCAAACGCGGCCGATTCCGGCTACCGCTACGCTTTGTTGCGAATGTCCGCCCGCGATGAGAGGAAGCACCATGTTGCTCGAGGGCAAGAAAGCAATCATCACCGGAGGCACGCGCGGTATCGGCTATGCCATCGCCTGCCGTTTTATCGAGGAAGGCGCTGCCGTCACCGTCTTTGGCTCACGCCAGGAGACTGCCGACGCGGCCGTTGAGAAGCTGGCAGCCGCCTATCCCGACGCCAAGGTCTGGGGCCGCTCCTGCGACCTCACCTCGCTCGAAGCCGTGACCGAGGCCTTTACCCAGGCTGCCGCCGACATGGGCGGCTTGGACACGGTCGTCAACAATGCCGGCATCTCCCAGCGCTCGCCGCTCCTTAACTATACGGCCGAGGAGTTCGCAAAGGTCATGGACCTTAACGTCGTCGCTGTCTTTAATGGCCACCAGGCTGCCGCCAAGATCATGACCGAGGCAGGTCATGGCGGCACCATCACCACCACGAGTTCGATGGTCGCCAAGTACGGTCAGCCCTCTGGCGTTGGCTATCCCACGTCCAAGTTTGCCGTCAACGGTATGGTCCAGTCGCTCTCGCGCGAGCTCGCCCCCATGGGCATTCGCGTCAATGCCGTCGCACCCGGCGTGACCAAGACCGATATGGTCGCCAACCTGCCCGAAGAGGTCATCAAGCCCATCATCGCCACCATTCCGCTGGGTCGCATGGGCGAGCCCGAGGATGTCGCCAACGCCTTTGTTTTCCTGGCGAGTGACATGTCCTCCTACGTCACGGGCGCCGTGCTCCCCGTCGACGGAGCCGCCCGCTCCTAAAGGTCGCAAGCCACGACTTCGAACCTCAACGAAGCTCAACGCAAAAGGCGCGCTGCCTGCATCAACCGCAGACAGCGCGCCTTCTTCTATTCGAAAAGGAAACTGCGTCCCATAATTCCGGCTCAGAATGGGATGCGCTTTCCCTAACGAGCCTCTCGCGGAAACTGCATCCCGCTCTGAGCGCCCATTCCGGGACACAGTTTCCCAACGGCCCCCGTTTCGGAAACTGCATCCCGTTTCGGGTCTTTAAAGTGGGACGCGCCTTCCCCTAGGGAAGCATCTCGTTATTTGCCGTCGTCGTCCTGGGCTTCATCGCTCGCATAGAGCTCCAGCATGCGGCGGCGGTATTCGTGCACGGCGAGCTTGGCGCGCTCCAGGCGGCGACGCTCGCGCGGAGTCATCTCGGACGGGTCGACCTCGTCTCCATAGGTCTTGTCGGCAAGCAGGTGCGCCGCGTCCACGATGCGGGCATCGATGTGGCCACTCGCCGCCTCAGCGGAAAGACGCTCGGCAATCGTATCAAGCGTAGGCAGGCCCTCGAATACGCGACCATGGCCATGAGAGGTCAGCAGCTCGTGCTCTCGTGCGAGCAGACTCGCCAAATCGTGATGGGCACGCAGGATATCGAGTGCCTCGGCAGGGCGCTCGGCAACCTCTGCCACGGCGGCGACCGGTGCGGCGTCGACCACGCGGTAGAAGAGCTGCGCGAGCAATGGCATCAAGAACACCGTGATGGCGCCGGCGGCAACCATAACCGACGCGATGTCTTGCGACAGCGCACCCGCGTTGACGGCAACGCTCGTCACGGCAACGATGATCGGCAGCGCCGTGGTGCAGTAGAGCGCCACGGTGATGCGTCCATACGCCGAGACATCGCGCGTCGCAGGACAAATGCTCATAGAGATAAGAATGGGCACGGCACGAATAATCAACAACGCCACGATAAAGCCCGCGAGCAAGCCCGGGCGCGACGCCACGGCCGTCAGATCGATCTTTGCGCCCGATACGGTAAAGAACACCGGAATCAAAAAGCCGTAGGCCAGGCCGTCGAGTTTGGTCTCGAGCGTATGGTTGCCCTCGGGGATGATATAGCGCAGGACAAAGCCGGCGGCAAAAGAACCCAACACGATGTCGAGATCAAAGACGGCCGAGAACGCCACGAGCGTGACCAGGATGAGCACCGTCAGGCGCACGAAGGTCTGCGACGTGGTATCGGCACGTTCCTCGACAAACGCAAAGAAGCGGCTGCCGACGCGCTTGGAGCGGCTTGGAACCACGGCCAGCAACACGCAAACCACCGCAAACAAGCCAAGGATTACGAGCGTTTGGATGCCAGTGCGGGCAGACAGCAACACCGACATAGCAAGCACGGGTCCAAGTTCGCCCCAGGTGCCATACGCGAGAATCGAGTCGCCCACACGCGTGCCAGTGAGCGAGCGCTCACGCATGATGGGCACGAGTGTGCCGAGCGCCGTCGAAGTAAGGGCAAGCGTCACGGCGATACCGTCGAAATGACTGACCGAGAACCACGGGGTAAAGCGCACGGCAAGCCAGGCGATACCAAACGTGACGACCCACGTCGCCAAGCCGTAGCGCCCCTCGACGCCCGTGATGCTCTTGGGATCGATCTCAAAGCCGGCAAGCAAGAACAAAAAGGCCAGACCGAGCTCGGACACAAGCGAGACCTCGGTATCTACATGGATGACGCCGAGCATATGAGGTCCCAGCACCGCGCCGAACACGAGCAAAAAGACCGTCTCAGGAACAGGTTTTCCAGGAATCGCCGAGGCGATAAAAGGACTCGCAAAGGCCACGAGTGCAATGATGGCGAGTGAAACGAATGCCATGTGATGCCTTTCTCTTGTTTGCGCTTCACTGTAGCACCCTCGCCGTCCTCAACGCGCCGCGAGCTGTCGTATCATAGTGAGGTTTACAAACATGTGGCTCAAGGCGACCGCAGGGCAGACCCCGCAAACCGACCGCTGCCGCATACCGTACCGTACGCCCAACCGATCAGGAAGGCAGGAACCAATGGTCTCTCGTATCTACGTGGAGAAGAAACCCGGGTTCGACGTCGAGGCTCAGCAGCTCAAGGGCGAGCTGACCGAGATTCTCGGCATCAAGGGCATCGAGGCCCTGAGGATCATCAACCGCTACGACGTCGAGGGCATCGACGAGGAGCTTTTCCGCTCCTGCGTGCCGACCGTCTTTAGCGAGCCCCAGGTCGATGTGACCTACGACGAGCTCCCCGCAAGCGACGGCGCCGTCTTTGCCGTCGAATTCCTGCCTGGCCAGTTTGACCAGCGCGCCGACTCCGCCAGCGAGTGCGTGCAGCTCATCAGCCAGGGCGAGCGCCCCGCCGTGCGCTCCGCCAAGGTCTATATGATCTCGGGCGCTCTGGACGAAGCCGCCGTCGAGGCCATCAAGCACTACGTGGTGAACCCCGTCGAGGCGCGCATCGCCTCGCTCGACCTGCCCAAGACACTGTACATGGAGACCCCCGAGCCTGCGCCCGTCGAGGTGCTCGACGGCTTCCGCGAGCTCGACGAGGCCGGCCTTGCCGCCTTTATCTCCGAGCGCGGTCTTGCCATGGACGAGGCGGACATCGCCTTCTGCCAGCAGTACTTCCGCGATGAGGATCGCGACCCCACCATCACCGAGATCCGCGTGATCGACACCTACTGGTCCGATCACTGCCGCCACACCACCTTCGGCACCGTCCTGGACGACGTGACGATCGACGACGCCGTGGTGCAGCAGGCCTTCGACCGCTACATGGAAATGCGCCACGAGCTCGGTCGCGACGCCAAGCCCGTCTGCCTCATGGACATGGGCACCATCGGCGCCAAGTACCTTAAGAAGACCGGCGTCATGACCGATGTCGACGAGTCCGAGGAGATCAACGCCTGCACCGTCAAGGTGAAGGTCGATGTCGATGGCGAGGACCAGGACTGGCTGTTCCTCTTTAAGAACGAGACCCACAACCACCCGACCGAGATCGAGCCCTTCGGCGGTGCCGCTACCTGCGTGGGCGGCGCTATCCGTGACCCGCTCTCGGGCCGCAGCTATGTGTACCAGGCCATGCGCATCACCGGCGCCGGCGACCCCACCGTCCCGGTTTCCGAGACGCTCGAGGGCAAGCTGCCGCAGCGCAAGCTTGTGACCACTGCTGCCGCCGGCTACTCCAGCTACGGCAACCAGATCGGCCTTGCCACCGGTCAGGTCAACGAACTCTATCACCCCGGCTACGTGGCCAAGCGCATGGAGGTCGGCGCCGTCGTGGGCGCTACCCCGGCAAACCACGTGCGTCGCGAGTGCCCCGCCCCCACCGACAAAATCATCCTGCTGGGCGGCCGCACCGGCCGTGACGGCATCGGCGGTGCCACTGGCTCCTCCAAGACCCAGAACACCGAGTCCATCGAGACCTCGGGCGCCGAGGTCCAGAAGGGCAACGCCCCGGTCGAGCGCAAACTGCAGCGTCTGTTCCGCCGCGGCGACGCCTGCCGCCTGATCAAGCGCTGCAACGACTTTGGCGCCGGCGGCGTCTCGGTCGCCGTAGGCGAGCTTGCCGACGGCCTGTACGTCGACCTGGACACCGTGACCAAGAAGTACGACGGCCTGGACGGCACCGAGCTCGCTATCTCCGAGTCCCAGGAGCGCATGGCCTGCGCCGTCGCCGACGGTGATGTCGAGGAGTTCATGGGTTACGCCGCCGAGGAGAACCTCGAGGCGACCGTTATCGCCGAGGTTACCGCCGAGCCGCGCATGCGCATGGCCTGGAACGGCGTCGCCATCGTCGACCTATCCCGCGAGTTTCTCAACTCCAACGGTGCACCCAAGCACCAGGTCGCCCACGTGTGCGCCCGTAGCGTGTGGCAGCCCAGCTGGGCCGGCACCACGCTTGCCGAGCGCATGACCTCGCTGGTCACCGACCTCAACGTCGCCTCCAACAAGGGCCTTTCCGAACGCTTCGACTCCACCATCGGTGCCGCGACCGTGCTCATGCCCTTTGGCGGCAAGACGCAGCTCACCCCCAGCTCGGCTATGGTCGCCAAGTTCCCCGTGGACGGCGAGACCACCACGGCAAGCGCTATGGCATGGGGCTTCAACCCCTACCTGATGGAGGCCGACCAGTTTGCGGGCGCTTACCTGTCCGTGGTCGAGTCCATCGCCAAGCTCGTAGCCGCCGGCTTTGAGCACAAGCGCGCCTACCTCTCCTTCCAGGAATACTTCGAGCGTCTGCGCACCGAGGCCGAGCGTTGGGGCAAGCCCATGGCAGCCGTCCTAGGCGCCCTTATGGCCCAGGTCGACCTGGGTGCCGGCGCCATCGGCGGCAAGGACTCCATGAGCGGCTCGTTTGAGGACGAGGCCGGCGAGCTCAACGTTCCGCCGACCCTGATCAGCTTCGCTGTCGCCGTGGGCAAGGCGGCGCGCGCTGTCTCCCCCGAGTTCAAGGGCCTCACACACCGCGTCGTCCGTATCGCCCCCGCCACCTATGGTGAGGACTACCGCCCCGATGCCCAGCAGCTGCTCGCCGCGTTTGACGCCGTCGAGGCGCTCACCGCTACCGGCGACGCCCTGGCCGTCTCCACGCCCGGCTACGGCTGCGGCGCCGAGAGCCTCTTTAAGATGTGCGTCGGCAACCAGATCGGCATCGAGCTTGCCGAGGACGCGGACGTGGAGAGCCTCTTCACCCCGCTCTACGGCAGCTTTATTGTCGAGCTCGCCGAGGATGCCGAGCTGCCCGAGGTCGCCGACGGCGTTGTCGTCGAGCCCCTGGGCACCACCGTCGAGGGCTATGTCATCGACACCGGTTCCGAAGTCATCGAGCTCTCCGAGCTCCAGGAGGCCTGGGAGAGCGGCATCGAGGGCGTCTTCGCCTACCGCAGCGCCGGCGAGACCCCCGAGGTCGAGACCATCGACTTCCGCGCCAAGGATATCCACGTGTACGGCGGCGCCAAGATCGCCCGCCCGCGCGTGATCATCCCCGTGTTCCCCGGCAACAACTGCGAGTACGACAGCGCCCGCGCCTTCCGCGCAGCCGGTGCCGAGGCCGACACCTTCGTGATCAACAACCTCACGCCCGAGGCCGTCGCCGAGAGCACCCACGAGCTTGCCCGTCGCATCCGTGCAAGCCAGATCGTCATGATCCCCGGTGGCTTCTCGGGCGGTGACGAGCCCGATGGCTCCGCCAAGTTCATCACGGCGTTCTTCCGCGCTCCCGAGGTCACCGAGGCAGTCCGCGACCTGCTCAAGGCCCGCGACGGCCTGATGCTGGGCATCTGCAACGGCTTCCAGGCTCTGGTCAAGCTCGGCCTGGTGCCCTACGGTGACATCGTCGACGCCACGCCCGATGCGCCCACGCTGACGTTCAACACCATCGGCCGCCACCAGAGCCGTCTGGTGCGCACTCGCATCTCGTCCAATCTGTCCCCGTGGCTGTCGCAGTGCAGCCTGGACGACCCCTACACCGTCGCCATCAGCCACGGCGAGGGCCGCTTTGTCGCCAACGACGGGGTACTCGCCCAGCTGATTGCCAACGGCCAGGTCGCCACGCAGTACGTGGGCGAGGACGGCAAGCCCAACATGGATCTTTCCGTCAACCCCAACGGCTCCGCACTCGCCATCGAGGGCATCACGAGCCCCGACGGCCGCGTCCTGGGCAAGATGGGCCATGCCGAGCGTCGCGGCGACAACCTGTACCGCAACGTGCCCGAGCATGTCCCCGGCGACAAGTTCATGCCGATCTTTGAGAGCGGCGTAGCCTACTTCGCTTAAAGCTTTCCCATCAGGTACAATCCCCTCGGGTAACAACACCCGCCACCGGCACACCCGGTGGCGGGTTCTTTTTTGCTTCGCGCATACAGGAAGGACACCATGGAAAGCCGCAAGCCGTATCTCGCCACCCTACCCGGACTCATCCTGGGCTGCCTTGTTTGTTGCGCGCTCTGGGGGTCGGCTTTCCCCTGCATCAAAATCGGCTATGCGCTCTTTGGCATCCCCGCGCACGATAGCGCCTCGCAGCTGCTCTTCGCGGGTCTGCGCTTCACCCTTGCCGGCATGCTGGTCATTGTTGGCATGAGCGCAGCCCAGCGCCGTCCGCTCGTTCCGCAAGCGCGCGACATCAAGCCCATCCTCACGTTGTCGCTCTTCCAGACTATCGGCCAGTACTTCTTTTTCTACCTGGGACTCTCGCGCGCCAGCGCCATGTCGAGCTCCATCATCGAGGCCAGCGCCAACTTCCTAGCCATCCTCTTTGCCGCCCTGGCATTTCGCACCGAAAAGCTCAATACGGCCAAGGTGCTTGGCTGTGCGCTGGGCTTTGCCGGCGTCGCGCTCGTCAACCTCTCGGGCGCAGATGGCACCTTTGGCTTCAGGCTCGATGGCGAGGGCTTTATCCTAGCCTCCACTGTCGCGGGTGCTCTTTCGACCTGCCTGATCGGCATCTTCTCGCGCAAGCACGACGGCGTCTTGCTTGCCGGGTGGCAGTTCTTGGTCGGCGGCCTGGTCCTCACCGCCATCGGCTTTTTGATGGGTGGCGCGCTCTCCCCCACGGCGATTGCCCCCGCCATCGTGCTCATCATCTACATGGCGCTTATCTCCGCAGTAGCCTACTCGCTGTGGTCGCGCCTGCTTGCCGTCAACCCCGTCAGCCGCGTCTCGGTCTTTGGCTTTATGAACCCCGTCTTTGGTGTGCTGCTGAGCGCGCTGCTGCTCGGCGAGGGCGCCGGCACGAGCCCCGTTACCGTCATCGTTGCCCTGCTGTTGGTCTGCGGCGGCATCATCATCGTCAACAAACCCAAAAAAGCCTAGAGAGCTCACCTTTTTAGGGAGAGCCTTCACACACTTTAGCTTAATGGAATGCACTGGTTCTCGTTGATTTCGCACCGAGTCGCGGCGGCAGACGCCCGTCTTGCCGCACCGCGCCTGGGCATTATGACCGGTGGCCCCCACAAACGCAAAAGGGGCGCACGACCATCCCAACGGTCGTGTGCCCCTTTTCCTAGCGTATCTGGACGCCAGCCTTCTTCTTCTCGCGCTTTACGCGGTAGAGCTCCGCGTCGGCAGCACGAAGCAAGTCTTGCCAGGTATCGACGCCATCTCCAACCCGTGCGTAGCCGATGGACATCCGCAACAGATACGGAACCTCGGCGCGCGCGAGCTCGTCGTTGATTGTCGCGCACAGATGCATGATATCCTGTTCCGCCACTGCCTTTTGGAGCACCACGAACTCATCGCCACCATAACGTGCGATAAAGCCGCCAGACGCCGAGCAGACTTCTTTGAGCGCAGCGGATATGACCTGAAGAGCGTGGTCGCCCTCCACATGCCCATAGCGATCGTTAATCTGCTTAAAGCCGTCGGCGTCCATCATAAGCAGATATACATCTTCGGCCTGATCCACATTTGAGAAGAGCGACAGCATATAGGTCTCAAAACGGTTGCGATTGTTAAGTCCAGTCAACGGGTCGGTCGAGATGAGCTGCTCCTGGTAGATGATGTAGAGCAGCAACATGCTAATCATTATGCCGACACAAAGGCCGGGCACCGAGTATACGACCTGAAAGGTACCGCCCACCAGGGCCGGAATGGCGAAAAATGCCAAGGTTCGATAGATGGCCTTTGTCTGCAGGCTCTCGACCCTGCGAGATTGCACAAACGCATGCAGGGACGTATGTATAACGTAACAGTAGCTGACGATGGGCTGGATCATATAGGCAAAGCCGCGACGATACACGCCCTGCGAATCGATATAGAACAGGGCGTGCGTCCAGTAACTGGTAAACGCCAGCACGACCACCAGAGCCGTAGGCAACGCTACAAGCACCACCCTATAGCGCGAGGTCAAAAGGCGAGAACCCTGCACCGTCTCGGAATAGATAAACCAAATGAGACACGCGATAGCAAAGAGCGAAAACGAAACCGCGTTGGAAATCCAGTTGGCAGCAATGCCCAACGTGCCGTCCACACCGTCCGAAAGCGTCCAGATCATATCGAATAATATGTACGCGGCAGAGGTGTAGCCAAGCATGCTAAACAATAGCTGCTGGGTGCTCGAGAACAAGGAGCGACGACTTCGCACGGCAAGCCCGATAAGAACAATCATGCATAGCACGAATATCTCAATCTTGAGTGCCTTAACCACTAGCGCCATCCCTTCAATATCCAAGTGGTCAGAATCGCCCAATTCGAATCAGGGCAATAAACACCCCTTTACTCCGCAGGGGTAAAGGGGATAATAGCAGAGCGCCCGAACATCACTGCAAAACAGTTTCTGTTCGGGCGCCCATACGGCGCGAATTGCACACGCCGGCATCATTGATGGGTATCGATCGCTACTCGCCATCGATGTCAGTCGCGACGGCCTCCTCGATGGCCTCGACACCGACAGGCGACAGATCCTCCTTGCCTTGGCAGAACTTCTTGTCGACCCAGCCAGTCAGAATCGGAGCCATGATCGCCGTGATGATAACGGCGGTGGCGATCTGAGCGTACGCGGTGGGCGCAAGCTCGGCGTAGCGCGGTGCGACCTCGGCGAGGGCAACCGGTGTGGTCATAGCCGTGCCGGCAATGGTGGAGCAAGCCACAGCGGCCTTGCCATTGCCGCCGCACAGACGCTCGAACGCAAAGGTGATGGGACCGACGACAAACAGCGTGACAAGGCCCAGCAAGATGCCGGAAATACCGCCGGTGATAAAGCTCGACAGGCTCATGGACGCACCGAGCTGAAATCCGATGACGGCAATCGCGGGATTGGCACCGGGAACCAGCAGGTTCTTGATAAACGGGAACAGGTTGCCCAGAACCATGCCAATAACGAGTGGCAAGATGGAGCCGATAATGGTGCCAATGGGAATGTTGGCGAGGCCGGAAACACCGAGGATGATCATCGTGACGGCGGGGCCAGCCGTAAAGAACAGGATACCGACGGCGCCCTGCTCGGACTCATCACCGAACTCGCCCATGATGCCCGTATAGAGCGCCATGTTGCAAAACGTGATGCCGCCGATGATAGACACGGAGCTCAGACCCAGGAAGTTGTCGTTAAAGAAATATGCTACGCCCAGGCCGAGGGCCGCTGCGACGACCAGCTTGGGGATCAGCACGACGATACCGGTCTTGATGGCACCCGGCGTGGACTTAAAGCTGATGCCGGCGCCCACAAACAGCAGGATCGCGGCGACGATGGTATTGGAGCCGCCACGGCAGGCAGCCGTAAAGAAGCCGCCGATCTCAAAGACCTGCGGGCAGAAGGTGTTGAGCAAAAGGCCGACGATCATGGGATAGATCATGATGTCGCCCGGGATACGCGGGACCTTGAATTTCTTTTGCTCGTTGGCGGTTGCTTCCTGCGCCATGAAACCCCCATTTCCGCTGACGGGGAACAAAAGCCCACGTCATGCTTTGCTACAGTAAAGTTTGACCATGGTACCAGAAGAAATAGACCAGCTCGGTGAAAAATTCGACAAGTTGGGATGGAACGAGATTCGGCGCCCGCGACGCCACCCCTATATAAGGCTCAAGACGATATAGAGTACGATGCCCGAGACGCAGCACCACAGCATCGATTTTGTCTTGACCGCCACGACCACGACGCCGGCGGCCGCAATCCAGGGAACCAAGGCAGGCCAGAGCCCCGCGTCGAACGCGCCGGGACTCACCAAGTCGTTGGCGACCAGCGCGGCAAAGGCAGCGGGCGGGATATAGCCCAGGGCCTCGGCAATACGGGGCGACAGCGTTCTCCCGCGCAAGGCGAACGCCGGCGCGATGCGAAAGAACGCGATAGCAGCCCACGACGACAGCCACAGAACCAAGAACTCGTTAACGGGCATCGCGGGCACCTCTTCCGTCAAATACGGCATCGCACGCCAGCGCAATGGCAATGCCAACCACGACGCTTGCCGGCACGGCAATATTCGTGAGGCCCAAGAACTTGCATACGGCGACGGACACCGCGCCCGAAACCGCCGCGACAACGTTGCCGCGCGACAGCCGCTGCGAAAAGAGTAGACAGATAAAGAGCGACGTGCAGACGAAACTCGCAATAGCGGTGGGAACATCGACAACGGCACCGACGATGGCACCCATCGTGCACGAAGCGCCCCATGTCGCGATGAGGATCACGTTGAGCACGAAGGATTCGCGCGGGCCCCAATCCTCCCCCTCAACCAGCTTGGCAAACGAGATGCCGTATGCCTCCTCGGTGAGCGTCGCGGCAACAGCCAGCGTCTGACGCTTCGAGGCGCCCGCCAGATGGGGTGCGATCGATGCCGAATAAAGTGCAAAGCGCGAGGAGATGGCGGCGACGCTCGCGATAATCGAAGGTGCCGGTACGCCCGCCAGCCAAAGATTGCAGATCATAAACTGGCCGCTGCCCGTCACAAACGTGCTGCTCAGAGCAAAGACCATCCAGGGCTCCATTCCCGTCTGCCCCATGATCATTCCGCACGGCGCGCCTATCGCAACATAGGTAAGCATCACCGGCCAGACGGTTCTAACGATTTTGAGCACCATACGCTTCTCATCCTGACAAGGTCTCCGAGCCGCATGTAGCGACACGGCAGAATCATCATCCGACAGCAACCGAGTTCGCCTACAATTGCCACCGGATCGAAAGACACAACTTTTTAGGAAATCATTATGACAGCTATCGATCGAGACCGGGCGCGCGCGGCCTTCAAAAGCTACACCGATGCCTACGACGTCACCAACCCACGCATCGCGCTCAAAATCGAGCATACGTACCACGTGGCCGAGGCATGCGATGCCGTAGCGCGCGAGCAGGGCTGGTCGTCAGAAGATATTGACCTGGCATGGCTTTGCGGCCTGCTACACGATATGGGCCGCTTTGAGCAGCTGCGGCGCTGGGACACCTTTAAGGACGCCGAGAGCATGAGCCATGCGGCGCTGGGCATCGAGGTCCTCTTTGGCGAGAATCCCGCCGATGCACCCGCCGTAACGAGCATCCGCGACTTTATCGATGACCCGGCAGAAGATGAGCTCATCCGAACGAGCATTGCCTATCACAGCGATTTCCGTCTACCCGCGCAGCTCGACGTGCGCACGCGAAGCTTCTGCGATATCGTGCGCGATGGTGACAAGATCGACATTATGCGCACCATCGCCGACAGCACCGTCGACACCATCCTCAAGGTGGATGAGGACGCGTTTCTCGCCAGCCACTTCTCGGCACCGACGCTTGCCGCCTTTGACGAGCATCGCTGCGTCGCGCGTGACGAGCGCAACGAGCCGGCGGACTACCTGGTGGGGCTCATCTGCTTTATGTTTGAGCTCGTCTATCCAGCGAGCCGCGCACTGGCGCGCGAGCAAGGCGATATCTATCGCCTGCTCGACGCGCCCTATGGCATTACGCGACCCTTTACCGACCCCGCCACGCAAGCGACCTGGGAGCGCCTAAAGAACGAGATGCGCACCTGGCTGACGCGCGCCTAGCGCTCAAGCTGAGCTAGGAGCCCCTCAACGATCTCAACGGCATCGCCGACGACCTTGTACTGGGCGGCACCAAAGATGGGGGCATCCGGGTCCTCATTGATGGCGACAATGCACTCTGCCCCACCGATGCCGGCGAGATGCTGGATAGCGCCCGAGACACCGATGCTCACGAGGAGCTTGGGCGAGACCGAAACACCCGTCTGGCCAATTTGGTGGCGATACTCCAGCCAGCCGGCCTCCACCACGGGGCGCGTGCAACCAAGCTCGGCGCCCAGGGCATCGGCGAGTTTTCGCATCAGGGGCAGATTCTTCTTGGAGCCGATGCCGCGGCCCACCACGACCAGGCGCTCGGCATCGGCAATTGAGGCCTGTTGTCCCCATTCCTCGGCGGGAATCGAAATCTCGACACGAGCCTTGGCGTCTTCCGCAAGGAATACCTGGGTAATCGTGCCAGAGCGGCTGTAGTCAAACTCGGGCGCCTTAAAGATGCCGGGGCGCACCGTTGCCATCTGAGGACGGTGGTTGGGGCAAATGATGGTGGCCATCAAGTTGCCGCCAAACGCCGGGCGCGTCTGCTGCAGCAGGCCCGTCTCCGTATCCATCGAAAGTACGGTGCAGTCAGCCGTAAGGCCCGTCTGCAAACGCACGGCAACGCCGGGTGCCAGTTCACGGCCAAAGGCGGTCGCACCGTACAGAATGGCCTCGGGCTTGTGCTCTGCCACCAAATCACAGATCAGCCGGGCGTAGACCCCCGCGTCGTTCTGGCGCAGGCGCTCGTCGCGACAGACCAGGACCTCGTCTGCACCGGTGCAAACCAGATGCTCCAGGTCACCGAGAGAACCCTCGGGGCCCATACCGACCAGTGCCGCCAGACGGCAACCACGGGCATCGGCAAGCTCGCGCCCCTTGCCCATGAGCTCGTAGGCCACCGGGGCCACGACATCGTGCTCGTCGGTCTGAACGAATACCCAAATGTCTCGATATGCATCAAGGTCCACCGCGCCGGCGGCCTCGTCGCGCTCGATCGAAATGGCATTGACGGGGCAAGCGTCGACGCACCCACCGCATAGGATGCAGCCGTCGGTTACGCGGGCGCAACGGTTGAGCCGCTCGCCTTCCACTACGATGCCGCCAGAGGCACAGGCGCGAACGCAGCGACAGCAGCCGATACAGGCTTCGCTATCGATAATCAGTCCGCTCATCTACGCCATCCCCTCGATAATCTTGGCAAGTTTTGCCGCCTGCTCGGACGCCGTGCCGTCAACGGCCTCGCACGTTTGGTCGCGGTCGGGCACAAACGATCGCACGACTTGTGTCGGCGAGCCGGCAAGGCCGCAGCGCGCGGGGTCGGCGTTCACGTCGGCAGCGTTGACCACGCGCACGTCCGCCTCCTCGGCCGCACGAATACCGGCAATGCTCGGCATACGCAGTTGGCCAATCTCCTTGGCAGCCGTCATCGCGCACGGCATCTCCAGATACACCGTCTCCTCGCCGGCATCGCAGCCGTGAACAAGCGCCAGTGAACCGCACGTCGTGAAGCCTGCGCTCTGCACGCAGCTCACGTCGGTCACGCAGGGAATCTCAAAGGCACCGGCAAGCTCGGGACCAATCTGGGCCGTATCGCCGTCCACCGCCATCTTGCCGCAGATGAGCAGGTCGAAGTCCTCGTCGAGCGCCTCGATGCCGCACTTGAGGGCATAGGTGGTTGCCAGGGTATCGGCACCTGCAAAGGCGCGATCGGTTAGCAGCAGTGCGTCATCGGCGCCACGGGCGATGCAGTCGCGCAATAGCGATTCGGTCGCGGGGATGCCCATCGACACCACCGTTACGCGCACGTCCATGCCAAAGCCGATAAAGTCGTCCTTCAGCGCCAGCGCGCATTCTAAAGCGCTCGCGTCAAAGGGATTAATGACCGCCTGCTTGCCATCGCGCACGATGGTATTGGTCTTGGGGTCCATCTTGACCTCGGTGCTTCCGGGCACCGCCTTGACGCACACCACCATATGGAAATCGCTCATCTTCACGCGCCCCCTTTCTGGACGAGTTCATCCAAGAGCTTCTCCGAAAACAGGTTACCGCGGCCCAACTGCCCGGCAGGATCGAGTTGGAGCTTGAGCCGCGCCGACTCGACCATGGCCTCGTGGCCGTACATCGTCTCCAAGAAGCCCGCCTTGATCTTACCGACGCCATGCTCGGCAGAGACGGCGCCACCCATAGCCGTAACTTCGGAGGCCCACTGGGCAAACAACTCGCCGCCGCGACGGTAATCCTGCGCATCGCGCGGCAGAATGTTCACATGCAGGTGGTTGTTGCCGATATGACCCCACGCGGCGGACTCAAGACCGCTTTCGGCCAACGTGCGGCGATAGAGGGCGATGACATCGGCCAGGCGTGCGTTGGGCACCGACATATCCGAGCCCAGTTTGGTAATGGTGGGATCCGTGCGGCGGCGCTCATCGATAAGCATGTTGACGCTCTCGGGCACCGCATGGCGGAAGAATCGCTGGCACTCGCGATCGACCTCGGTGCGCGCGACCCATGTCGCATCGTCGCTGCCGCCCGCAAGCTCCAGCACCCACCCCAGGTGATACAGCTCCTCAGTCGCCTGGGCCTCGTCATCGCAGTCGAGCTCCACGTAGACGCAGACTTTTGCCTCTTTTTCGAGCGCCGGCAGCGAGGCGAACGCCGTCGACTGCTCGCGCTGGCGACGTAGGATATCCAGGGCGCCCGCATCGAAATACTCGATGGCAGCCGCGTGGGACAGGACGGGGCGCACGGAATCGGTGAAGGACACGGCTTTGTCTTCGCTGTCAAAGAAGCAGCTCACGCCCCAAACGACCGCAGGCGCCGTCTGCAGGGCAATCTCGAGCTCGGTGATGACGCCGAGTGTGCCACACGCACCGATAAACAGATCGATGGCATCCATATCGTCAGCAACGAAATAGCCCGAAGCATTTTTGGTCTTGGGCATGGTGTAGCCGGGAAGGTCGAGCTCGAGCGTGCGGCCCTGCACCGTGACGAGCGAAAGGCGACGACCCTGTGCAAAAACCTCGCCGCGGTGAAGCTCGAGCAGGTCGCCATCGGCCAGCACGACATGAAGGCCCGTGACGTGAGGGCGCATGGGGCCGTAAGCGTAGCTACGGGCGCCGGAAGCGTTGCATGCCGCCATGCCGCCCAGACAGGCAGATGCCTCGGTGGGATCGGTAGGAAAGAATTGCTCGGGGGCTTCCTGGAACTCCTCGTAGGCCTCAAGCGATGCCTGGTCCCAGCCGACAGTCGGCA
>UQTR01000009.1 GCA_900544065.1 uncultured Collinsella sp.
GCCTTATCGTCGGCAGCGTCAGATGTGTATAAGAGACAGGGGAAGAAGATACGGGCGAACGACGACGTAGTCGCCCTCGCGATTGAGGAACGCTTTGGCACAGCAGTTCGTCACGCAGGCGCGCAAGCCGGCGATGTTATCGGAAAAGTCCGCGTTCACGAGGCAACGGTATGCGCCGCGGCTGATCTTCACATCAGAACCGATTCGGCACCCCTCGCTGCGCAGGAAGCTCAAGATGAGATCCTCGCGCTCCTCGGGGGTCCGCTCCTTGAGTGAGGGGACGCGGGCACAGATGGGCATTTTGCTGTAGGCCGAGGAAACCTTCAGGTCATCGGCGGAAAGCGTCGTCGAAAGAACGAGGCGAGCGCGCGGCGCATCTTGGGAGGCATCGAGCCCGAGGGCCGTCGCAAGGCAGTGCTCCATCGCAGAGGGAGAGAGTGCCTCGATGCCGTTGACAAAGACCACACCCCCGCGCGCTTTCGCGATCGACTCGTCAAGAAGCCCGTTGAACGAGGCGGCGTCCGGGACCCCGGCGCAGTCGATGCGCACATAGGAGGAGTCGCGGGACAGCAAGCCCTGGTTCTTGCCGTACTCGTACACAAGGCGAGAAAGGAAAGACTTACCGACACCCACGCCGCCGCTCAAGAGGATGGGCAGGCCAAACGGAGGGTACTGAACCGCAGCCTTGCACTGCTCGACAACGGAGCTGAGGCTCATGTCGAAGCCCACGGCACGCGCGAAGTCGCGGTGATCGGCGATTCCCGTCGCCTGGATGAGGTCGGCGAGCGAGGCGTACTCGCTTGCAGAGAGCTTTACCTGAAAACGCTTCTGGAACGCGCGGCGATGAAAATAACGGACAGGCCTGCCCGCCACCTTAACCACAAGACCGGCGCGAACAAGGTCGTTGAGGTACTGACTCGCCAGGCTCCTGGAGATGATGAGCGTCTCGGCGATGTCGGAGGTGGACAGACGGGCAAGGTCGTCGAGCGAGACGGCAGAGGTGAGGGTCTCGAGATGCTCGAGAATCCTGTCCCTCATGTCGACGGGTTTCTTTGCCAAGCTGTCCTGTGTGGTCTTGTCCATGACTTCTTACCTCCTCGTACAAGGAGTATAAGGGGAGAACAGAGAACGGAAGGGGGCGCGTGGGGGAATCAACAGCTCCGAGGAAAAGTCCACCACTTGAGGGGCAGAAAACAACGGCCATTGAACATTCAGGGCCGACGCTCAACACTTCGGCTCGACACTTCGCTTTGGAAAGGGCCCCGGCGCGCAGGGCCTAAAGCTTAACCATGCGCGCGGCGATGCGGGCGCAGTCGCAGGCGGCCTTCTTCTCGAAGGTGTTGTAGTCGACGACCCGGCCCTCGGCGCAGGGCTTGTCGCTGATGGCGCGCACGACGACGAGGGGCACGCCGTTGAGATAAGCGGCCTGCGCGATGGTGCAGCCCTCCATCTCGCAGCACAGGTCGCCGAAGGTCGCGAGGATTCGCTCCTTCTGTTCCGCGGGCGAGACGAACTGGTCGCCGGAGACGACGCGGCCCTTGAGGACCTTAATGTCGGGGGCGACGGCGGCCGCGGCGGCGCACGCCGCCAGCAAGGGCCGGAACGGATCGCGCAAGATCAAGGCGTCGCCCGGGAGGTCGGGCGTTACCGTCAGCCGGCGCCGCGTCTGCCGCATCATGAGGGAGAACGGCCTGGCCGGCGCATACGGCAGGAAGAGGTTCAAGGTGCACCCCGGGGCGGTCAACGAGGCCGACGTGTCGAACGTCGTCGCGCGCGGCTTCGGCGGCAGGGCGCCGTGCACCCATATATGCAGCGACTTGGCCTGCGTGCGCGTCGGGGCGTCGTGGAACTACGTCTGCCTGCTCGTCGACCTCTGCAACGGGGAGATCGTCGGCCACTCCGAAGGACCGAGGAGGGACGCGCGAGCTCCGAGCCAAGCTCTTGGATTACGTGCACTGGTACAACAACTTCAGGATCCACTCGACGCTGGGCTACATGTCGCCGGTCGAGTTCAGGGAGGCGGGGCCGTCCCTCCCGGAATCGTCCAAATAAGTGTTGCCAATCCATAGCCAATCCAGCCATCATCTTCGCGAAGGCGGACGTCAGGAAAAGCTCGGCTTGAGCTCGGTCGGACGCGGTCTGTGGGGCATCATTCAGGCTCAGGGGGTCTCCTTGTCTTCTTCGGTCGCAACCTGAATGATAGGGACGGCCCCTTCTCTCTTTCCCCTTCGTTTTCGACGCGTCACCCTCTCGGCGGGCTTAAGGCCCGCGCTCGCGGGTGCAGGGGCTACGCCCAAACCCCAAAAACGTAACGCCGTGCTCGAAGCGTTTCCGGACGTCAGCGTAATCTCAAATCCCGTTCGTCAACTCATGGGCAAGCCACCTGAGACTACTCATTTCTCCTACTGGCAATGAAGACCTGCGACCTGCAGTTTTGCAAGCTGCTTGAAAGCCACCTGCGTTGATTCACTTCCTATTGCAGCTGGAGTCTTGCACGCGAAAAGGCATTTAAGTTTCAAAACGGGCGTTTTCGGCGCTTCGAGCCTCCAAAGGCATCCCGCCGCGCCCTTTGGGACAAAAACAAAAACTCAAAGCCCTGAGTTCGAAAATAGTTTTTGGAGTTGTCCCGACTTTTGTCCCCGAAGCCGACGAAACGCGACAGGGTGTCACCTGGCGGCACTCGATTCGAGACGGCACCGAAAACTGGATGCAACCGGAATGACGGGACGGCAGAACCGAAGCCATCGAGTGGGGATAGAAAAAGACCCGGGTGCCGTGGCATCCGGGCCTTTGCTAGCAACTTGATGTTGCGGGCAGCTTAGAACTTGTGGCCGCACTTCTTGCAGACGCGCAGCTTGTTCTTGCCGTCCTTCTCGTGACCGACGCGGGTAACCTTACCGCACTCGGGGCAGACGAGATTGACGTTGGAGGCGTCGATGGGAGCCTCCTGCGAAACGATGCCGCCCTGCTGGTTGGCAGCGTTGGGCTTGACGGCCTTCTTGACGACCGAAACGCCCTCGACAACGACCTTGTTCTCGGCGGGGAGAGAACGCAGGACAACGCCCTGCTTGCCGCGATCCTTACCAGAGAGAACCTGGACCTTATCGCCCTTCTTGATATACATATATCTCCCCTAACTACAGGGTCTCGGGAGCGAGCGAGACGATCTTCATGTACTTCTTGTCACGAAGCTCGCGAGCGACGGGCCCGAAGATACGGGTGCCGACGGGCGAACCATCGTTGTTGATGACAACGCAGGCGTTCTCATCAAAGCGAATGTAGGAGCCATCCTTGCGGCGGATCTCCTTAACGGTGCGAACGACGACGCAACGGACAACGTCCTTCTTCTTGACGTTGGCGCCAGGGGTAGCCTCCTGGACAGCACCGATGAACACATCGCCGATGCCTGCATAACGACGCTTGGAACCGCCAAGCACCTTGATGCAGCGAATCTTGCGAGCGCCGGAGTTGTCGGCGACGTTCAGCATGGTTTGCATCTGAATCATGGTAGATGTTCCTCCGAACTAAGAACCGAAGAGAGGTGCGCTGCCTTTAGACGGCCTGTGGTATGCAAACCAGGCATACGCACATCTTCGGAAACGTACAAGTCGTAAGAGCGACTGCTTATTTAGCGCGCTCGACGACCTCGATGAGGCGCCAACGCTTCATCTTGGACATAGGACGGGTCTCCATAACGCGGACGGTGTCGCCCACGCCAGCCGTGCACTCCTCGTCGTGAGCGTGCAGCTTCTTGGAGCTGGTCATCATCTTGCCGTACTTGGGGTGACGCTTGCGCTCGGTGATGGTGACAACAATGGTCTTGGCACCGGAGACGGAGGTAACGACACCCGTACGGACCTTACGCGAGTTACGCGAATCAGTCATGTTCTCTCCTTAGGTCCTACTCGGCGACAGCGGACTTCTCCGCTGCGATCTCGCGGGCGCGCTGCTCCGTGAGGACGCGAGCGATGTCCTTCTTCACGGTGTTGACGCGAGCGGTGTTGTCCAGCTGGCTGGTGGCCATCTGGAAACGAAGGTTAAAGAGCTCGGCGCGCATTTCCTTCAGCTTCTCAACGAGCTGAGCGTCCGAGAGCTCACGAATCTCTGCGGGCTTCATTAGTTCTCCTCCTTGGCGGCGGCGGCGTCCTCAGCAGCCCACTTGGCCTCGAGAGCGGCCTCCTCAGCCATCTCCTTCTCGATGCGCTGCTCAGCGTTCTTGGCAGCAACAATCTTGGTCTTGATGGGAAGCTTGTGCTGTGCAAGACGCAGAGCCTCGCGAGCGACCTCCTCGGGCACGCCCTTGACCTCGAACATGATGCGACCGGGCTTGACGACGGCCACCCACTCCTCGGGGTTACCCTTACCAGAACCCATGCGAGTCTCGGCAGGCTTCTTGGTGATGGGCTTATCGGGGAAGATCGTGATGTAGACACGACCGCCACGCTTCATGTAGCGGGTCATGGCAATACGAGCGGCCTCGATCTGACGGTTGGTGATCCAATGGGCCTCGAGAGCCTGGATACCAAACTCGCCGAAATGCAGCTCGGTATTACCCTTGGCCTGGCCCTTCATGGAGCCACGCTGCACCTTGCGGTGAAGAATACGCTTAGGGGCAAGCACTACTGACCCCTCCTCTCGGAGTTACGACGACGAGGACGGGAAGAGCCCTCGAGTGCAGGGTTGGGAACAGGCTGGCCCGGGAGCTTCTCGCCCAGGTAGATCCAGACCTTCACGCCGCAAGCGCCCATGGTGGTGCTGGCGACAGCCGTGCCGTAGTCGATCTTGGCACGGAGGGTGTGCAGAGGCACGCGACCCTCACGGTACCACTCACGACGGCCCATCTCGGCACCGCCGAGACGACCGGAGCACTGGATACGGATGCCCTTAGCGCCGGCCTTGCGGGCAGACTGGACAGCCTTGCGCATAGCGCGACGGAAGGCAACGCGGCCCTCGAGCTGCTCGGCGATAGACTGAGCAACGAGGTTGGCGTCGAGCTCGGGGCGCTTGATCTCGACAACGTCGACGGAGAGCTGGCCCTTGGAGACGCCAGCGACCTTCTCGAGCTCGGTGCGGAGGGTATCGATCTCGGCACCCTTCTTACCGATGACAACGCCGGGGCGAGCGGTGAGGATGATGACCTTCACCTTGTCGCCAGCGCGCTCGATCTCGACGCGGGAGACAGCTGCGCGGGAAAGACGCTTCTCGAGGTACTTGCGGATCTCGAGATCGTTACCGAGGGTCTTAGCGTAATCCTTCTCTGCGAACCAGCGGGAGCGCCAGTTCTCGGTGATGCCAAGACGGAAGCCGGTGGGGTAGACTTTCTGACCCATACAGCTTTACGCCTCCTTTCGAGGAGCAACGACGACGGTGATGTGGGAAGTACGCTTCAGAATGCGAGAAGCGGAACCCTTGGCGCGGGGACGGATGCGCTTAAGCGTCGGACCCTCGTCAACGTAGGCAGCGGCGACAACCAGGTTGTCGGCACGCAGACCGTTGTTGTTCTCGGCGTTCGCAACAGCGGAACGGAGAACCTTCTCGACATCCACGGCGACGGCGCGATCGCAGAAGTGGAGGATGTCGAAGGCCTGAGCGACAGGCTTGCGGCGGATCAGATCGACCACCAGGCGGGCCTTGCTGGGGGAAACACGCACGTACTTAGCGACGGCGCGAACCTCGGTGGCCTCAGTTTCAATAGACTTAGTTGCCATTTACGGTTAACCCCCTATTTGGCCTTGTGGCCACGGAACGTACGAGTCGGCGCGAACTCGCCGAGCTTGTGACCAACCATGGACTCGGTAACATACACGGGCACATGCTTGCGGCCGTCGTGGACGGCGATGGTGTGACCAACCATCTCGGGGAAGATGGTAGACGCGCGAGACCAAGTCTTCACGACGTCCTTCTTGCCAGCCTCGTTCATCGCGGTGATACGCGAGAGAAGGCGAGTCTCCACGAACGGGCCCTTTTTGAGACTTCTGCTCATAAGTGCTTTCTCCTAAAACTCGGTATCCGAAATTACTTCTTACGGCGACGAATGATGTGCTGGTTCGAGACCTTCTTCTTCTTGCGCGTACGAAGGCCCTTCGTCGGCTTACCCCAGGGGGTAACGGAGGGACGACCAGAGGTGTGGTTCTTGCCCTCGCCACCGCCGTGCGGGTGGTCGACAGGGTTCATGACGGTACCGCGGACGGTCGGGCGCACGTTCATGTGACGCTTACGGCCGGCCTTGCCGATGACGATGTTGGCGTGATCGGCGTTGCCGACCTCACCGACGGTGGCGCGGCAGGTAACGAGGATGCGGCGCATCTCGGAGGAAGGCATACGGACGATAGCGTACTTGCCCTCCTTACCCATCAGCTGGCAGGAGTTACCGGCGGAACGGGCGATAGCAGCGCCCTTGCCCGGCTGGAACTCGACGGCGTGGATGAGCGTACCGACGGGGATGTCGGCGAGGGGCAGAGCGTTGCCCGGCTTGATGTCGGCGTCAGAACCGGACATGATGGTCTGGCCGACCTCGAGGCCCTTGGGGGCCAGGATGTAGCGCTTCTCACCGTCAGCGTAGTGCAGCAGAGCGATGCGAGCGGAACGGTTCGGATCGTACTCGATCGTGGCAACCTTGGCGGGCACGCCGTCCTTGTTGCGCTTGAAGTCGATCACGCGGTAACGACGCTTCACGCCGCCGCCCTGGTGGCGGGTGGTGATGCGGCCGTTGTTGTTACGACCGGCCTTCTTGGGCAGGGGCTCGAGAAGAGACTTCTCGGGCTTGGTGCAGGTGATCTCGGAGAAATCGGAGATCGTCTGCCAACGCCTACCAGCGGAGGTCGGCTTAAGGTGCTTTACAGCCATTACAATCCCTTTCAATAGGAATCCGTTAGCCATCGCAGACAGGGATTCGAGGTTCTGCCTCGGGTGCGATGACACCGGACGTATACACGGTTCCGGGCGTGTCCATTTAATACGCCCAAAACCTTGAGCTCCCGCCTCCCCTATTTGGGAGGCATGAGCTCACTCAACAGCAGCGAGTCTTAGGCCTGGTTGCCAAAGACCTCGATGGTGTCGCCCTCGGCCAGCGTGACGATGGCCTTCTTCCAAGAACGGGTCTTGCCAGCGACATAGCGCACGCGCTTGGTCTTGGGCTTGACCGTCAGGGTGTTCACGCGAACGACCTTGACGCCGAAGATCTCCTCGACAGCGTCCTTGATCTGATACTTGTTAGCATCCTTGGCGACCTCGAACGTGTACTTGTTCAGCTCCATGCCGGAGAAGGAACGCTCGGACACAATCGGACGGATGATGATCTCGTGGGCGGTCATTTATGCAAGCACCTCCCCGAAGTGAGCGGCGATGTCGGCGGGCATCAGCACAGCGTTGTTGTTGACGAGATCGTAGGTGTTGGCCTCGTCAGCGGTGATGATGAACGTCTTGGGAATGTTGCGGAACGACAGGTAGGCGTTGACGTCCTCATCGCGAACGATGATGGTTAGACGCTTGCCCTCAAGGCCGAGAGCCTTGAGCATGGCGACAGCAGCCTTGGTGGAAGGCTTCTCGAAGCCGTAGTCGTCGACGAGCACGAGCTCGCCATCGGCCAGCTTGGCGGACAGCGCGGAGCGCATAGCCAGCTTGACCTCCTTGTTGTTCATACGCTTAGCGTAGGAACGGGGCTTGGGGGCGAAGACAACGCCACCGTGACGCCACTGGGCAGCACGGATGGAACCCTGGCGGGCACGGCCGGTGCCCTTCTGACGCCAAGGCTTCTTGCCGCCACCGGAAACCTCAGAGCGGCCCTTAGCAGACTGGGTGCCCTGACGCCAAGAGGCCATCTGGCACTTGACGATGTGGTGCATAACGTGGATGTTCGGCTCGATGCCGTACACCTCAGCGGCGAGCTCGGCCTCGGCGACCTTCTTGCCCTCGCTGTTCTTTACTTCAAACTTTGCCATTTAAGTGTTCTCCTTGGTATGACGCTGGGCTAAATGGGCTGGGCCCTTAGGCCATACGGATGGCGACGAGACCATTCTTGGCACCCGGGACAGCGCCCTTGACCAAGATGAGGTTCTGCTCGGCATCGATGCGGACAACGGAAAGGTTCTTGACGGTAACGCGCTCGTTACCCATGTGACCGGCCATCTTGACGCCCTTGAGGACGCGCGCAGGATAGGCGCACTGACCGATAGAACCGGGGTGACGCTGGAAGTGAGAACCATGCGTCATAGGACCGCGGCGCTGACCCCAGCGCTTGATGCGACCCTGGAAGCCCTTACCCTTGGAGGTACCGATGACGTCGACCTTCTCGACATCAGCGAAATCAGCGACGGTGACGACCTCGCCGACCTTGTGCTCCTCGCCGTTCTCGACGCGGACCTCACGAAGGAAGCGGACAGGCTCGACGCCGGCCTTGGCGAAGTGACCAGCCATGGGCTTGTTCACGTTCTTGGCCTTGATGTCGCCGAAACCGATCTGGACGGCGTCATAGCCGTCGGTTGCCTGAGTTTTAACCTGCGAGACAGCGCAGGGGCCAGCCTGGATGACCGTGACGGGAACGACGTTGTCGTCCTCGTCCCAAACCTGGGTCATGCCAATCTTGCGGCCGAGAATCATGCTGATCAAGATATGATCCCAACTCTCGCGTGGTCTTGGGACAATGCGTACACCACCGAGCGTACGCCCCTAGAGGACCACTACTTACACGACGTGCTCCCCAGTCTTGTATTGCGTCCGGACTACCTGACAACCCTATTAAGCAGGCATTTTGTCCAGCCAGAATACTCCCCTGGTTACACACAGCTGTTTAGTATACACGGGTGCGGGCGTATCCATCGAGATTCATATTTCACTCACATTGTTTACGCAGGTAAAGTGCGTGGAGTCGCCTGGGGCCGGCAGAGCGGCGGCGAAATATATTAAGGTTGCTGCTCTGCCGGGCTTGGGAGACGACACGTTGACGCCTGCTTAACTCTGCTCGCTCAGGCTAAAGACTTTGTTGGGGATCCACTATTTGTTGGAGGGTGAATTTGCTTTGAAGCGGTTTGCCTTCCGCCTGTGGCTTTTTTGAATTGGCGGCTGACGCTGCCGCGACTTATTGCCAAGAGGACTTCAACACCATCGGCGCTCATGAGACGAGCGGGACACGGCGACCTCCTCAAGGCAGAAGAGGAAGGCCCGCGCTCCAGCTCCATTATCGCGGCATCCCGTTTCGGGGCGAAGAACTAGAGCACCGAGAACCGGATGAAATTGTACGTGCAGATCACGATGATGAGCACGAGGGCGAACACGTAGAGCTTATCGACCGCCGCCGAGTCCATCCGGCGCAGCAGGCGGCGCCCCACGACCGACCCAAGCACCGCCATCGCCGCCATGCCCAGCAGGACCACGGGGAGGAACGCGGGCACGCTGCCCGTGGCCAGCGTGTAGATGAGGCTCGCCGTCTGCGAGAACGCGATGATGAACAGCGACGCCTGCGCGGCGGGCTTGCTCTCCATGGCGAAGAAGAAGACGAGGATGGCCAGGTTGAAGGGGCCGCCGCCGATGCCGAGGAAGGACCAGCACGCCCCGGCGCAGAACCCTATGAGCGCCTGCGCCCACGCATTCTCGAGCTTGAGGCCCTTGATGCGCGCCTTGTTGAGCGTGTAGGCCAGCACGAGGACGGCGAGCACGATGAGCACGGCGGCCTGGACCGCGCCGACGAGCTCGGCGTCGGGGAACACGGACCCCAGCCGGTTGAACAACATCTTGCCGATCACGCCGCCCACCGCGGAGCTGACGGCGATGGGCGACATCGCCCGCGCGTCGATATCAGACTGCCCGCTCGCCGCGTTCTGCGCGAGCGTGGAGAGCGACATGATGAGCACCGACATGCTCGAGAGGAAGCTCACCGTGCTCACGCTCATGACGTTCATCGCGTCGACCACGGGCTTGATGATCACGCCGCCGCCGATGCCACAGAGCGGCCCCAGAAGCGACGCCAGGAAGCATACCGCGAAGACCAAGATGTATTGAGGACCCATCCGAACAAGCTCCTATCGATCGAGCAACACCCTATGCAACGAATTGCAAGCGTTCGTATCATTCAAAACCGCAGCGTATGGTTGTGGACTTTTACATATCTCGAACGCTGCTGCGCGATATGTCCCTATTTACGCCGCTCATGCGGAGCACCGTTGCGCCAAGGGCTAGGCGTCCCCGCCAATCTGCCTGCCGAGTCCATCAATGGCCCGCGCACCGTCTCGACACGCCGCTAGTAGTTAGCGAAGTAATCCTGGTTGAAGATGCACGCGTAGACGACGTCGAGCAGCAGCGCGGTGGAAACGCTCATGGCGAAGTGCCCGATGTTGTCCTCGCGGTGCATCCGGACAGGAAGTTGATGGTCGCCACGTCGGCGACACCCACGGCGTCCATCACGGGCTTAATGATGATGCCCCGCCGACACCGCAGATGGCACTGATGGTAGAGGCGAAAAACGCAATGGCGAATACGATTGCTAGCATATGAAGCCTAGCATATGAAGCGCCTAGACTCTTCCCTACTTGTCAGGCATGGCTGCTGCGAGCGTCCGCTCAGCGCGCTCGCAATAGGACGCGGCGCGCCCCTCGTCACCCTTGTTCTCGTACTGAACCGAGAGCATCTGGCAGAGCAGGGCCTCTTCCATGCCAGCCGCCTCCGACAACGCGCGCTCCATCTCGTCGATATAGGCATACGAGCCCTTGAGGAAGACGTCATAGGTGCGACGGTCGGCACGCGCAGCCTCGCGATCACCGTGCTCCTCGAGGTAGGAGAGCACCTCGCGTGCGTGGGGCTCATCCCCGATCTCCACGTAGAAGGAGAACGCCTTTGCCGCCAGCGCGAGTGTCTGCTCCTCGCTCATCTTGAGCGAACCCATCTCGCGGATGATGCGCTCGGATGCCTCGACGTCATCCATGGCAAGAGCTGCGTTCAAGCGCATGAAAAGCACGTTGTACTTGGGGTACAGCACGCTAGTGAGCGGGCGGTTCAGGACCTTGAGGTAGTTGTTGAGGTCGCCCTCGCGCAGGTACGCCTCGAGCTTGGCGAAGGTTGTGCGCTTTTGGACCTCCATGTAAATGGTGAACCCGACCGCAACCACTACGACCACAATGCCGATCGTCTTCATATCCATGGATAGGCCTTTCTCTTAACGTTGGAGGCGCGAGGGCCGGGGGCGCTCAAGCATAACGGCGGGCGCACGTCCCGCCACCAACTCGCCGTCACGAACATATCCCTCTTCGCGACCAGCGAGCTCCTCAATCAGGCAGGCACGGAGCACGGCGATGCGCGCGGCGCGCTTCGGAGCGTCGATGAGGTCGTGCTCCTCACGCGGATCGGCGTCCAGGTCGAAATACTGCTCCACCCCGGTCCGTGTGAACCAGATGTACTTGTCATGCGGGGTCACGATCCACTGGTTGGACTGCTCGCGGCTGCCGCTGTGCTCGCCGTGCAGGTATGCACGGTTCAGCGGCGCGGCGCCGGTAAGCTCGCCCATGAGCGAGGCGCCCTCCACGCCCTCGGGCACGGGCAGGTCGCACGCCTCGAGGATGGTGGGCATAAGGTCCATGAGTTCCACCGTGCTCTCGCTTACGCCGCGAACGCGCTCGCCGCCCGGCACATCGACGTTTTTGCCCACGTGCACGATGAAGGGGATGCGCGCGGAGCCCTCGTAGGGCAACACCTTGCGAAAGAGACTGTGGTCAAAGAGCATCTCGCCGTGGTCGGAGCAGAACACGATCACGGTGTCGTGGTAGGTCTCGTCGTTCTCGAGCGCCGTGATGAGCCGGCCGATCTGGTGGTCCATATGTGTGATGCAGGCATAATAGCCCGCCATGGCCTCGCGGCGCAGCTCGGCGTCGCGGCAGCCGTGCACGCTGTCCAAGATCATGCCATCGCGCTCGGTGGCATCGGCGTCATCCCAATCGCCAGCGGCAGGCGCGCGCAGCTCCATGTCGCGGTACAGATCGAAGTAGGTCTGCGGCGCGTCGAAGGGCGGGTGGGGCCGCACGAAGCTCGTCATGAGGAAGAACGGGCGCGTGCGATCGCGGGTCTCCAAAAAGCGGATGGACTCGTCCACCACCCAGTTGGTGGGGTGCAGGCGCTCCTCGTAGGCCCAGGGATGGGTGATCCAGGAGTTGTTCTCAACGCCCGAACCGTTCACGTCGGCGAATTCGCCCAGTTCATTTTTGAGGAAGCGCATGTAGTCGTCGGAGACGTTCTGGTGCATCCAGTACGGCAGGTTCGCCTTGCGGTAGTGGCCGATGTAGCCGTCATGCAGGCGCATGTGCTCGAAGCCGCAGCCCAAACGCGGCGGATGCACGTGCATCTTGCCTACCACGGCGGTCTGGTAGCCGCCGTCGCGCATCTCCTGCGCGAGCATATGGTCGTACTCCCACGCGATACCGTCCTGGTAACCCACGCGGCCCGTGCCCGCGGGCGTCTTGCCGCAAAAGAGGGCGGCGCGCGCCGGGATGCAACTCGGGCAGGCGGAGTAGGCGTTCTCGAACAGCATGCCGTCGGCGGCGAGCGTGTCCAAGTAGGGCGTCTGCACGTCCGGATGGCCGTCGATACCCAGGCAGTCGCCGCGCATCTGGTCGCACATGATAAGGAGAACGTTGGGTTGCTGGGGCATAGGGAACTCCAAACTCACGGGAACGGGATGAAGATTGAGTGGTCAAGGCGGGAGGGGCGCAGAGCCCCACACAACTACGACGAGGCAAAACCCGGGCAGGATCAGCGCCGCGTGAACATGCGAGCCACGTGCTGCAGGCCGGGATAGGCGTACTCCAAAAACTCACGCAGCCCGCAGTAGCCCGCATCGTAATAGGCGATGTTCAGGCGCTTGCAGTTGCGATGGCAAATGCCCTCAAAGGGGCAATCGGCGCACCGCGCGCAATCGCGACGCGGCTCGTTCAAAAACATGCGCATGGTCTCACAGGTCGCCATTGCCTCAAGGGAATCGACGCGAATATCGCCCACGCGGTACTCATCCAGCGCATAGAAGTCGCACGGATACACCGAACCGTCGCTTTCCACCACGAACTGCGGAGCGCAGCGGCCGAGCATACCGCACTGCGACGGAAACTGCCCGAGCGCCATCTGCATGACGTTCTCGAACAGCCAGATGCTCACATAGCGCCCAGCACCGAGCTCGCGCCACCACAAGTCGAACAAGCGGCGGTAGAACGAGGAGAAGGCACGCGGGTCGAGCGAGAACGTGTCCCGCTCATCGTCGAGGCCCGGCAGGCACGGGATGAACTGGATATGGGTGATCTTCTCCTGCTTGATGAAGGAGAAGACGCGCTGTGGATGCGCCGCCATCTGCGAGGTGAGGACCGAGAGTATGTTGACGTCCACGCCGCGCTCGCGCAGCAGGCGAACGCCGCTCATGACGCGCGCGTACGTAGCGGCACCGTGCGCATCGGGACGCATCGAATCGTGCAGGTCGCGATAAGCGTCAACCGAGACTCCGATGAGGAACCCGTGCTCGCGGAAGAACTCGGCCCATTCCTCTTCGATCAGGTAGCCGTTGGTCTGCAACGCCCAGCTCACCCGCTGGTTCTCACGGCGCTCCTCCACCCGCGCGACGAACGAATGGAAGAAGTCAAGGCCGGCCAGGGTGGGCTCGCCGCCCTGGAAGGCGAAAGAAATGTGCGCATCACTCGCCACGGCGAGTGCACGGTCGATGATGGCACTTGCCACGTCTTCGCCCATGACGCGGGCGCTCCGCTCCTCGCGATGAGCAGCGACATCGCAGTAAAAGCAGTACCTGCACCGCATGTTGCAAGCACTCGATGCCGGTTTTATCAAAAAGCCAATATGCTTCGCGCACATGGCACATACCCCCCTTCGCACAGGCTAGCCCTCACTCATCGGGCCGGAAACCACCTCCTTACCCGAGGCGGCGCATCCGGCCCGCACAATCACCGCATGAATCTTAGGCCAAGCCCAGGCGCTCCTTTTGCTCGGCCGGGGACTCATGCTCCTCCAGGCCGCGCAGCAGCAGGTCAATCATGCGCTGTTCGGCGTGGTCGTCCTTGCCGGCGAGATTATTAACCTGGCCGTAGTCACTCTCAAGGTCGAACAGCATCGTCTGCTCGACCTCGGCGAGCGGCGTGGCTCCCTCGATCTGGGCCGGCTTCTTACAGGGGATCTTGAACAGCGGGTACTTGGTGCGTTTGAAGTAGCGGCCACACTCAATCTCCTCCGGGCAGTCCGAACCCATCTTTTTGCGGATGGTGTGCGGCAGTGCGGTGTACTCGAAGCACGGCTGGTTGCCGGCGACCGGCGCGCGGAAGTAGGTGTAGCGGCCGTCGGTGACGTTGACGGTCATGGCGTGCACGCCGTACAGGGCGTAGCCACGCGTGGGCGCGTCAGCATCCGTCATGAGCGGCACGAGGGAGGTGCCGCACACATCTGCGGGAATCTCGCAGCCGTGGGCCTCAAGCACCGTGGGCATGATGTCGATTGCCTGAGTGAGCTGGCGGGCATGCTCGCCGGCGCGGGCGTTACCCGGGAAGTGCACAATGAACGGCAGATGCGCGAGCTCGTTATACAGGTGCATGTAGTTTTTGCCCATGTAGTCGCGCTCGCCCAGGAAATAGCCGTGGTCGGTGGTGACCATGACCATGGTATCGTCCAGCATCCCGCGCTCCTCGAGCTTGTCGATGAGCCTACCAAACCAGCGGTCGGTCATGGTGACGAGGGCCTTGTAGCGGCGCTGCAGGTAGTCCTCCGCGCCCTTGTTGACGTCGGTGGCGGAGACGCGCTTGTACTCAGGAATCTCGAAGTAGTCGCGGTCGAGCTCGCCAGTGCCGCCGTACATCTCCATGTACTTGTCGGGCACATCGAAGGGCTCGTGCGGGTCGAAGGCCTCAACCATAAGGAAGAAGTCGTCGGCCCCAGCATTGCCGTCGATCCAGTCGCAGGCGGACTGGAAGGTCTTGGGGCTCGGCATGTCCTCTTCGTTGGGCCAGAGCTGACGGTTCTTCTGGTACTGCTCGCGCACGCGCCCGTAGAAGGTCTCGGGCATGTTATTCGGCTCATCGATGCGGCTGACCCACGGGTCGCCCTCCTGGCCGCGGTAGTAATCCCAGGTGTTGAACTCCTGGAGGTAGCCCTCGCCACCGGTGCGTAGGTAGTGGCAGTGGTCGGTGGTGATGTGGCAGAAGTTGCCGTTCGCGCGCAGGCAGGCCGGCAGCGTCACATCGAAGGGCTCGATGGGGCCCCAGGGGCGCTCGAGGAAGTTGTAGCGACCGGTGAGGATGTCGCGGCGGGCAGGCATGCAGGGAGCCGAGCCGATCCAGTGGTTGTCGAACACGCAGGAACGCTCGGCAAAGGCATCGAGATTGGGGGTCTGGACGTCGGTTGCGGGGTTGTAGCACGACAGGACGTCGCGACGCAGAGTATCCATGAGCACGAGGACGGTTCTCATTGGCATCCTTTCGATAGTTGGATTTGCCAGATGGCGATACGCCAAAGGCACATGGGCATAATGGAGCGCACCCCGATCGCGCACGATGGAGAGCACATGAGACAACGAGGCCCGCGCCCGGCATGCGGGGCGCGGGCATCAAACGATTTGCCTTTTGATAAGCTCGCGATTAGGCGAAGATCTTGAACGCCGGGAAGTAGAAACCGATAGCGGCGAACACAAGGGAGAACACAATCAGACCGATGATGATCTGGGCGGAGTTCTTGCCCTGGCCCTTCTTGAGCAGGCGATAGCAGATGAAAGTCAGAACGACAGGCAGCAGGAAGGGCAACACCTTATCGAGCTGGTCCTGGAGCACCAGCGGGTCACCCTCACCGAAGGCGAACTGCACGGCAAGCTTGAGCTTAACGGTCGTGGCGATCAGGCCGCCGGTGACCATGACGCCCAGCACGTTGGCGAGGTTGCCCAGACGGTCGAAGACCTGGACGCCCGCCTTCTCGACGAGCTCCATGCCCATCTCGTAACCCTTGTGCAGGCCGAAGTACTTCAGCGGCCAGTACAGCAGGTTGATGAGCAAGAACATCACGAGCGGACCCACAATGGAGCCGTTGTCGACGCACATAGATGCGCCGATGGAGCCGGCGATCGGGAACCAGGTGAGGTTCAGCAGGGAGTCACCAAGGCCGGCGAAGGGACCCATGAGGGAGGTCTTGATGCCGACGACGGTGTCCTTCTGATCCTCATCCGTGGTCTCCTCCAGGGCGGCGGTGATGCCAAGGATGAAGGGGATCGCGAGCGGGTGGGTGTTGAAGTACTCGAGGTGGCGCTTCATGGCGTTAACGCGCTCCTCCTTGGGGGCGTCCTTGTAGAGCTCCTCGAGGACAGGGGCAAAGCAGTAGGTCAGGGACAGCGACTGCATGCGCTCGTAGTTGTGCGCGAATTGGCAACCCTGGGTGCGCAGCAAGACCTTGTTCAGGGTGGAGTTGGAGATCTTACCCATTAGAGATCGTACTCCTCGTCATCATCGGAGCCGGCGGCAGAGGCGGCGGCAGGGGCGGGTTGATTCTTCTGGCCCTCGGTAATGACGTCCCACACGCCGGCGGCGGCGCAAGCGGCGAGCGCGATGCCCACGGTCGGGACGTTGAGGAAGGCGGCCATGATAAAGCCGAGCAGCAGGAAGATCCACATGTTCTTCTTCATCATCATGGTGAGGAGCATGGCCAGACCGACGGCGGGCATCATGCCACCGGCGGTGGAGAAGCCGGTGAGGACCCACGGAACCTGGTTCTGCAGGAAGGCCATGATGTCCTCGATCACGAAGGAGCCGATGCCCGTGGCGATGAAGACGGGAACGGCGCGGGTCAGGAAGAAGCACAGGGCGCCGGTCCAGAAGAACTTGTTGACGGCGTTGAACTTACCGGACTCGATGGCCTTGTCGGCACCGTGGACAAGCGAGACGTTAGTGGTCATGACCAAGATGTTCAGCTGCTGAACCAAGGTGGCGGTGGGGATGCCGATGGCGACTGCCAGGGCGATGGCGCTGGCGGTGTCGGTGGAACCCATGATGCCCAGGGCGGCACCGACGATGGTGCCGGAGATGACATCCGGCGGAACATAAGCGCCGATGTTGTTGACGCCGAGCCACATGAGCTCCATGGTCGCGCCGATCATGATGGCGGTCGTCATGTCACCGAGGATGATGCCGACGCCGACGGATGCCAGCAGGGGCTTGCGGAAGCCCAGGTGGGGACCGAACTGGTCCCAAGTGCACAGACCCGCCCAGATGGCGAGCAGAAGTGCCTGAAGCATAAGCCTCTCCTTCCCTATTCGCCCATCGTTCCCTCCGATGGGCACGCCCCGGGTTCACATGCCCGGAGATGGTTACTTACTTAGTAGTTCTTGAGGAGCTCGGACACGGGCTCCTTGGAATCGCGCGTGGTGGTCTGCATCCAGCAGTCGACGCCGAGGCCAATGAGCTCCTCGAAGGCGGCCTTTTCCTCGGCGGTGACGGACATGTTCTTGTGCAGGCGATGACGCTGCTCGTTGAAGCGCATGCCGGAGACGTTCAGGTAGTCGAACGGCAAGCCGTTCTCGTGCAGCTTGAGGGCGTCGATGGGGTTGGTGAAGAGCACCATCGTGGCCTTCTTGAGCTCGGTCTTCTTGAGGACCTCAATGAACTTCTCGACACCGAAGACGGAGACCTTGATGTCGGGGGCGGCGAGGCCGGCGACGGACTTCTGGACGGGGTCGTTGGCGACCTTATCCGAGACAATGATTGCCGATTCGATGCCGAAGTCGGGAATCCAAGTGGTGGCGACCTGACCGTGGATCAGGCGGTCATCGATGTCGACGAGTTTGAGTGCCATGATGTTCTCCTTTTCGTTTGCACGTTCCTTCAGTACCGTTTACGAATGCTCTGCTCGATCGAGGCGCCCACTCGGGGGATACGGGTGAGCGCCACTCGAATCGACGGGCTAACGAGCCTAGAGGTCCAAATCGTCCTCGTCTGCCTCCACGGCCGGAGCGGGAGCCTTGATCTCCTGCTGGGCCCCGGCGTGAGCGGCAGTGAGCTGGGCACGGACCGCGTCGGCGGAATCGAGGCCATCGCGGGTGAGCAGGAGCTCGACCGCAACGGGCATGGACAGGCCAGTGTAGGCAACCATGTTCATGCCGTTGAGCAGGCAGCGGGTAGTCACGTTGAATGGGGTGCCGCCGTAGATGTCGCATAGGGTGACGACGAGTTCGCACTCGGCGCTGAGGGTCTCGTAAGCCTCGCGCATCTCGGACTCGAAAGACTCCAGGCTCTTCTCGGCGGTGAGACCAAGAGCGATGACATCAGGCTGCTTGCCCGCAATCATCTCGACGGCGCCGAGGGCGGCCTGAGCGAACTCTCCGTGACTTGCAAGGATGACACCGATACGCATCTTCTGTCCTTTCATACTTATTAATTCTCTTCGTTCTGTTCGTTCTGTTCGTTCTGTTCGTTTATGTTCGTCTATATTTGTTTATTGGTCAAGAGATGATTTTTGGAATGAGCTCTATTTACCTCCTATTTGATGGTTTTTTCCGTGAGCGTTATGTTTTGACCGGTGAAAGGTAATGTGCCTTCGTGAACGGTTTGCGTTTATTTATGTTGTTCGTTTACATTGAAATAAGAACAAACGCTCGATGAGGGAGTCGGCACTCATGAAATCCGAACGCCAGCAGGCCATTCTCGACTTGCTCGATCAACATCATTCGGTATCGGTAAACGAGATATCTAATACCCTATCTGTTTCGGATATGACCATCAGGCGTGACCTGGCCGAGCTTGCCGACAAGGGCCTTCTTGTGCGCGTACACGGAGGGGCTCAGCTTCCACACTCCGCCCACGGAACAGCCCTTTCACGTTTGACCCCGCATGAGGAGAAACGTCGTTTTCAAGTTGATCAGAAACGTGCCGCTGCTATAGCCGCCGCCCAAACCGTCTCAGCCGGCGATACGATCTTTCTCGGTGGAGGCTCCACTCTCGAGCTCATGTGTTCGTATTTGCCCCAGGAGGACATACGCGTCGTCACCAACAGTCTTCCCGTGCTGAACCTGCTAGCCGACAATCCACATATAGATCTATTCTTTGTTGGTGGCATGATGCGTCACGACACGCGAGTTTTCACCATGCCATACAACGGCCGCGGCCCCTACGGTCTATCCGCTCCCAAGGCCTACGTCTCGGCAACCGGTATTTTTGGAAACGAGGTCTTTGGCTCTCGTCCCGATGCAGCCATGGTCCTCTCAGACGCTCTTTCTCGAGCTCAGGAGCGTTATCTTGTTGTAGATGCTGAAAAAGTCGGAAGGCGCGACTTCTGCCTTTTCACCACACTGGAGGATATGACCGCGGCATTCATTAACGAGGACGCAGACCCCCGGACCATCGAGGCCCTCCGCGCCTATACCTCCGTCATTACCGCATAATCCAATTGGCAAGCCATGCTTAAACCCGAACGTCACGAACAATTACTTGAGCTGTGCGCTCAGCGCGGAATGGTCACTGTTGCCCAAGCCGCAACAATCTTTGGTATATCTGAAATGACCGCTCGAAGAGACTTCGATGAGCTCTCGCGACGCGCTGGCGTCATCCGCGAGTACGGTGGCATCCGACTTTCAAGCGGCTCCCCCATTGCCGAAGAGGTCCCGTTTTTTGAAAAGCTCTCAATCCGCTCCCCTGAAAAAGAGCATATCGCACGCACCGCTGTCAACCTCATCAGAGAGCGCGACACCATCTTCCTCGGACCCGGTTCGACTTGCGCTCTCATCGCCCGTGCGCTGCCGCGCATGCGGCTGCGCGTCATCACAAACAGCATCATCGTGCTGAACATGCTCCAGACGCGTAACGATGTGGAGATCTGGGCCCTGGGAGGACAGTATCGCAAACGATCGGGTTCTTTCGTCGGCCCCATCGCCGAAGATGCTCTCGCCCCGCTCGGTATCGACACTTGCTTTATCGGCACCAACGGCGTACTCGCCCAATCCATCTCCTGTTCTAACCTTGAGGAAGGACGCTTACAGGCGCTCGCTTGCGATCGCGCCGCCAAGCGTTACCTTGTCTGCGATTCAAGCAAGATCGGACAGATGGACTTCTTCGGCTTCTTCAATCTCGATCAAATGGACGCACTCATCACCGATGCAAATGTCAACGACAAACAGCGTTCCATGGTTCTCGAATCAACTCGCATCATCGTCGCAGAATAGGCCTGTTTTGATTTAGCTGGACACCACAGCAAAGACCCCGATTCGATAAAGCCGAATCGGGGTCTCATTATTCGCATCAAATCGCAAATAGGTCAGCAGCTACTTCTCAGTGTAGACGCTCTCGCCACCGAGATAGGTCTCGACGAGGGATAGGTCGGGGTTGAGGACGACAACCTCACCCACGTAATCGGAGGTGCCGGCACCGGTGAGCACCACATTGAGGCGACCGTCGCCCATGGCGCGGGCGTCGGCCAGGAACGCCTCGACGGCCTCAAGGTTATCCTTGTAGATGTTCAGCGTGTCAAGCCAAAGCTCGGGAGACGACACGTTGATGCCTGCTTAACTCTGCTCGCTCAGGCTAAAGACTTTGTTGAGGATCGATGATCTGCTGCAAGGTGAACTTACATTGGGACGTGTCGCATTCTTCTTGCGAATCCTCAAAATCAAAGATCATGATGGCGCAGTTGGGGAGCTTTGCTGGGAGTTCGAAGCCCTCTGGGGCGGCGGCTTTGATGAACTGGCGGCTGGCGCTGCCGTGGCTTACTGCCAGGACGGTTTCAACATCATCGGCGCTCATGAGATTAGCGAGCGTGCTTACCATACGCTCTTGCAGCGCCTGACTTCCCTCCCCTCCGAAGGGGATTAAGTCCTCGCCCGGATCCCAGACGTCGGTAGGCAGTGCGTCGTGCGGGCCCCCTTCAAAGGAGCCATAGCAGCGTTCGATGATGCCTTCGCAGGGCTCGACGGCGGCGTCCGGGCCGAGGAGCTCGCCTGCGACGAGCCGAGCCGTGGCCATGGCTCGGCTTAAAGGAGACGAGACTACCTTGTCGGGGGTGACGTCGCGGGCTTTAAGCCATGCGGCGGCCTTTGCGGCCTGCTGACGGCCCAAGTCCGTTAGCGGTGAATCGCAGCGGCCCTGGACGAGCTTTTTGACATTGAACTCCGTCTGACCGTGACGGAGCAGATACAGTTTCTTCATGGTCTCCCCTTTTGCGCGAATGGCCCTAGCGATACAGCCCTACTCGCGTGCCGCGCCGACGTAGTCTTCATCGACCGTAATCTTGGCTATCGACTTGGGATATTCGGACTCCACCTGCTGCGCCAGCGTGCGCCTAAGGTCATCGGCGCCCATCGTTAAATCCGAAGGACGCACGCAGTCAAAAATCACGTTAGTGTGCGTAGGGCCCGGCACGCAGCGCAGGTCGTGGATCGAAATACGGCCGTCGATCTGTTTGGCCATCGCGTTGATGCGGAGGCGCATATCTGCCACCTTTGGATCGTCGGTCACGATGGGGTCGTAATGAAGCGTGACGATCATGCCGTCATCTTTCCTAAACGCCTGCTCAATGTTGTCGAGCGTGTCATGACTCTCCAGCGGATCGGCTTCGGCCGCCATCTCGGCATGAGCGCTTGCGAACTTCCTGCCCGGGCCGTAGTCATGGACCATTAAGTCGTGAACGCCCAAAACACCCGGGTAGCTCATGATCTTGTCCCGGATGTGCTTGACCAGTTTTGGATCGGGAGCCTGGCCCAACAGCGGACTCACCGTATCACGAATCAGATCAAACCCGCTCCAGCCAATATAGGCGCCAACGGCAAGTCCAACCCAAGCATCAAGATTTACATGCGTCACCTGCGAAACAATTGCACAGATCAATACGGCACCCGTGGCAAGGACGTCGTTTTTAGAGTCCTGCGCGGTCGCGTGCAGCGTTTCGGACTCAATGCGGTCGTAAAGCTTTTGGTTAAGCGCCGCCATCCACAGCTTTACGACCATCGACAGCACAAGAACCGCAACCAGGGCAAGCGAGAACTCGACGGGTTCGGGATGGATAATTCTCTCTGCCGAGGACTTAACGAGCTCAACGCCGATAAGCAGTACGAGGGCCGCCACGACCAGACCCGAAAGATACTCGTAACGACCATGGCCGTAAGGATGCTCGGGGTCGGCGGGCTTGCTCGCCAGCTTAAAGCCCAAAACGCTCACGATGTTCGAACTGGCATCGGAAAGGTTGTTCATGGCGTCCGCTACGATCGAAACCGAGCCTGACACCACTCCGATAGCACCTTTCGCAGCGCAAAGTGCCACATTGGCGAGAATGCACACCATGCCCGTCAGCGTACCCACGCGCGCACGGTCACCCTGCGCACGACGAACAATCCATTCGACCATCTTTATCAGCCCCCATGGCGTTATCCATATAGATCCATTGCGTAACCGGATTGTAGTGTAGCCACTTTATCCACAAGATACAAAAAGGCCGCAGCCCACATGAGCCACGGCCTTGGACACTTTGTCACATTGCGCGATACTGACCGATCGCTCGGTATTTTTCATAGCGAAGATTGGTGAGCTCATCGGCATCGAGCGCACCCAGCTTGTCGAAAGCCGCGAACGCTGCGGACATCACGGCGTCGGCGATCTCCTCGTGCGACAACCCTTCGTCTTTAACGATGCCATCGATAATGCCCAGCGATAGCAGGTCGGGGGCCGTGAGCTTCAACGCCTCGGCGGCCTCATTCGCGCGCTCGGTATCCTTCCACAGGATCGACGCACAGGCCTCGGGGCTCACGACCGAATAGGCCGAGCTCGAGAGCATCAGGATGCGGTCGGCCACGGACAGCGCCAGCGCGCCACCAGAGCCACCCTCGCCTGTCACAACCGAGACAATCGGCGTCTTAAGGCCGCTCATCTCCATGAGATTCTGGGCAATCGCCTCGCCCTGGCCGCGCTCCTCGGCACCGATGCCGCAAAACGCGCCCGAAGTATCGACCAGGCACAGAACCGGTCGACCAAACTTTTCGGCCTGGCGAATAAGGCGACGCGCTTTGCGGTAGCCCTCGGGATGCGCCATGCCAAAGTTGCGGCGCATACGCTCTTTGGTCGTGGTGCCGCGCTCGATGGCGATGACCGTTACGGGGCGTCCGTCTTTCCAGCCAATGCCAGCCACCACAGCGGCGTCGTCGCCAAAGTAGCGGTCGCCGTGCAGCTCTACGAATCCGTCGAGACCCAACGAGATCATCTCGCCTGCCGTGGCGCGGTTCGCCGAGCGAGTCTGTTTGACGATTTCGAGCGCGCTTTTTGGTGCGGCCGAGCGCTTAAACAAGTGTCCCAGCTTTTTGTCGCGACGACCCGTATGCACGATCTCATGCGGTGCCCCCAGGCCGGGCGCGTGCCCTTCGTGCAGCGCCAGCAGCTCGCCTACCGTGAGCGCAATCTCACCACGCGGAACAACGGCATCGCAAAAGCCGTGCTCCAGCAAAAACTCGGAACGCTGGAATCCCTTGGGCAGACGCTTGTGCATGTTCTGCTCGATCACGCGCGGGCCGGCAAATGCCGTCAGGGCATCGGGCTCGGCCAAGATGATGTCGCCCTCCATGGCAAAGCTCGCGGTTACGCCTCCGGTCGTAGGATCGGTGAGCACCGTGATATACAGGCCGCCCGCCTCGCTGTGGCGCCTAACCGCTGCAGAAATCTTGGCCATCTGCATGAGCGAGGTCACGCCCTCCTGCATGCGGGCGCCGCCCGATACGGTAAAGCCAACGACCGGCAGCCCCAACTCGGCCGCGCGCTCAAAGACACGACAGATCTTCTCGCCCACCACGGAGCCCATTGAGCCCATCATAAAGTTGGCATCCATAAAGAAGAGCGCGGTATCGCAGCCGCAGATTTTGCCCCTGCCGCACACAACGGCATCGCGCTCGCCCGAACGCTCGCTCACGCTCTTAAGCTTGTCGGCATAACCGGGAAACGAGAGGAAGTCCTTCGACGCCAGATTGGCATCCCATTCCTCAAAGGTACCCGCGTCGACCGTCATGCGCATGCGCGCGCGACCGCTCACGCGAAAGTGTTTGCCGCAACGAGGGCAGACCTCGAGGTTGTCGTGCAGGCGCGCCTCATCGATCACACGGCGGCACTCCGGGCATTTGACAAACACGTGGCGCGCGGGGAACTCGGCGCACGACTCGGTTATCGGCCCCTCGAGGACGTTGACCGTCTTCGCTTTTCTATTCATCAGCATAGAGATGCCCCATCAGATCGGTGTGATACATGCCCGACAAGAACTCGTCGTTTGCCAGCACGTCGAGCTGAAGCTCGCTATTTTCGCTCACGCCCTCAATCACGAGCTCGCCCAGGGCCGAGCGCATCTTGCGAATGGCACCGTCACGCGTGGGCGCGCACACGATGAGCTTGCCGAGCATGGAGTCGTAGTACGGCGGAACTTTCGCACCGGTAAACATGGCGGAATCCCAGCGCACGCGCGGGCCACCCGGCACACGCAACGCGGTGACCGTTCCGCACGACGGCAGAAAGTCCGGCGTTTCGGCATTGATGCGGCACTCCATGGCGTGGTTGCGCACCGGCATGTCCTCCTGCTCAAAGGGCAGAGGCTGGCCGGCTGCCACGCGCAGCTGCCACTTGACCAAGTCGGTATCGGTTACAAACTCTGTAACCGGATGCTCCACCTGCAAGCGCGTGTTCATTTCCATAAAGTAGTAATTGCCGTCGTCCGAGTACAGAAACTCGATGGTGCCAGCGCCCTCATAACCGACGGCACGAGCCAAGTCGCGCGCCGCCTTGTGCATACGGGCACGAATATCGTCGCGTCCGTCGAGGCACGGCGCGGGGCTCTCCTCGATCAGCTTTTGGTTGCGGCGCTGCACCGAGCACTCGCGCTCGCCGAGTGAAAACACATGGCCCTGCTTATCGGCCATAATCTGTACCTCAACGTGATGCGCCGGCGCGACGAACTTCTCCATGTAGCACTCGCCGTCGCCAAAAACGGCCTCGCCCTCGGCGCGTGCTTCAATAAAGGCCTTTGCCGCATCTTCCACGCGCTCGACCTTACGAATACCGCGACCGCCGCCGCCCGCACGCGCCTTAATAAGCACGGGGCAGCCAATGCGCTCAGCCTCGGCCGTTGCCTCCTCGGGACTTTTGAGCAAATCGCAGCCCGGCACGATGGGCACGCCCGCCGCGGCAGCCGTTCGACGTGCGGCGTCCTTGTCGCCCATGCTGTCGATCACCTTGGCCGAAGGACCAACAAACGCCAGGCCATACTTGTCGCAGTCGCGCACGAAGCTCGCCTTCTCGGAGAAAAAGCCATAGCCGGGATGAATTGCCTTAGCTCCCGACTTTACGGCACAGGTGAGCACAGCATCGTCGTTGAGGTAGCTCTCGGCAAGACGCGGACCGCCGATGCAATACGCCTCGTCGGCAAGCTGCACGTGCAGCGCGTCCGCATCGGCCGTGGAATAAACGGCGACGGTCTTGATGCCCATATCGCGGCACGCGCGGATAACACGGACCGCGACTTCGCCGCGGTTGGCGATGAGCACTTTGTCGAACATGAAGCCTTCCTTAACTTTCGTGCATGAGTGCAAAAGACATATCGGCGCGGCAGCAAACCTCACCGTTGACGCTCGCAGTACCCGTCGCAAAGCGGAACGGCCCGCGCGCACGCGTGATGGTGCACACCAGATCAACCGTGTCGCCCGGGCGCACCGGACGCTTAAAGCGCACCTTGTCCAGACTCGTGTAGAACGGCGTCGCGCCGTGCGCCTCCTCATCGCCCATCAGCAGCACGCAGCAGTTCTGGGCGAGCATCTCGCACTGAATCACGCCGGGGACGACCGGGTTTCCCGGAAAATGCCCCTGCAAAAAGTACTCGTCGCCCGTAATCGTGATCTTGCCGTGAGCCTCATCGCCCACCAGCTCGGCTTCGTCGAGCAAAAGCATCGGCTCGCGATGCGGCAACAGCTTCTTGAGCTCTTCTTTATTCATGGATATCACCTATCCGATCCTCATGAGGCAGCTGCCAAACTCCACGAGGTCGCCGTCGGCCACGCAGATCTCGAGCACCTCGCCATCCGTCTCTGCCGTCACCTCGTTGAGAACCTTCATGGCCTCGATGATGCAGAGGGTCTCGCCGGCCTTGACCTTGGAGCCCACGTGCACAAACGGCTCGTCGCCCGGCGCCGGGGCAGCATAGAAAACGCCGACCATGGGAGCGGTCACCTCGGTGCCCTTGGGCTCCGGTGCGGCGGCAGGCGCCTGCGCGGCGGGTTCCGGTGCGGCGGCAGGCATGGCGACAGGAGCCACCGCCGGAGCAGTCACGGCACCCGGTATGGGCATGGGCACGGCAACCGGCTGTGCGGCGCTCGCGCGCTCGAGTTCGACCGCGGTGCCATCGGGCTCCTCAACGCGTACGCGCGTGAGTCCGCGGTCCTCCATAACATCGGCTATCTCGGCAAGTCTTTTGGAATCCATGCTCTAGCTCCTCGTATATCTACGCAGCGCGATGGCGGCGTTGTGCCCGCCAAAGCCCAGGTTGGTCGAAAGCGCCCAGGTAAGGTCGGCGCGAACCGCGCGATTGGGCGTGTAGTCAAGATCGCAGGCGGGATCGGGCGTGCGGTAGTTAATGGTCGGCGGCACCACGCCCTGCTCGAGCGCCATGGCACAGGCCATGACCTCGATGGCGCCCGTGGCACCGATCATGTGACCGGTCATCGACTTGGTCGACGAGACATGCGCGGCGCATGCCGCGTCCTCGCCGAGCGCACGCTTAATGCCCGCCGTCTCGGACGAATCGTTGAGCTTGGTCGAGGTGCCGTGGGCATTGATGTAGAGGCCCTCGGAAGGCTTGACGTCGCCCTCGGCAACCGCCAGCGATATCGCGCGGGCAATGCCGGCAGCCTCGGGATCGGGGCTCGTGATGTGATAGGCATCATCGGTGTTGCCGTAGCCCACGACCTCGGCATAAATGTGCGCACCGCGCGCCTGCGCATGTTCCATGCTCTCGAGTACCAGCACGCAGGCGCCCTCGCCCATCACAAAGCCGTCGCGGTCTGCATCGAACGGGCGGCAAGCCGTCGCGGAATCGGGGTTGGTGGTCAATGCGCGGCAGGACGTAAAGCCCGCAACGGCATCGGGGATAATTGCGGCCTCGGCACCGCCCGCGAGGATCGCGTCGGCATAGCCGTGCTTGATGGCGCGAAACGCCTCGCCCACCGCATGGGCCGAGGTTGCGCAGGCGGTCACGACGGGCAGGGTCGGGCCCTTTGCCTTGTGGCGGATTGCGATATTGCCTGATGCCATGTTGGGGATCATCATCGCGATCATGTAAGGCGATGCGCGGCGGGGCCCACGGTCGGCAATCGTGTGGACGTTGTCGACGAGCGTCTGCATGCCGCCCACGCCCGACCCCACGTAGACGCCCAGGCGCTCGCGATCGATGGCGCCTTCGACATCAAAGCCCGCATCGTGCATTGCCTCGTCCGAAGCCGCCATCGCAAACTGAACGCAGGGGTCGAGATGCTTGGCGTCACGCTTGCCAAAGTACTCGTTGCCGTCAAAGCCCTTGACCTCGCCCGCCACCTTGACGGCAAACGCATCGGTATCGAAGTGCGTGATCGGGCCGATGCCGCACGTGCCGGCGCACATGGCCGCCCAGGTGGCAAGCGCAGTGTTGCCGAGCGGCGATACGGCACCTATGCCGGTGATTGCAACTCTCTGTTCCATCATGGTCTCCTCATCCAAGCCGTTCTTCGGCCCTGGTTTCTACATCGCCATTCCGCCGTCAACGCGTACGACCTCGCCCGTAATGTAGGCAGCCGCATCGCTCGCCAAAAAGCGCACCACGCCGGCCACTTCCTCGGGGCGTGCCATGCGCTTTAGGGGAATCTGCTCCTCGGTTGCCGCGCGAACCTTCTCCGAGAGCTTTGCCGTCATATCCGTCTCGACAAACCCGGGGGCAACCGCGTTCACTCGTACGCCGCGGGGCGCAAGCTCGCGCGCCACCGCCTTGGTCAGGCCGATCACGCCCGCCTTGGAGGCAGCGTAGTTGGCTTGCCCGGCATTGCCCATCAGGCCCACGACCGAGCTCATGTTGACGACGCAGCCGCCGCGTTGGCGCATAAAGGTCTTGGTGAGCGCGCGCGTCGTGTTAAACGTTCCTTTAAGATTGACATCGAGCACGCGATCGAAGGCGTCATCGCCCATGCGCATGAGCAGGCCATCGCGGGTGATGCCAGCGTTGTTGACGAGCGCCCAAATGGAGCCAAAGTCGTTGAGGACCGCTTCCACGCACGCGTTGACGGCAGCGGGGTCGGCCACGTCACATTGATATGCGCGTGCCGCGGCGCCAGCCGCCTCGCAGGCTTCGCACGTCTCGCGCGCCGCATCGACACTGCCGGCATAGACGACAGCGATATCAAAGCCGTCCTCCGCCAGACCGACAGCGCAGGCGCGGCCGATGCCGCGCGAGCCGCCCGTGACCAGTGCCACGAGACGTGAGTCGTTGCGCTCGAGCGTGCCGTTGTTCAAGTTGCCCATGTCATTCCTTTCGGGTTACAGCCCTGTGGACTATGCGAGCTCGTCGGCAATAGCTGCGACCTGCTCGGCCGTTTCGCACGAATACACGCGAACGTCGCTCAACGTACGCTTGACCAGGCCGGACAGCGTTTTGCCGGGGCCGACCTCAATAAACGTGTCGATGCCTTGATCCTGCAGAGCATGCAGCGTGTCGACCCAGCGCACGGCATGGCTCACCTGGTTGGCCAGCACCTCCGATGCCGTCTGCGGGTCGGCCGGATAGGGCGCCGCTGTCATATTTGCCATGACCGGAATCAGCAGCGGAGACGGCGCGTGGCCGGCTTGGATATACGTCACCAGCCCCTCAGTCGCCTCGGCCATATAGGGGCTATGAAATGCACCCGACACCGCGACTTTCATAGCGCGGCCGCCAGCCTCTTTTACCAGGACGTCGAGCTCCTGCAGCGCCTCGGGCGCCCCGGCAACAACCGTCTGCTGCGGACTGTTGTAGTTGACCGGCCAGCAGTCCTCGCCGGCCTGTTTTGCCAGGTTCTCGACTTGCGCTGCATCGAGTTTGATGACGGCGCGCATGCCGCCGGGGTGACGCTCGGCCGCCGTGGCCATCAATGCCGCGCGCTCACATACGAGCTCAAAACCCGCTCGCGTATCGAATGCCTCCGCAAAGGTGAGCGCAGCGACCTCGCCCAGCGAGAATCCCGCACAGGCGGCAGGCACCACGCCGCGCTCGCGCAGGGCGACGGCGACTGCCAAGTCGTGCACGAACACGCAAGGCTGCGTGTTCTCGGTCTGCGAGAGCTCCTCCTTGGAGGCGCTCCGGCACTGCTCGCTGGTCCCCGGGCGCACCTCGTCGGCAATGGCGAACACCTCGGCGGCCGCCGGCGATGCTTCGATGAGGTCGACACCCATCGCGGGATGCTGGGCACCCTGGCCGGCAAACAGAAACGCTACGCTACCCATGCGCACGCACCCCTCAGGACGCGCTCGGCACCATCGACCAGGTCATCGACAATTTCACGTGCGCTTTGGCGCTCGTTGACCATGCCGGCAATCTGTCCACACAAAAACGAGCCCTCTTCGTAATTGCCGTCCTTGGCGGCCTTGCGAAGGGCGCCCGTGCCCATGGCCCCGAGCTCCTCGACGCTTACGCCCACCGCCTCGCTCTTGGCGTAGGCGTTGGTGAAGGGGCTCTTGAGGGCACGCACCGGGTGTCCCGTCGAGCGGCCGGTCGCACGCGTCGAGGTGTCGTTGGCCTTCAGGACCATCTCCTTGTACTGCTCCGATACGGTGCACTCATCTGCGATCAGAAAGCGCGTACCCACCTGCACACCGGCGGCGCCCAGCATAAAGGCAGCCGCCACGCCGCGGCCGTCGGCAATACCGCCGGCAGCCACGACAGGAATGTCAACCGCATCGACGACCTGCGGCACCAGTGCCATCGTCGAGGTCTCGCCAATATGGCCGCCCGATTCGGTGCCCTCGGCAACAACCGCCGTAGCTCCACGACGCGCCACGAGGCGCGCCAGCGCCACCGAGGCAACGACCGGGATGACCTTGATGCCCGCCTCGTTCCACGCCTTCATGTACTTGGTGGGATTGCCGGCACCCGTCACGACGACCGGCACCCGCTCGTCAATCACGACCCGCGCGACCTCGTCGGCAAACGGGCTCATGAGCATAACGTTGACGCCAAAGGGCTTATCCGTCCTGGCGCGCAGCTCGTGAATCTGGTCGCGCAGCCAGTTGGCGTCGGCGTTCATGGCCGCGATAATCCCCAAGCCGCCCGCCTCGGACACTGCGGAAGCCAGCGAGGCGTCGGCAATCCAAGCCATACCGCCCTGGAACACGGGCTTTTCGATGCTGAGCAGATCGCAGAGAGGAGTCTTGAGCATCTCTACTTCTCCAATGCCGCCTCGACCGTATCGGCGAACTCGCCGACCGTCTTGGGGTTCTCCTCGGTATCGAGCTGGATGCCAAACTCGTCCTCGACGGCGACGAGGATCTCGACGGTGCCCAGACTGTCGAGACCAATCTCCTCAAGCGTGGACTCGGGCTTCATCTCGACGTCGTCAAGACCGGCGGTCTCGCGGATAACGTCGCAAACGCGCTCGAAGGTCTTCTGATCTGCCATGGTAGTTCTCCTTTGTTTGTGCCCTAGGGGCGTTTTTATTTCCTATGTGCGACTACTTCCAACGAAGCAGATAGCCACCTATATCCAGGCCGGCGCCAAATCCAACGAGGGCGATGGTGTCGCCCGCATTCAGTACGTCAGTGCGTGCCAGCCGGTCAAGCGCAAAGGGAATGCAGGCGCTCGAAATGTTGCCGGTCTCTCGTAGCGTTCGAACCACGCGCTCGTCTGGCACACCGAGGCGCTTGACCGCCTGACTCAGGATTCGTTCGTTAGCCTGATGGAATACAAAGTGGTCGATGTCCTCGACCGCGATGCTCGCGTCGCAGACGAGCTTGTTGACCGTGTCGCAGATGGCATTGACGCCAAACTTGAAGACGCGACGGCCGTTCATGGAAAGCACGCTTTCGCGGTCCTGCGCCGTCTTATACGGCGAGGAGCCCACCAATCCGGGGACGCGCAGTGTTTCGACGTCAGGCGACGTCGAAAGCTCGACAGCAAGGGGATTCTCTCCCCCGGCCTCTATGACCGCAGCACCCGCGCCATCGCCAAAGAGAACGCACGTGGCACGGTCGGTCCAATCGAGCGCGCGCGTCATCTGCTCGGCTGCAACGACCAGCACGTGTTTGGCGCGACCGCGGGCGATATAGCCCTCGGCGACATCGAGCGCAAATACGAAGCCGGCACAAGCCGCCGAAACGTCGAAAGCAGGACATGTGGCACCCAAGCGCTCAGCAACGGCGCACGCTTCGGCAGGAACGAGATGATCGCCCGTCGTCGTCGAACAGACGATAAGATCCAGCTGGCTCGCATCGATTCCGGACGTCTGGAGCGCTTGCTCGCTCGCAGCCACGGCAAGATCGTCGAGCGACTCGGTGGTGCACACATGGCGGCTCTTGATCCCCGTGCGGGTAAAAATCCACTCATCCGAGGTGTCCAGGAACTCGGACAGCTCGTCATTGGAAACACTGCGCTTGGGAAGCGCCGAGCCTGTTCCAAGAATCGTGAAACCCATCACTAACCTCCTTTGAGTTGTTGACGTGTTTACATCGACCAAGAGAGGATAGCGCATTCTTCGCCTTGTTGACGTGTTAACATTAAATTGTCCAAATGCGACAAAGGCTTCACATTGTGTCTATCTCTCGACACCATTGCGTCATTCACTTATTCATTAAGGAGGTAGCAGCCGCTATGGATGCTCAATTAACGATAGTCGACGTAACCGGATCGACCAACGATGACCTGCTCGAAGCAGGTAAACAGGGCGCGCCGCACGGCACGGGACTTGCCGCCCGCGCGCAAACGGCAGGACGCGGCCGACGCGGCCACAAGTGGGATTCAACCGCCGGCAACCTGTTGCTCTCGATTGTCCTACGTCCATGTGTTGATCCCGCCAAGTACTCTGGTCTTGCCGCCGTCAGCGGCTTAGCGGTGCTCGAGGCGCTCGAGGCGCAAGGTCTTGCTAACGAGATCGGCCTCAAATGGCCCAACGACCTCGTCGCGCGAGGGCGCAAACTCGGCGGCATCCTGGTCGAGGCGGCTCGTGACAACGAGGGCAAGCCCTTTGCCGCCTGCGGCATTGGCGTCAATGTGAACTATGTGCCCTCAGAGGTTCCCGATGGCGGCCTGCCGGCAATCGGTCTCTCGGATCTCAACGAGAATGTTCCCACCGTCGATGTGCTCCTCGATGAGGTCTATCACGCAGTTATAGACGCCGTAGATGCCTGGGCAGAGCGCCTCAATGCCAAGAAAGAAGACGCCGGTCCGCTCGCTCCCGTCCACGACGAATATATCACTCACCTCAATTGGATCGGGGAGCACGTTATCGCCCGCTCCCCTGCCGGTGACGAGCTGGCGCGTGGCATCCTTCAAACGGTCGATGCCTTTGGTCGCGCGTGTATCGAAACGGAAGACGGCTTGCAATCCTTCCATTTTGAGGAGGCATCGCTGCGTCCCATGGGTAAATAAGACGCCACAGCCACCCGCTCGACAGCATTACCCGGTCCCCCAAGGCCATCATGCAAAACAAAAGAGCCCCGCTACCAAGATGGCAGCGGGGCTCTGTAAGCTATGAGCGATTTCGCTTAGAGCTTGATGTCGATGTCGACGCCAGCGGGGAGGTCGAGACGCATGAGCGAATCAACGGTGCCCGAGGTGGGGTCGAGGATGTCGATGAGGCGCTTGTGGGTGCGCATCTCGAACTGCTCACGGGAGTCCTTGTTCACGTGCGGCGAGCGGATAACCGTGTACAGGTTGCGCTCGGTGGGCAGGGGAACAGGACCGGAAACGCGAGCGCCGGTCTTCTGAGCGGTCTCGACAATGAGCTTCGCGGACTGATCGACGACCTCGTGATCATAGCCCTTGAGGCGAATGCGGATCTTCTGGGTAGCCAACTTAAACCTCCAAAGAGTGCGAGAGATGTTCTCGCGGATTACGTAACAGGGAGCTCGAACTTAGGCGTTCTTGCTCATGACCTCGTCCACGATGGACTTGGGCGCGGGCTCATAAGAGTCGAACTGCATCGTGTAGGATGCACGGCCCTGGGTCTGGGAGCGAAGGTCGGTAGCGTAACCGAACATCTCGCCCAGCGGCACCTTGGCACGGATGAGCTTGCTGTTCTTGCGATCCTCCATGCCCTCGATCTTGCCGCGGCGACCGGAGAGGTTGCCCATAACGTCGCCCATGTACTGCTCGGGGGTCTCGACCTCGACAGCCATGATCGGCTCGAGCAGCTGCGGATCGGACTTCTTGAGGGCGTCCTTGATAGCCATGGAACCGGCGATCTTGAAGGCGGCCTCGGAGGAGTCGACCTCGTGGTAAGAACCGTCGAACAGGGTGACCTTAACGTCGAGGACCGGGAAGCCGGCGATAACACCGGTGTTCAGGGCCTCCTGGATGCCCTTGTCGATGGACGGGATGTACTCTTTGGGCACGACGCCGCCGACGATAGCGTTGACGAACTCGTAGCCGAAGCCCTCCTCCATCTTCTCGAGCTTGATGACGGCGTGGCCGTACTGACCGCGACCACCGGACTGACGGACGAACTTGCCCTCAGCCTTCTCGACGTCGTGACCAGCGGTCTCGCGGTAGGCAACCTGGGGCTTACCAACGTTAGCGTCAACCTTGAACTCGCGGAGCAGACGGTCGACGATGATCTCGAGGTGCAGCTCGCCCATGCCGGCGATGATGGTCTGGCCGGTCTCGTGGTTGGTGGACACCTGGAAGGTCGGGTCCTCCTCGGCGAGCTTGGTCAGAGCCAGGGACATCTTGTCCTGCTCGGCCTTGGTCTTGGGCTCGATGGCAACGTCGATAACGGGCTTAGCGAACTCGATCTTCTCGAGGACGATCTCCTTGCCCTCTTCGCACAGGGTGTCACCGGTGGTGGAGTTCTTGAAGCCGACGCAAGCGACGATGTCGCCGGCGGCAGCGTCGTCACGGTCGATACGCTCGGCGGCGTTCATCTCGAGGATGCGGCCGAGGCGCTCGCGCTGACCGTTGGAAGCGTTGACCACGTAGGAGCCGGACTCGGCGCGGCCGGAGTAAACGCGGACATAGGTGAGCTTACCGACGAACGGGTCGGTCATGATCTTGAAGACCAGGCCGGAGAAGGGCTCGTCGAAGGAAGGATGACGCTGGATCTCCTCGCCGGTGTCCGGATCGGTACCGGTAACGGCCTCAACGTCGAGCGGGCTGGGCAGGTAGTCGACGACAGCGTCGAGCAGCTCCTGAACGCCCTTGTTCTTGTAGGCGGAGCCCACGAAGACGAGGTTGAGCTCGTTGGCCAGAACGCCCTTGCGCAGAGCGGCCTTGAGCTCCTCGACGGTGAAGTCCTCCTCCATGAGGATCTTCTCCATGAGCTCATCGTCAAAGCTGGCAGCAGCGTCGAGGAGCTCCTCGCGCTTGGTGGCAGCGATGTCGGCGAACTCAGCCGGGATCTCGTCCATCGGCTCGGGGTAGGTCATACCCTTCTCGTCGGCCTTGAAGTCCCATGCAGTCATGGTGACCAGGTCGATGACGCCCCAGAAGTTGTCCTCGGCGCCCATCGGGACCTGAGCGGCCACGGCGTTAGCGTCGAGACGATCCTTCATGGTCTCGATAGCGTTGAAGAAGTCAGCGCCCACGCGGTCATACTTGTTGATGAAGGCGATGCGGGGAACGTTGAAGGTAGAAGCCTGACGCCAAACGGTCTCAGACTGGGGCTGAACGCCGGCAACGGCGTCGAAGACGGCGACAGCGCCATCGAGGACGCGCAGGCAGCGCTCGACCTCGGCGGTGAAGTCAACGTGGCCCGGGGTGTCGATGATCTGGATGCGGTAGTCCTTACCGTCCTTGTTCCAGAAGCACGTGGTAGCAGCGGAGGTAATGGTTACGCCGCGCTCCTGCTCCTGAACCATCCAGTCCATGGTGGCAGCGCCCTCATGGACCTCACCGATCTTGTGGGTCTTACCGGTGTAGTAAAGAATACGCTCGGTCGTGGTGGTCTTACCGGCATCGATGTGGGCCATGATGCCGATGTTACGGGTATCGGAAAGCTTGTACTTAGGCTTAGCCATGTTAGTTCCTTACCTTAACTTACCAACGATAGTGAGAGAACGCGCGGTTGGCCTCGGCCATCTTAAAGACGTCCTCACGCTTCTTGACGGAAGCGCCCAGGCCGTTGGAAGCGTCGAGGATCTCGTTGGCGAGACGCTCGGCCATGGTCTTCTCCTTGCGAGCGCGGGAGAAGTTGACGATCCAGCGGATACCCAGAGCGGTGGAACGACGGGAGTTGACCTCCATCGGGACCTGATAGGTAGCGCCACCGACACGCTTGGGCTTAACCTCGAGCGTGGGCTTGACGTTGTCCATAGCCTTCTTGAAGGTAGCGAGAGCGTCGCCACCCTCGGACTTCTCGGCAACGATCTCGAAAGCGGTGTAAACGATGCGCTCAGCGGTGGCCTTCTTGCCGTCAAGAAGGACCTTGTTGATGAGCTGAGTCACCAGGCGGTTGTTGTAAACGGCGTCAGGCTGAACCTCACGACGATTAGCTGCTGCACGACGCGGCATGTGAAATCTCCTTAAGTGTCTACCGTGCGGCGCTCAAGACGGCACACGGCGAAAGTATCAAAACGTTATCTGGCTTATTTGGCCTTGGGGCGCTTAGCACCGTACTTGGAACGGGCCTGCATACGGTTCTGGACCGGAGCAGCGTCGTAGGCGCCACGGATGACGTGATAACGGACACCAGGGAGGTCACGGACACGACCGCCGCGGACGAGCACGATGGAGTGCTCCTGCAGGTTGTGGCCCTCACCCGGGATGTAAGCAGTAACTTCGATGCCGTTGACAAGGCGAACACGGGCAACCTTACGAAGAGCCGAGTTCGGCTTCTTGGGGCTCGTGGTGAAGACGCGGGTGCACACGCCGCGCTTCTGGGAGTTGTGCTGCAGAGCAGCGTTCTTGGACTTCTTGGGCACGGAACGACGGCCCTGGCGAACCAGCTGGTTAATAGTAGGCAAAGCGTACTCCTTCTCGAATGATTCCAGCTTTCTGTAAAGTGCAACGGCTTGAATCGAGGGGTCAGCATCCCCCTACGAAACACGCAGTTCGATAGGATACGTGGCGTTAGCTGTGCCGTCAACAGACCACGCAGCCGGGCGTATCCCAAAATGAGCATATTTCCGCAAAGCCTACACAAAAGGAATCCCCTTCTGTGCGCGGGGGCGGCCGCCCGGACCGGGAATCCGATGCGCTCGTCGGGGCAACGTTACCTGCCAAAAAGGGACAGGTTTATTTTGGTCGGTTTTATCTGGGGAAACAATAACCGCCCATTTAACGCAAAATAGGCCGCTTCCCCTAGTAGGAAGCGGCCTCAGACCTTACGAATAGACGATAGTAAAGGACTCTTCCGTTTCGGTCTCTCCTGTTGACGTGCACCTCGTGCCCTCAAGCGTTACTGAGACCACTTGGTCGACATCAATCAACTTCGTTGGCACCCAGATGTTCTCTCCGCTATTGCGCGTATAAGAAAAATATAAGTTGAACGCCCCTGCGTCGTCATCTTCGATAATCTGCTCCGATCCATCCTTGTAGGTAACCGTCAACTTCTTCGTGACTGCGTCAATGCCCAAATCATCGATGTGTGTCTGGATAGAAAACGGGCTGATCTCGAGAGGCGAGTCATCGGAGCGGAGTTCCTTTGTATCGACGTACGCTCCAACGCTAAACTCGGGCGTCGATGCCTCGAACGGCTTCGCATCCTCGCCTTCGCCCTCGGTCCACGAGATATTCCAGGTGACCGCATGTTGAAAACCTCGCTCGCGATCCATAGAAGCAAAGTACATCGTGCCATTAATGACAGTATCGCTTGATGTGTCCTTATCAATGGTGCAGCGTGTGTCAGCCCATTCCTCGCCGAAGTTCATGCCGGGCGTGCCGATGCCTTGTTCTTCTTCACCATAGAGAACAAGTTCGCCAGTCTCTGCTGCCGGCTTGTAGTAGTTAACACCATTTGGATTGGATAGCGTAAACGTCACAGCACCGCAGCCGTTTTGGTCGATTGCCATCTCATGGATATCGAGCGTATAGCCGTTGCCCTCGACGGACAGATTAACCTCCTGGACTGCACCCTCCAGGCTTTGGGGCGCGATGCCATCACCAAACTCTCTGGTGTAGGTATATTTAGTCCCCGATGAGCCGCCGTTTGTCCAGGTAATGGAATCCCCGTTGCCGTGGTTTCCCCAGGCTGAGGCAAAATAGCTGGAATTGATAACGGCGTAGGCGACCCCTCCGGTCGCCAACACTCCGACAAGACACCCGATAACCGCAACATAGAGGGGCTTAGCATGACCCCTTTTGCGAAGCGGCTCGCCTTCAGCTGCATTAAGAACGCGATCGGCAAGATCGCTATCGGCTTGGATGGACTCGAAGGCCTGCTTGATTTGATTGGATTTCACGGTCGCCCTCCTCTAGGATGAATTTGAGCTTCGATCGACCGCGAGCTAAACGCGTTCGAACGGTCGCGGCTGGCACATGCAGTAACTCGGCAATCTCTGAGGTCGAAAAGCCCAGATAGTAATAGAGCACGATGGGGACGCGGAATCGCTCCGGAAGTCGCATAACGTCTGACAGGACCACCTTGGTCTCCTCCTGCGCCGTCGAAAGCGAATCGGCCAGGTTCTCAATATCCTCCACACGCCTCCATGGCTTTCGAAAGAGCGATTTGCATTCATTGATCGTGACCCGGATAAGCCAGCGACGAAGATGCTCCCAACTCTCAAATTGCGTATCGCTTTTGAGCAGCTTAAGAAAGACATCTTGGGCAACATCATCGGCATCGGCGCGATCGCGCAGATACGTCAATGCGATTCGAAACACGACATCCCGGTGATCTTCGACCGCCTGTCTAAATGTTTGTTCTTCCATAATCACCTCCCGGTGACGGTACTGATTCTTGATGAGGTCCTCACCATAGATACGCTCTGGCCGGACGAAATGTTTCAAATTCAAGCAGGAAAACCTACCAAAATAAACCTGTCCCTTATTGGCAAGGGATCAACGGAACGCAACAGGTTGAGCATACGCAAGCGAGCGGCCCCCAGAGCGTACAAGGTGGCATGAAAAAGGCAGGGCATTGACCTTTTGGTCATGCCCTGCCTTTTGAATGACAGATTGTAGCTCTGGGGGCCGCGCAGCGACGGAGGTCGCCGCCGTTCGTTAGAACGGCGGAACTAGTTACTCCTCGTCGTTGTCCTTGGCCTCTTCGGCGTCGTCGGTGTCCACGAGCTGGTTGAGCAGCTCGTCGAGGGACGCCATGTCCTCGTTGATGGCACCGTTGGCGGGAGCCTTCTTGTCGTCGATCGGGGCGCCCAGGAGCTCCTCGTCGGCGTCGGCGTGATGCGTCGGAGCGGAGGTACCCAACAGGATATCGTCCGGACCGTCGGGGCTAAAGACCATCTGCAGCAGCTGCGAGAGGTCTTCCTCGTCGGCAACGTCGTCGTTGTTCTCGAGGATGTAGAGCAAGTCGTGGGCCTCCAGGCCGTCACGGAGCTCCTCGATCGCCTTGGCACCGATGCCGTCGATGCGCAGCAGATCCTCCTCGGACTTGCCGACCAGGTCGCCGACCGTCTCGATGCCGACTTCGCTGAACTTGTTGGTCCAGCGCCTGTCTCTTATACACATCTCCGAGCCCACGAGACCCTAAGACATCTC
>UQTR01000010.1 GCA_900544065.1 uncultured Collinsella sp.
CGCGATTGGCGAAAATACGTTGGTGAAAATGGTGAAAAGTATATTGACGCTAACAAGGGGCGGCGACCGGCAGGCGAACAGCGCGCTGTACGAGATCGCGAGGCAGAGGGTCATGCGCGACCCCGAGACCGCCGAGTACGCCGAGAGGGCCAGGGGGCGGGGAAAGAGCGACAGGGAGGTCATGAGGTGCCTCAAGCGCTACGTGGCCAGGGAGGCGTACCGGGCGCTGATGCACCCGCACGAGGTCAGGAGACCCGAGGACGCCTCGGAGCTCGTGGCGGCCAGGCGCGCGGCGAAGGTCAGCCAGGTGAGGGCGGCGACCATATTGGGAACCAGCGAGAGGTGCATCTCGATGCTGGAGAGGGGCCAAAGGGAGCTCAAGCCCATAAGGAGGGCCTACGAGGCATGGGTCGAGGCCGGACTTCCGCTCGATTGGGACAGGCAGGCCTTCGAGGCGGAGCGGAAAATGGATTCTAAAAAAGGCCTTGCCAAATAGGAGCGTCAGACCAGAAGCGCCCCCGTTCGTAGCTCCGAAGGAGCAGAACGGGGGCGCTTCATTGGTCGAGGACGTTTTCAAAACCAAGCCCGGTCCCGGCCGGACAGCCCACAAACGCTACAGGTTCTTGACACCCATTGCGCGCATGGCGTTCAGGATGGCGATGATCGCCACGCCTACGTCGCCGAACACGGCAAGCCACATATTGGCAATGCCGAGCGCCGCCAGCACCAAAATCAGCAGCTTAATCCCCAGCGCGAAGATGATATTCTGCCAGACAATCGTCATGGTCTTGCGCGCCACGCGGATCGCGCGGGAAATGTTGGACGGCTTGTCGTCCATCAGCACCACGTCGGCGGCCTCGATCGCGGCGTCCGAGCCCATGGCGCCCATGGCAATGCCCACATCGGCGCGCGTAAGCACAGGCGCGTCGTTGATGCCGTCACCGACAAAGGCGAGCTTGCCCTTGCCACTTTCGGCCGCGAGCAACGCCTCAACGCGCTCGACCTTGTCGCCCGGCAGGAGCTGCGCGTGGAACTCGTCGAGACCGAGTTGCTTGGCCACAGACGCTGCAACCTCCTCGCGGTCGCCCGTGAGCATGACGGTGCGGTTGATACCGGCGGCATGCAGGTCGCGAATCGTTTGCTCCGCATCGGCCTTAACGGTGTCTGCAATCACGATGTGGCCGGCGTACACGCCGTCAACGAGCACGTGGAGGATCGTGCCGACAACCTCGCAGTCCGGTGCTTCAACGCCGGCCGCGGCGAGCATCTTGGCGTTGCCAACGACGACGTGCTTGCCGTCGATGGTTGCCGTCACGCCGTGGCCCGCGTCGTTGGCGGAGTCGCTCACGCGCTTGGGGTCGACCTCGCCCTGGTAGGCGTCGCGCACGGACTGCGCGATGGGGTGATCGGAGAACGATTCGGCAAGGGCTGCGACTTCAAGCAACGATTGTTCGGTATGGCCAGCCTCGGGGTGCACCGCGACGACTGAGAACGTTCCGTTGGTGAGCGTGCCGGTTTTGTCAAAGACGACGGTGTCCACATCGGCAAGCGCCTCGAGGTAGTTAGAACCCTTGATGAGAACGCCCAGCTTGGACGCGCCGCCGATGCCGCCAAAGAAGCTCAGCGGAACGCTGATCACGAGCGCGCACGGGCAGCTGACGACCAGGAAGGTCAGACCGCGCAGGATCCAGTCGGACCAGGCACCGGTGACCAGGCCGCCGCCGAGCGCGAGCACCGCGGCAGCGCCGGTGACGGCGGGCGTGTAGACGCGGGCGAAGCGCGTGATGAAGTTCTCGGTGCGCGCCTTCTTTTCGCTGGCATTCTCTACGAGTTCCAGGACGCGCGCGACGGTGGATTCGCCAAACGGCTTGGTGGTGCGCACGTGGATGAGGCCCGTCATGTTGATGCAGCCGCTGATGATATCGTCGCCGGACTTGGCGGGGCGGGGGACTGACTCGCCCGTGAGCGCGGCGGTGTCGAGCTGGGTTTCGCCCTCGACGATGACGCCGTCGATAGGTACGCGCTCGCCGGGCTTGACCACGATCACGGTGCCGACGGCGATGTCATCGGGAAAGACCTGTTGGAGCGTGCCGTCGGCTTGCTCGACGTTAGCGTAGTCGGGCGCGATGTCCATCATGGCACTGATCGACTTGCGGCTCTTGCCCACGGCGTATGCCTGGAACAGCTCGCCGACCTGGTAGAACAGCATGACGGCGGCGCCTTCGGCCATGTGCGGGTCGGTATCGGGGAAGAGCACCATGGCAAACGCGCCGATGGTCGCGACTGCCATAAGGAAACTCTCGTCGAAGGCCTTGCCGCGGCGGATGTTATTGAATGCCTTTTGCAGTACGTCGTTGCCGGCAATCAAAAACGGCACCAGGAACAGCACGAAGCTGGCGTAGATGTCACCCGGGGTGCCGAATGCGGCGGTAAGGGTACCGAGCTCGTCGAGGGCGTACACCACTGCAAAAATGCCCAGTGCTACCAGGATGCGGTTGCGCTTATGCTCAAGGGACTCTTTCTTCTTGCGCTTCTTCTTTTTCTTTTTGGGATCGGCGGCTGTCATGATTCAAACCTCTCATTTGAGTGTATGAACACTCGCTCATATAATTTCGCGAGCAAAGGCCGCGGCAAGCGCGGCCTCGCAGGTCAACGTATGCGCGGGTTAGAGAATGATCTCGCAGTCCGGCTCGGCGTCGGCGGTAAACTCTACAACGCGGTTGAGCACCTCGTCGAACTTGGCGTCGTCGGCCTCGAGCGTCAGCTTCTGGGTCATAAAGTTGACCGAAACGGACTTGACGCCCTCGAGCTTGGCAAGTTCGTCCTGAAGCTCGCGCGCGCAGTTGGCGCAATCGATCTCGTTGAGCTTGAACTGCTTTTTCATGGTGGGTTCCTTTCCCTGTGTTAGCGGTCTGGGTGCAGGCCGCGCTGATATCGTGGGTGATTGCTATTCGCAGATATGGCTCATGCCCTGGTTAAGCATGGTGTAGACGTGATCGTCGGCGAGCGAGTAGAGAATGTTGCGGCCGTCGCGGCGGAACTTGACCAGGTGCGACTGCTTAAGCGTGCGCAGCTGGTGCGATACTGCCGACTGCGAGGTTGCGGTCGCCTCGGCGATGTCGGCCACGCAGAGCTCGCGGCCCATGAGGGCATAGAGAATCTTGATGCGCGTGGTGTCGCTGAAGACCTTGAACAGGTCGGCAAGGTCGTAGAGAAGCTCCTCGTCGGGAAGGTCCTCGGGCGAGCAGGTGGTGGGGATCACGGGCTCGGTGGCCTCGATGTCGGGTTTCGTTTCATCAACGCGGATGCTCATTGCAATATCCTTTCATATGAACATGCGCTCATATAATTTACTTCCGATTATATGAGCGCATGTTCATATGTCAATACAATTTGCGATAATTTCGATGACTGCTTGCCGCCTCGGCGATTTTCTGCGGGTTGGGAGACATCGACGCAATGCTCGCCAACATATTTCGAGATGTTCGGCCAGCATGCTAAGAAAGCCACCTTGAGAAGCATTAGAACTGTTCATATTTGTACTTTATCGTGTTAAATACCGCGAGAATCAGTTCTTCCTCTACGGGAGTTCCTGCAGAATCAGTTTTATCTAAAGTTATATTGAGCATTGCTGCAGCCAATCTGGCACATCGGTGGCCGAATAAGTCGAAAAATGTAGGTGGACATCCGCAGAGATCGCCTTTAGAAGAGCGAATTCTCAATTAGATCAATAATCGTGTCGTCTTCCGTGCGGTTTTCATCGATTTTTGCGAAAATGTCGCTTTCCCAAGGCCCATTGATTTCCTCAGCAAGGGCCCCGACGTGTTGCATGTCGTCGGGTTCTGGCACATCGTTGATGCTCGGGTCATCAGCTTGCGGATATTGGCTTGCAATTTCGCGCTTGGCGGCCTCTTCTTCTTTGAGTGTCTCCAGGACGCGGCGACCGTATTCGAAGTAGCGCCGCAAGACAAATTGACGAAGAGTTTCTTGCAGGATGGCGAAGTTATCCGGGAGTCGACCGGGCCATATCTTCTCGCGAATGCGAATCGCTTCCATGACCCGTCTAAAAGCGGACTGCTTGAAAAACGAATGACGACTAACTGTGATAACGGCATATCCCATGTTTCGCAGCGTGTTTCGGCGTTCCTCGTCAATTGATTGCTGTTCGGGCTCGTCGTGGTAAAAGCCGTTGTATTCGATATCGGTCATCGAATTTTCGAGCAGCGCGTCGAGGTGGAAAACCGTCCGTCGCGTTAGGGCGGCGTATCTTTTGGGGACTGGGATCGGATAGTCCGTTTTGATAGCGCGTATGGCTAAGCCACCCATTGACTTGGGCATTGTCAGCATCATGACAAACGCCGTTTCGAGTGGGGAGCGACAGCCTTCGCGCACATAAGAAAGTGCCTTAAGTGCTTTATTAGATCCACGATACCCCGATGCCTCTGAAAAGAAGGCTCTGAGCTCTTCAACGCTGGTTAGGGCTGGGCGCTCGCGATATTGAGTTTCGTCGGACGTTCCAAGCGCGTAGGAGCCGCAGATTTCAAAGTAATACTCAACGAGCTCCGAAAGGTTGAGGTCGGCTGCTGCTTCTAACGCGCACAGCTTGATATCGACGATGTGGACGTTCGGCTCGAGTTCTAGGTAGCTTTCTGCATCAAACGTATAGCGCGTGCAGTGGCAGATGCAGCCCTTGCGGTGCCTTTTGGCATTATTGGAAAACGTCAGCACATGGATGCTTTCAGAATCGACATTCTTTCTGTTGAGCCATGCTCGCGCCGCTTACAGGTTGGACGTGGTCGGCGCAGACACCTTGATCTTTTCCATAGGTATGGGATCGGTCGCGTAGCTTGCGAGCGAGTTGACTGTTTGGTATACAGCGCGTGCCGTGGTATGTGACAGAACGATTCCCATACGCGCATGATGGCATAGCGGACGCCATATACGCCCGAAACTTCGGGCAACGGTATTGGGGCGCGGCTTATCTTCTGCGAACGGTGGGTTTTTGAGCTGTCGTATTGAGGGGGGCAGCTTCGGCTGGGGAGGTTTCTGTCGGCTGCCCCATTTTGGTGAACTTTAGTTGCGGATTCGTAGCTTCTAAGCGTTTTTGCCGACCGCTCAGATGCCTCACCAACATAATTTGAGTTATTCGGCCTTATCCTATACGAATGGTGCGATCGCAACGTCCTATTCGAATTGATTCAGGTAGATTTATAGGGCTTGGTTGCGAAATTGGGGCGACTATAGCGCTCGATTGCGGTTCAAGGGGCCTCGACTAGTGGTTCAGCTGGCCGAACAACTCGAAAAAAGTAGGTGGGCCAACCTGCCGACTATGTGAAGCACGCGTATTTGCTCGTTTTGATTAAAACTAGGGTGCAGCCATAAGACTGCGCCCTAGTTTACTGCGTGCCGGTGCGTCCAGACGGATTGCACTGTGCCTGGCAGGCGCTCCCGCAGATGGATCGGTTATTTCGCAAACAGGTTCTTGAGGTTGAACTCGGCCTGAACCGTGCGAAGCATGAGGTCGGTGTCGTCCAGGCCCAGGTGCTGCTCGTTGGCGTCGGCGGCGAGGGTTCCACGGCGGCGCGCCCAGTTCTCGAGTGCGGCGGGGGCGGACTCGCGGGGGAGCGAGCGGACGTCGGCATCCAGGCTGCGGCAGATCTGGCGCGAGTCGATGACGATGATCTTACCCGCGCGGCGTGCCTCGGCGTAACCGTCCAGGTGAATCTTGAACCAGCTGTCCTCAAAGGCGGCGTTATGCGCCATGTACGGGTACTTCTTCATAAGCTTGAGCAGCTGCTTTTGCAGCTCCTTGTTCTCGCGGAAGGGCGTTTTGCCGTCGATGTCGTCCCAGGTAATGTGGTGGATATTCGACAGCGGCACATCTTCGCCGCGGTAGATGTCGGGCAGGCCACAGTAGTGCGCCTCGGCGTCGTGCGGGATGGCGTCGCTGGTGAGTTCCATGATCTCCCAGCCGACGTTGATGATATAACCGCGTTCGGGTGCACGGCCGGTGGTCTCGATGTCGATACCGAGCACGGTGCCCTGGATGGGCTTGCGGGCGTAGGCCACGCCGAGCGCGTCGCGGTCACCGCGGATCTCGCGCATAACGGACGCGGCGGTGCGCTTTTGCATCTTGCCGATGGCGGCGCAGGTGTCAGCATCGGACAGGCCGCGCGAAAGCGTCGCGGGCGTCACGTTGCGCAGGCGTGCCTCGCCAATCTGGTCGCACAGGTCGCGGTTGCGGTCAGCCAGGTCGCGCACGGTGGCAAAGTCGAAGCTGGGGTCGCCCTCGGCGGTAAAGTACTCGGTTTCGAGCACCTTAAGGGCCTCTTCGCCCTTCTGGCGCTCGGACTCCATGGCGCCGTGATCGCCATAGATAAACATGGGGATAAACGGCTGACGCTCGTATTCGAGTGCTTGTGAAACGTTCATAGACTGCTCCTTGGACGGGCCGCGTCGCGCGGCTCGGTGGCATTGAGTTATGGCGAGATGATAGTTTACCATGGGCAACTATTGGCACCACGCCTAGGTCAACTACAATACCCTAGTTGACCGCTAGGACTTTTACAATGCTGCCGAAAGACACGAAAGGTTCCATCCTTCATGGATTTGCTGATTGATATTTTGCTCGACGCCGGCAAGGACACGCTGTCGCTGGTGCCGTTTTTGTTGGTGACGTATCTGGCCCTCGAGACCCTGGAGCACGTTGCGGGCGACAGCGTTAACGGCGCCATCAAGCGTGCCGGAGCCGCGGGTCCGGTTGTCGGATCGTTGTTGGGCATGGTGCCGCAGTGCGGATTTTCGGCCATGGCAGCAACGCTGTACGCCGGCCGTGTCGTGACCTTGGGCACGTTGGTGGCGGTGTTCCTCTCGACCTCCGACGAGATGTTGCCGCTGTTGCTCGCCGAGCAAGTTCCCGTGCAGACCATGGCGATGCTCCTGGCTTCGAAGGCGCTGATCGCTCTGGTCACGGGCTTTACCGTGGATGCTGCTATCCGCGGCCTTCGTCGTAACGCCCGCGCGCATGCGGCGATTCGCCGTACCGTGCTGGGGACCGCTGCCAATCCGGCTCATGTGAATTGCGCGCACGACGACCATACCGGGGGCGACATCATTGACGAGGTGGCCGAGGCGGGCGTGAGTGCCGATCACATCCATGAGCTGTGCGAGCGCGACCATTGTGGTTGTGATGAAGACGAGGACGAGCACGACCACGGACATGGCCACGACCACGGACACGAGGGCGAGCATGAACACCATCATGGCCACGGTCACTCCCACTCCCACGAGGGCGCGCCCGTTCTGTCGATCATCCGTAGCGCGATCTCGCACACCGTGCAGGTGTCGGTATTCATTTTCCTGGTGACGCTGATCCTGGTCGCCGTCCTTGAGACCTTTGGCGAGTCCGCAATCGAGCAGTTCCTGCGCGGCAACGAGACGCTTGCGGTCCTGGGCTCGGCACTCGTCGGCCTGATTCCCAACTGCTCTGCCAGCGTGGTCATCACGCAGCTGTACCTGGAGGGCGCGCTGCAGCTGGCGCCGATGCTCGCCGGCACGCTCATTTCCGCCGGTGTGGGCTACCTAGTCCTGTTCCGCACCAACCGCAGCGCTCGCGAAAACGCCGTGTTCCTGGTCATGATGTACGTCATCGGCGCCGGTTGGGGACTCGTTCTTTCCGCCTTCGGCCTCTAAGTAGGCCTAGCAAAACGGGCTTCAAAATAGCCATGCTCGGCGCCGGCGCAATGCGGCGACGCATGGCATTTTGAAGCCCGTTTTTTGTTGAGCCATGGATCCTGAGCGTTCACGCCGCTCAAAACAAAAAGGCAGATTTCCGGGCATATCCCAAAAATCTGCCTTGGTTAGTGCAGCAGCTCGATGAGGTTGCGTTTAAAGCGGGATCGGTCCTCGCTGGTGAAGGCTGCCGGACCGCGGGTGCGTCCCCCGGCGCGGCGCACCTTCTTTTCCTCGTGGCGAATAAACAGTTGCATGTCGATGGTCGCCTTATCGTAGACGCGCCCGCGCACGCCGATGGCGGCGGCATCGCGTCCGAGCACTATGCTTGCCAGGCCTATGTCCTGCGTCACGACCACGTCGCCTGCCTGCAGGCGCTCGACAATGGCAAAGTCGGCACTATCGGCTCCCACACTCACATCGAGCGTCGTGACCCAAAAGCCCCGACGCGCGTGCTCGGCATCGCGCGGATCGTCGCGGCGAATGTGGCGCTCCAGGTTTTGCGTGCTGTTGCCGGCGATAACAACGGCGACGCCCGCCCGCCGCGCGCAGTCAATCGACTCGCGCGTGACCGGGCAGGCGTCGGCATCAATAAAAAGCGTCTTTGGCATCTAGTGCACCAGTTTGCCAAACTGAATGGCGCGGACAATGAGCGTCACGCCAAACACCAGCAGCGCGGCACCACTAAAGATGACGAGCATCTTGGCCGACCACAGCGGATAGATAAACACGAACATGCCCGCGATGATGGAGAGTGCACCGCTCAGGATGGCGAGGGCGCGGTTGGCGGAAAGCTCGGACTCCAGAATGGACATGACACCCTCGACGATCCAGCCAAAGCCGGCGACGACCACTACAAGCGTGGTGAGCGTCGCGGTCGAGAAGGCCTGATTGCGCAGGATTATGACGCCGCCCAGAATGATGAGCAGGTTGGAGATGATGCTCGTAACGCGCCAGCCGGTGGGCAGCAGCGGCTCGAAAACAGCGGTAAACAGCCTGATCGCGGCCGTGATCACAAAGTAGATGCCCAAGACGGTCGTTAGGAAGACGAGGGACTTGGCGGGCGCAAACAGCAGTGCGATGCCGGCGACGAGCGCCAAGACACCCGTGATGGCGTAGATCCAGCGCACGGCCTTGACGGCCTTGCCTGCCATGCTTTTCTCGTCAAATCCAAACGCGCTCGATTGCTTGTCGTCGTTCTTAAAGATGCCCATGATGTCTCCTTTCCGTGCGGCGTAAGCCGTAGCTCTTGCAACCAGTATCGCCCAAGGGCACCGTAACGTGGGGCGGAAAGGGCGAATGGGAGCCTCACCTTCCCGAATTGTTATCTTTGTTCCCGTTTGGATGTTGAATATTCAACAGGTGTAGAACATTGCGGCTCTGTTCGTTATTGCCTACGTTTTAGGTTAGATTTTCTAAAGGACAATTGGCTTTTATTGAGGGGTCCCTATGAACAAAGCAGTTCCCGTGGTGCCGTCGAGCGTGGAGTCGATGGCAAAGCAAGGTTGCGAAAAGCTTGGCCTGGACACGTTTGACGCGCTGGTCCGCCGCGCCCGCACGTGCCGCCGATTTGACGAGTCCATGCGCGTACCGCGCGAGTTTCTGCTCGAGCTGGCGGAGCTGGCGCACCTGGCTCCCTGTGGTGCCAATGCTCAGCGCCTGCGCTTTCATGTGGTGAGCGGTGCGGAGGACTGCGCGCGCGTGTTTGACGAGCTCGCGTGGGCCGGTGCGCTCAAGGACTGGCCGGGTCCCGATGAGGGCGAGCGCCCGACTGGCTACATCGCGATTCTTGCCGAGCGCGCTGTTCCGGGTAAGCCCGCCGCGCCCATCACCGAGGTCGACACGGGCATTGCCGCCCAGACGATGATGCTCGCCGCTCGCAGCGCCACGCCCGAGGTGGCGGCATGCATGTTCAAGGCCTTTACGCCCCGCGCAATCGACGCCATGGGGCTCGATAACGACAAGTATGAGCTCAAGCTGATCATGGCGTTTGGCGTTCCGGCCGAGACACAGGTGATTGATGCGATCGATTCCAACCCTGACGGTTCTATCAATTACTGGCGCGATGAGGCGCAGACGCATCACGTGCCCAAGCGTCCGCTTGCCGACGTGCTGCTGTAGTTGCACGTCGTTGCGGCGCGATCCGGCGGCAAAACCACCACAAAGGTGCCCGTCTCCTTCGTGGTGATGCGGGGGGAGGGCGTGTGGCCGATCTGTATTTGGTGCGGCATGGGCAGACCGAGCTCAATGTGAAGAACATTTTGCAGGGCTGGCACGATTCGCCGTTGACGGCGCGCGGGCGCGAGCAAGCGCTGACGACGCGTGCGGCGTTCGAGGACCGCGGCGTGACCTTTGACCATGTGTATTCGTCTCCGTTGGGACGGGCGCGGTGTACGGCCGAGCTGATCGTTGGCGAGGGCCGTTCCATAGAGCTGGTCGATGAACTGCGTGAGTGGCATTTGGGTTCGTTGGAGGGCACATCAAACCGTGAGATGCCGGCGCAACCTTGGGGCGATTATCCGGTTGCCTTTGGTGGCGAGTCGGAAAGTGAGCTTCGCGCACGTATGGTCGCGGCGCTGTCCCGTATCATGGCCCGACCGCAGCACAACTGCGTGCTGGCCGTCTCCCACGGCTCAGCCTGCCAGGAGTTTCTTAGATGCGTGACTGGCGGGGGAGAGCAACCCGACAACGGTGCCGTGCTTCATTTTGGCTATTTCGACGGGGCGTTTTCGCTCTTGGGTTGGTAACAAACGAAAGGACCCCCTATGAATAAAGACCTGTATCTGGTCCGTCATGGACAGACGATATTTAACCTCAAGCGCATTATTCAGGGCTGGAGCGACTCGCCGCTCACGCAGCTGGGATGCGACCAGGCGGCGCGCGCCGGCATGTTCTTGCGTGCGCGCGGCATTGAGCCCGACCACGCCTACGCCTCCACGCTGCATCGCACCGAGCAGACTATCGCCAACTTGTGGCCGGGCTTGGCGTACGAGCGCCTGGACGGCCTGCGCGAGTGGTTCTTTGGCGACTTTGAGGCCGAGCGCGTGATGCTCATGCCCGAGCGCCCGTGGCGCGACTTCTATTGCCAGTTTGGCGGCGAGGGCCAGATGCAGGTGCGCGAGCGCATGGTGGCGACGCTGACCGAGCTTATGCAGCGTCCGGACCATACGTGCGTGCTTGCGGTAAGCCATGGCTCGGCTATCAAGGAGTTTATGGATCACGTGAAGGGAGCGGCGGCAGACGAGCGCGACCGCGTTCCGGGCAATTGCTCGGTGCTGCACTTTGCGTTTGATGATGCGACGGATACGTTTGAACTGGTTGAGATCTTTACGCAGGAAGACTACGCGCGCGAGCTGGGGCTTGAGCCGCTCGTGGCGGCAGCAGGTCCGCAGCGGGGGTAGCGCGGGCGTGGCGATGTGGATCGCCAACACCATTGCTCGATGTGAAAGGGGCGGGGATGCATGCGCATGTATCCCCGCCCCTTGCTTGTTGAGCTATCGAGTCTTTTTGCTGGGCGTTTAGACTCTGTTAGAACCGTGCGATCTGGTGGGTGAGCAAACCCGTCGGAACCTGCGGCGCGGCGCCGGCGGCCTGCGCGGCGGGGAACAGCGCGGCAACGGTAAAGTTGAACGGCTCTTTGCCGGTGTACGTTCCGGCGGCGCGGGCCTCATCGGCCAGCAGCTGCGACGCCCCGGTCAGAGCGGCAGCGTAGGCGGGGTCGTCGGCCAGTGTCGGCTCGGGTGCTTGGTCGAGCATGGCGCGGATGGCCCCGACGGCGTCCTCGCGCTTGACCTCCCACACATGGTGCGTAATGCCGGCGGGGTCGGTGACGGCATAGAGCGAAGCGCCCTCTTTGGCGGCACCCAGGATGATATCCATGACGGGTGAGGCCTCGTAGGCGAGCGACACGGGACGAGGCTGCACCTTGAGCTCGGCGATCGTGCGCGCGGCGGCGGCCGCGTCAGCGCTGGCATCGCCCTTGCCGCTCACAAGTACACTCATCCGACAAATCGCCACGACACCCGTCACGCGACCCGGCTTGCCCGAGCATTCGTACACGTAATACGCCGCGCCTGGATCCTTGAGCATCAGGCCGTCGGCGATGGCGCCGCGCAGGGCGTCGTTGCCGCTCAGGATACCGCCCATCGCAGGCAGCGCTTCGAGCACGCGGTCCTGAGCCGGGCGGATGCAGGGAAACGGAAGTGCTTTCATGGACGGTCCTAACGCACGAGTCGGTTTGTTCGCGGCTTATTATGCCCCAACTTGGCCGTTTGCGTCCCAGAGCGTGTTGTCGGCAAGCGCGATGAGTACGTTCTGACAGCGAACGATATCGGCATGGGGTACATACTCGTTGGGTTTGTGCGCGAGCGCGAGCGAGCCGGGGCCGTAACTCATACAATTTCGGTTACCTGTCTTGCCGGCAATGACGGCGGTGTCGGTGTAGCCGGTAAAGAAGCCGACGGTCGTGTCCGCGCCCGTCACGTCATCGGCGGCACGCTTGAGCGCGGCTAGTAGGGGAGAGCTTGGGTCGCGCTCGATGGCGGGGCGGTCGCCTGTCACGGTATAGCTGCCATGGCAGCCGGGGACCGCAGCCTCGGTACCGGCGATGGCCTGCTCTACCATGCGCGTCGCGGCGGCCGTATCAGTCGGCGGGGTCAGGCGCATATCGACCCAGACCTTGGCGTGGTCGGGCACGACATAGGGGCGATAGCCGCCCTCGATCTGCCCAAACGTGATGGTCGAAGGCCCCAGCTCATCGTGTACGGGTAGCGCCGCGAACGCATGGCGAAGCGAGCAGACGGCCTCGGCCATGGCAGCGACGGCGTCGGCGCCCTTCCAAGGCTGGCTCGCATGTGCCGTCACGCCGGTCATCTCAATCTCGAACCATGTGCGTCCCTTGTGCGCCACCTGAATCTGTCCATCGGTGGGCTCGGTGTCCAGTACCCATTCGCGCGAGCCGACCCAGCCGGCGTCGATGGCCGCCTCGGAGCCGCGCATAAAGTCTTCCTCGTCGACCGAGCAGATGAGCGAAAAGCCGCGGTGGGGCAGCGCGCCAACTGCCGCCACGCGCTCGAGCGTATGGACCAGCGCGGCAATGGCGCAGGCCAGGCCACCCTTCATATCGCAGGCGCCGCGGCCATAGAGTTTATCGTCACGCACGATTGCTCCGAGCGGGGGAATGCCTGCGTCCCAACCGTCTCCCAAGGTGACGGTATCCATGTGGCAGATGTAGACGAGCCGTGGCTCGTCGCTCAAACCGGGCACGGTGACCATGAGGTTGCGGCGTCCGGGGAGCACCTCGAGCTCCTCAATCTGCACGGCATCGAGTGTCGGGTGGTTCAACCGTGTCAGCCGTTCCTCAACCAGCGCTTTGATATAGCGTTCAATCTCGCCCTCATACGCACCTGGGTCGGAACTGTCGATCCGCACGAGCCCTTGCGTAAGCCGCCAGGCAAAGTCCTTGTCAACCATATGCAACCTCACAATCAGTCTGCTTTCCAAACCGATTGTAAGCCTCCTGAGAGATCCGCGACGTGCGCACAGCAGCATTTACCGTTCGCAGGCCGAGCCAGCGCGTTTGCCGTCCGTGCGGGTTCACAAACGGCGCAGTGGGTACGTAGCCTTTATGGACGACATGCTGTGCGACATATCTGCCTTTCGGTATCACCGGATACCTCCACAGGTCTTGGCGATAATGCCGGACCTGCCCGATTCTGCGGACGATCCGCGCAGGGAGCGCCTTTGCGAGCATCCGCTCGTCAAGCATTTCCTGGGCGCCCCGTTACACGTTTTGGCGCAGGGCAGCTGCGGACGTAAGGGTGATCGCATTGTCAGGCATGTTTGGAACGGGGAGAGGCCGTTTGGCTCCGTGCGGCAGACGGAGTTTGGCCTCGATGTCGCGTCCCCGCTCTTTACCCTGCTGACCCTGGCCTCCTCGGTTTCAAACGAGCGCCTGATCATGTGCATGTATGAGATGTGCGGCACCTTTGCCGTGTGCAAGATTGCGCCACAAGTAAAGTTGGCGCTTGAGCAGGCATATGGGGGCCGGTGGGGCGACGCGCGGTCGGGCTGGGAAAACGTAAAGGATGCCTCGGGGAATCCAACGGACTTGTGGAAACGGCCGCCCTTGATCGAGCTCTCTGAGCTTGCAGAGTTCGTCGATAAGATCCGGGGGCTCCGCGGCGCTAAATCGTTCATACGAGCCGCGAAATGCATTACGGGGATGGCGGCGTCGCCGCTCGAGGTCCAGGCTTCGATGCTGTTTGGCCTTACGAGGTTGCGCGGCGGCGAAGGACTGCGCCTTACCAATAACGTTGAGATTCGTATGACGCGCAGCGCCCGCCTGATTTCGGGGCTTGATAGGCGCTATGCCGATATCCTGCTGGCAAATAAGGACGGCAGTCGAGAGTGCCTTGTTGAATGCCAGGGTAAAGCCATACACGGATCCATTGAATCCAAGATCTCGGACTCCGACCGAACGACGGCCTTGCAAGCGATGGGATATCCCGTCGTTTTGATGACCTATGGCCAGCTGGCCGACTCCGATGCCTTCCGCGTGGTGATGGAACTCATCATGTCCTATCTCGATGCGCCGTTGAAAGACAAGACACCGCGGCAGCAGGAGCTCGAACGGCGACTTCGTGAGGAGATTTTTATCGATTGGACGGGAATGTAGTCGTACAGATGGAAAACAGTCGCGCGAGCTAGAGTTTTGGGCGCGAAAAAGGCTTCAGTTTCGCCTTAGAAGGGCTTTAAAAATGATACCCAACACAAGTTGTTTCGGAAAATAGACAGTCAACTTTGATATGGTATATAGAGATCGATTTTTACCTACTAAAGCCCCTGATAAAGCTGTTTATCAAAGCAGGTGTGCTCAGTGATTTGGGTATGAGTGTCGATTATCCGAAAAAACTTGTTCTGGGTAGCATTTTCAAAACTAGCCGGAGCAACGAAATCGGCCCCCGTTTCGTGAAAACGGGGGCCGAATGGGCTTCATGGCCTGCCTGGCAGGCTTGGCGTCGGCGCTATTTGATCACGCGTACGCGATACATCGACGGAATCTGCTTGAGCGCCTCGATCGTGCTGCTGTCCAGGTGCTCGTCCGTGTCGAACATGGTGTAGGCGTTCTCGCCAGCGGACTCGTTGGTCATACGCTGCACGTTGGCGTTGTCCTTGGCGAGAATGGCCGTGATCTGGCCGATCATGTTGGGCACGTTGGCGTGCAGGCAGGCGATGCGGCTCGCGGCGCGCGCCTTGCCCATGCTGCAGGCGGGGTAGTTGACGCTGTGCGCGATGTTGCCGTTCTCCAGGTAATCCTTGAGCTCGCTGATGGCCATGTCGGCGCAGTTGGCCTCGGCCTCGCCAGTGCCGGCGCCCGAGTGCGTGGTGATAAACGTATTGGGCATCTTGACGGTCTTGGGCGTGGCAAAGTCGCAGCTAAACCAGCTCAGCCTGCCCTCGCGCAGGGCGGCGTCGACGGCGTCCTCGTCAATGATGGTTTCGCGCGCGTAGTTGATGAGCACGGCGTCGGGTGCCAGCAGGTTAATCTGCTCGGTGCTGATCATGCCGATGGTGTCTGCCTTGCTGGGCACGTGCACGGTGAGGTAGTCACAGCCGCGGCAGAGGTCCTCGAGCGTGCCCACGCGCTGTACCTCGCGGCTCAGCACCCACGCGTGCTCAACGGAAATGAACGGATCGTAGCCGTAGACGTCCATGCCCAGATCGACGCAGGCGTTGGCGACCTTGGAGCCTACGTTGCCCAGGCCGATGACGCCGATGCGCTTGCCCTTGAGCTCGCGGCCCACAAAGGCCTTTTTGGCCTTCTCGGCATCGACCTGGATTTCGGGGTCGTCGGCGTTGTCGCGCACCCAGTTCATCGACTGCACTACACCGCGGCTCGAGAGCACCAGCATGCCCAGGACGAGCTCCTTGACGGCGTTGCTGTTGGCGCCGGGGGAGTTAAAGACGACGACGCCCTTCTTGGCGTACTCCTCGACGGGGATGTTGTTGACGCCGGCGCCGCAGCGGGCGATGGCACGGATGCCCTCGGGGAGCTCGTAGCCGTGCAGGTCGGTCGAGCGCATCAGGATGGCGTCGGCCTTCTCGGCGGTGCCCACAAACTCGTAGCCCTCGCCAAACTCGACTTTGCCGTCTTTGGTGATGTCGTCGATGGTCTTAATCTTGCGCATGGAAAAACTCCTTAGCAGGTTTTGATGTAAACAGGGTGGTCTGAGGTGGCTGGTCGGCCCGCGTGTTGCGGGCTAGTTAGATCGCGGACTCAAACTGTGCTGCGCTTCGAAGTCCTTCATGTATGCGGCCAGTGCCTGCACGTCCTCCATGGTGACGGCGTTGTACACGCTGGCGCGCATGCCGCCGACGAGGCGATGGCCCTTGACGTTTTGAATCTGGTGCTCGGCCGCGCCCGCGACAAAAGCGGCGTCGAGCTCGGCGTCGCCGGTGCGGAACGTGACGTTGGCGATGGAGCGGCTGTCTGCCTGCGTGGTGCCGTGGAACAGTTTGCTGTTCTCGAGCAGGTCGTAGAGTAGGTTGGCCTTTGCCCAGTTGCTCTCGGCGATGGCGGCAAGTCCGCCGGTCTCCTCGACCCAGCGGAACACCTTGCCGCACACGTAGATGCCAAAGGTGTTGGGCGTGTTGAGCATGGAGCCCTTGGCGGCCTGGGTCTTAAGGTCCATGTACTGCGGCGTCTGCGCAAAGGCGGGGCCATCTGCGATGAGATCGTCGCGCACGATGACCACGGTCACGCCCGCGGCGCCGGCGTTTTTCTGAGCGCCGGCGTAGATGAGTCCGTAGCGCTCGACGTCGAGCGGCTGCGACAAAAAGCAGCTCGAGACATCGGCGACCAGCGGCACGTCGCCGCAATCGGGCAGCTCGTGGAACATGGTGCCGAAGATGGTGTTGTTCTGGCAGATGTAGACGTAGTCGAGCCCGTCGCCCGTGGCCTCGGCGGCAATGCGCGCGTTGACGTCGGCCATGGTGGGAATGCGGTCGAAATTGGTTTCCTCGGAGCTCGCGAGCAGCACCGCCTCGCCGTACTTGGCGGCCTCCTGGTACGCCTTGCTGGCGAAGTTGCCGGTCACGACGTAGCCGGCGCGGCCGCAGCGCATAAGGTTCATGGGGATGCCCGCAAACTGCAGCGTGGCGCCGCCCTGTAAAAACAGGACACGGTAGTTGTCGGGGATGCTCAGCAGGCGACGCAGGGTTGCCTCGGCGTCGTCGATGATCTGCTGGTACATACTAGATCGATGGCTCATCTCGAGCACGGACATGCCGCAGCCGCGGTAGTCCATCATCTCGTCGGCGATCTCGGCGAGCACGCTGGTGGGCAGTGCGGCCGGGCCAGCTGAGAAGTTGTGCACACGTGCCATCTTCTAGTTCCCCTCGTAGTCGTTTGAACGTTCGGGATACTTTAGCACAGTGGAGCGTCAGGCGCGACCGAATCACGGTAAAACTCGAGTGCGCCGCTATGATTTACAGGATGGTTACATGGGGGAGGTGACCTTACCTGATGGCTCGCATCCGATCTGCCTCGGCCTTCGCTTGTTTCCAGGGGCGCACACGACCGTTGGTGAGGTCGTCATAACCATGAGCGATGGTACGTTGAATGTGATCTTCGCGTTCCTGAATGGTAGTTAGCGCGCGCGTCTGATTAGAAATAGGCTTTACGACAGGCATATGAAACTCCTTACATAGAATCATATGTAGAACTCTATGTTGAGTGTAGCGGAGGGTGGCGTTGGGCGTGTGCGTGCCTGCATTCGTAAGCGCGGTTGTCTGGCAAGTGTGATTTGGGGCGACCTCGTTAAAGTTTCTAAGCTGCGAAAATGACCGTTAACCGGATTAAATTTTGTTGCTCAACATTTGACACTCTGGGCGTGGTAACTTTTTTACCAACAGGTATGATTATTGTCATGTGCGCCGCGCCTGCCTGCCGGGTTGCGGCGCAATTGTGACAGCCTTTGACACCCTTGGAGCGTGTACTGTGGAAGTAACCACAAAAAGCGTTCGGGGGGGGGGTGCTCACCCGCGAGCAATTCCTCCCGCATGAGATGCGCATCGTCGCTGCCCTTCGTATGCAGGGCGCAAGCGACGAGCAGGTCATTGTACGCGTAAAGAGCGAGAACCTCTTTCAATATCCCACGGAGCGCATGGTCGCCAACCGCGCAACCGTGTGTCTTCGCCGCCTTGACGCCATGGTGCCCACGGACGCCGTATGCGCCGCGCGCGGCATCGACCCCAAAACCGCCGTCGAGGCCGCGTCATCCCTAACCAGGCTCATGGCATCCGGCACTCCCACGCAGGCGGACCAGGCCATCTTCTACAGCATGATCTGCCGCTACGATATCGTGCGCGAGCTCGTGCTCGTCGAGGTGGGGGAGCGCCTACAAAACTTCGATTATGCCTTTACGGCGGTTGACCTCAACGCCTTTATGACACGCTTTACCACGGAGTATCCGGACGCGGCCCGCTGGACTGAGGTCACGGTCAAGCGCATTAAGGGCTCGCTCCGCCAGACGCTCCGCCATGCCGGCCTTATCGGCGAGGGCCAGGGCCCGGAGTCCGAGCGCCTGTCACCACTCTTCCTCGATTCCGATGTCGAGCGAGCCTTGGTTCAGCTGGGCGAGCAGTCGCTTATCGCGGCCCTTACCGGCAGGGCGGTGATGTAGCGTGGCTCCCGTCAAAAGCGCCGTCGACCCTGTTATCACCCCGGCGACCGATCTCACCACCAATATCGGCATCCATTCCCGCAAGAGCGTCGTGGCGGCGCATGCCCGCTCCGAGCGCGCCTGTCAGGAATTTGAGCGCCGTGCGCAGCTTCTGCGCGAGTGCCTGTGCAGCGAGGACTTTTTGGCCAACAAGGGCATAGGCAATGAGATCGGCTTCCACACTTTTTGCTATGACCCCGCGCTGGAGTTTGAGGCGCGTGCATTATTTGACACCCTTTCACACGATGCCGAGGCCGACAAGCTTCCGTGCACGCTCAAGGTCGTGAACCTTTACGACGCCGTGCTGGCAATTCTCGAAAAGCGCCGTGTCCTCAAGGCTATCCCGCACCAAGAGGAGCGCCGCGGTACCCAGCGCGTACTCGAGGACGTGGCCAAGTTCGCCTCGCCCGAGAAAGTCGCCGCGTACATCCTTGAGCAGACCGAGCCGCACGCGCCTGGAGACGTCGTTCTCCTCACCGGCGCGGGCGAGGTTTTCCCGTTCTTTCGCATACACACGCTTCTCCACTGCATGCTTGCGGATTTTGATGAGGTGCCTGTGGTCGCCGCCTATCCGGGCAGTTTCAACGGCTCTTCTTTCCAGCTCTTTAACCGTCTGCCGGCCGACAACTACTACCGCGCCATCGATATCTCGTAAGCACGGCTCCCCGCAGACAAGTCCCTGCCGCCGGTAACAACCCTTTGCCATAACGTTCCCAAACCCAAAGGAGCACCCATGGACAACACGATCATTCGCGACCTCTTTGCAAAAGACATCAACCGCTCCATCAACGGCGTGGTCAAGGTCCAGGATTCAAAAGATGGGTCCATCCGCCAGGAGCTTGACGAGTACGTGGTGACGCGCGAGTTGCAGAGGCATTTTGCCACGTTCTTCAAGGCCTACGGCGATGCCATCGATGTGCGCACCGACAAGATCGGCGTGTGGATCAGTGGTTTCTTCGGTTCCGGTAAATCGCACTTCCTCAAGATGTTGAGCTACCTGCTCGAGAATCGCCAGATCGGCGGCAAGAGCGCCATCCGCTACTTTGATGGCAAGATCGTCGACCCCATGGTCGAGGCTGCCATGGAGCGCGCCTGCTCGGTGTCCACGCAGGCCATCCTCTTTAACATCGATAGCAAGGCGGGCCAGTGGAAGCAGGGCGATACGGCTCCCACGGCGCTGCTTCGCGGCTTTGAGCGCATGTTCTACGAGGCGCGCGGCTTCTACGGCGAGGACCTAAAGCTTGCAAAGCTCGAGGACCACATCGATTCCCTGGGCAAGACCCAGGAGTTCCGCGAGGCCTTTGAGCGCGTCAACGGCGAGTCCTGGCTCCAAACCCGCGACACCTACAGCTACTTTGAGGACGACGTCGTCGAGGTGCTGCAGAGCGTGCTCGGCATGAGCGAAAAGGCCGCATGGAACTGGCTTGAGGGTTCTGAGGACGAGGTTTTGGCCCCCGATGTCTTTGCCAAAAAGGTCAAGGACTACGTAGACGCTCAGGCAGCGGCCCACGGCGGCAACTACCGTTTGCTCTTTATGGTCGACGAGGTGGGTCAGTTTATTACAAACGACCGGGATCCAAGCCTTATGTTGAGTCTTCAGACCATCGTCGAGGAGCTGGGTGCCGCCTGCGGTGGCCGCGTGTGGGTGATGGTCACGAGCCAGGAGGCCATCGACAACCTGAGCCTGCCCGTGGGCAACGACTTTTCAAAGATCCAAGGCCGCTTCAATACCCGCCTTTCGCTCTCCAGCTCCAGCGTGGACGAGGTTATCCAGCGCCGTGTGCTCGAGAAGACCGCGCCGGCGGCCGATATGCTTGCACAGGTCTACGAGCAAGACGCCGCCGTCCTCAAAAACAACTTTACCTTTGAGGGTGGCTCGCGCTCCGACCTTGCCGGCTTCGCCAACTCCAAGGATTTTGTGGCCAGCTACCCGTTTGTGGGCTACCAGTTTAAGCTTCTGCCCGACGTGATGACCGAGGTACGCAAGCACGGTGTTAAGGCCAAGCACATGTCCACGGGCGAGCGCTCCATGCTGAGCGCGTTTCAGGAGAGCGCTCAGGCCATCCAGCATGACCAGACTGGTGCACTCGTGCCGTTCTGGCGCTTCTTCGACACAATCTCCAAGGATTTGGAGCACGGCATCATTCAGGTCGTCGTCTGTGCGGAGCGCGCGGCTGAAAACGCAGAGGGTCTTGAGAGCTACGATGTCCGGGTTCTTAAGCTCCTGTACTTGATCCGCTACATCGGCTACGTCAAGGCCACGGTCGAGAATATCTCCATCCTTATGATCGATAGCCTGGACGTGGACAAGCGCGCCCTTAAGGACCGCGTCAAGGAATCTCTCGCCCGCTTGGAGCGCGAGAGCTACGTGGCACGCCAGGGCGATACCTATAGCTTCCTCACCGACGAGGAGCAGGAGATAGCGCAGGAGATCGCACGCACCCCGATCGACAACGCGAAGGTGATTGAGTACATCAAGAAGCGCCTGTTCGAAAGCATCTACACTGCGCGCAAACTCAACCGCGGGGCCAACGACTTTCCGTTTGACCGCTATGTGGACGGCTCAATCCACGGTACCAGCATGGGCGGCATGGAACTTTCCGTGGTGACCATGGCCAGCGATCTGGGCCGTTCGGACGATGCCGAGCTGGCATTGAAATCCGTGGATAAGGCCATCGTGGCCTTGAGCGACGAGGTGGATTATTGGGCCCCACTCGTCAACGCCGCTAAGATTCGCATGTACGCCCAGACGCGCAATCTGCAGGAGCTACCGCCGAGTACCCATCAGATTGTCGAGGCCAAAATGCGCGAGAAGGACTTTAACGAGAAAGAGGCTGACGCCCTTTTGGCTGAGGCGGTGCTCCATGCACGATGCGCCGTCAACGGGCGCATGATTGAGATCCGTGCTGCCAAACCCGCTCAGGTCTTTGAGCAGGTGCTGGCGCAGCTGTGCGATGTGGTCTTTGAAAAGGCCGACTATATCGGCGCGCCGGTCACGAGCGATTCTGATATTCGCTCTACTCTGGTGGGCAACGTTCAAGTGGGGCTCGCTGGCATGGATGCAGGTAACACGCGTGCGCTCAAAGAGGTCGAGGACTACCTCAAAGTGCAGCACCAGCGCCACCTGGATACCGCTATGGGCGATATCCAGCGCCAGTACCAGCAAAAGCCCTTTGGCTGGCGCGAGGTCGACATCGCAAATGTGGTGGCGCAGCTTGTGGTGGAGCAGCGCGCGCAGGTGCTGTTTGGCGGTCAGACGGTTCAAGCTAACGACAGCCGCATGGTGGCGCTCCTGCGCAAGGATGCCGATAAGGCCCAGGTGCGCTTGCGCATGCGCATGAGCGACCGGTTGCTACGCGCCACGGGCGAACTCATGTGTGACCTGTTTGATCTCAAGACCGTACCCTCCAACGAGGATAAGCTCGTGGCCGAGCTCAAAGAGCGCCTTGAGGGCTTGCGCGAGGCGTGCCTCGCCATGGCACGCGACTACTACACGGGCATCAAGCCGGCCTACCCGTATCCCGGTGAGGACGAGTGCGAGAAGATGCGCTCGGAGGTGGCCGACGTCCTTAAGGACCAGAACGAGGCCGAGGCGTTCTTGACCACGTTCACCAAGCATGAGGAGCGTTTGCTCGATGCCAAGGAAGACTTTGACAAGGTGGTTGAGTTCTTCGAGTCCAATCAACGAACAGCGTTTGACCACGCCAAGGATTTCTTGAGCCGCACCGAGGGTATCGAGTATGCCTCCGATGACATTCCCGGTGCGGTGGAGAACGTGGCAAAGGTTCGTGAGATCCTCAAAGATCCCAAGCCCTACGGCCGTATTAAAGACCTGCAGCCGCTTATGGATCCCGTCGAGGATGACATGAAAAAGCTGTTGGGCATCCGCCGCAATGATTTTTTGTGTCGCATCGAGAGCGATCTGCAAGACCTGCGGGCGCAGGCCGAGAGTCAAAAGGGCTTTGTCAATCAGGCCAAGGATGCCATAGCAGACGCCGGCACCAAATACGAGTCGTTCAAAAACCGTGCCCACAGCGCTCAAAGTCTCAACGAACTGAGCGTTGTTGCAACTAACTGGGGCGACTGGCTCAGTGCGGCGGCAAACGAGATGTACGACGCTGTGGATGAGGCCCGCGTGCGTATGGACAACGAGCGCCGCACCACCGAGGTCATGATTACGGGCGAGGTGGTGAAGAAGGTCTCCAACAAGGGCGCCGCATCGTCTGCTCCCGTGCCCGCGCCCAAGCCCCAGCGCAAGATCAAGACTGTACGCCGCGCCGATCTGGCCAAGCCGAGTCGTCTCTTGTCCGCAGAGGACGTGGAGCGCTACGTGGACGACCTGCGCTCCCGCCTTATGCAGGCGCTCGCTGCAAACGACGAGATCCGTATCAACTAACCCGCGGAGCCACCGGTGCCAAAGCGCGCACCGGTGGCTTATGGCGTTTAGAAAGGCTCATCAACCATGAACGATTCTGCTCTTAAGAGCTTCTGCACCTGGGCCCGTACGGAGCCCATCAAAGGCGTGGAGGCGCAGATGGTGCGCTACGGCATCACCGAACCTGCACCCGCGCCCGTTGGGTCCGAGACCGTCAACGGCCTGCCCCTAAGTCCGGCTGAGATTGAGCAACGCGACGAACTGCTGCGCATGCAGGCGAAGGTGGGTCACGAGGCGCTGCGCGACCGTGCGGCCTACACTTGGTTCAACCGCATCGTGGCCATTCGCTTCATGGATGCATGCGGATGGCTTCCCAGCCGTATGCGCATGCTAAGTTGTGCGGACGGCAGCCATGGCAGCGAGGCCGTGGAGAACGCATTGGACGTGGAAATAACGACGGCCGATACCGATCGCATAGCCGAGCTCAAGATGGCGGGCTTGGATGAACCGTTGTGGCGCTACCTGTTTGTTGCTCAGTGCGAGGAGCTTGCCGATTGCCTGCCGGGCGTCTTTGAACGCGTGGGCGGAGCCATGGAGCTGCTGTTGCCCCAGGGCCTCATGATGGCTGACAGTGTGGTGGGCAAACTCAATGCCGTCCTCACTGACGAGGACTGGCGCGAGGGCGTGACCGTTCTGGGCTGGATGTATCAGTACTACAATGCCGACGTTAAAGACGAGTTCTTCAAGTCCAAGCGCAAGGCAGCGGCGGCGGACATCGCGCCCGCCACGCAGCTCTTCACCCCCGAGTGGATCGTGCGCTATATGGTCGAGAACTCGCTCGGCCGTCTGTGGATGCTCAACAATCCGGGGAGTTCGCTACGCGAGCGCATGGAGTATTACATCGAGCCCGATGCTGAGCACGAGGACTTCATCCGCATTTCGAGTCCCGAGGAGATAACCCTCTGCGACCCCGCATGCGGCTCGGGCCATATCTTGGTCTATGCGTTTGAGCTGCTCTTCCATATGTACGAGGAGCGCGGCTATCGTGAGCGCGAGATTCCCGAGCTCATTCTTACTAAAAACCTTGCAGGTATGGAAATCGATTCCCGCGCGGCACAGATCGCGGAGCTGGCGCTTGCCATGTGCGCCCGCGAGCACGACCGTCGCTTCTTTAGGCGTGGCGTTCGCGCCGACGTTACCGTGCTCTCGAGCATCCCGCTAGGGGAGGACGAGCTGCCGGGTAACAAGAAGCTCGCCGAGGAGCTGAGTCATTTGGGCGAGATCGGTTCGCTGCTCAATCCCTCAGAGGACGAGATCGACGAGCTCAAGGCTGCCGCCGCGAGTTGTTCCGATGACCTTTTTGCCGCTACGGCCAAAACTAAGCTCGAAAGCGCTGCCGCCATCTGCGAGAAGCTGTCCCGTCGTTTTATCTGCACCGTTGCGAATCCTCCGTATATGGGCAGCAGCAGCTTTAACCCCTTCATGTCCAAGTGGGTCAAGAAGAACTACCCCGACGTGAAGAGCGACCTATGCACTTGCTTCATCGAGCGTATTATTGACCTGTGCGAGGATTCTGGTTTTGCCGGCATTACTACTTCAAACAGTTGGATGTTCCTATCTTCGTTTGAGAAGCTGCGTAACAAAATAATCGAAGAAAACACTATCGATAGCCTTATCCAGCTCTCTGTCCATGGCTTCCATGGTATAGCTGCGCAGGTCTGTACTTTTGTTCTTCGTGGATCTCACGTTGCCGGCTATCGCGGTGGCTATATTCGTCTTAACGATTTCGATCATTGGTCGTTGCAAGAAGGAAAGACGTTGGAGGCCATCCAAAACCCCGACTGCGGTTGGTTCTATCGCCGCAACGCTGACACCTTCAAGCAGATCCCCGGCACCCCCATAGCCTACTGGGCCAGCGATGCTCTTGTTGAATCGTTCACAAAAGGAAAGAGGCTCGATGCCATTGCTACTCCGCGACAGGGCTTGGCGACGAGTGATAACGGTCGCTTTTTGAGGAAATGGTGGGAAGTGGTGCCTTCCAACACATCGCGAGATTGCAGCGGCAGGCCCGAGGCAAAGCAAAGTGGTTCCCGTTGGTTCCCGATTATTCGGGGCGGCTCCTATCGAAAGTGGTGGGGTGACTACGACGAGGTGGTTAATTGGTTTGATGACGGTCGGGAGATGAAGGAGGCAATTCTGTCCAAGTATACTTATCTCTCTACACCTGATTTTGTGATCAAGAACCAGAACGACTACTTCAAGCCCGCAGTCTCTTGGTCTAAAATTTCTTCCAGCCTTGCCTCCTTTAGGTTTGCGCCTCGAGGGATGCTTTTTGAGGTAGCCGGAGCATGTCTTTTTGCGGAGCCGAACGAGCTTCGATACATCCAGGCTTTCTGCAACTGTTCCATTGCCGAAATTGATTTGGCGTTTATGTCGCCGACTCTAAACTTTGAGGTAGGCCAAATCGGTCAGTTGCCAATCATCCAAGATGAGGCCGCTGAACCGACTGTCTGTTCGCTCGTTGAAGACTCTCGTTCAATTTCAAAGGCGGACTACGACTCGTTTGAAACCTCTTGGGATTTCAAACGTCATCCGCTGTTGTAGGTGAGCATTGTGACCAAATCCTACAAACTTGTCGAAGAGACGAAACGAACTACAGCGGAGTGTGCTGAAAAGTGGAACGCCGATAAACGAGATGTTTCCGCCTGGTGTAGGGCTGATTTGATTTATGGTGCGGTAAAAGAAACCTCTTTCCCATTCAGGTGGATCATTCCCTGTGATGCGAAGCGTCCCATAGATGCATGCATCATTAGGGAGCTGCTGTGGCAGATTATCGAGCTTGAAAACGAGCGTATTTCCGAAATCGACGTTTCTGTTTTGGGTATTCCTGCAGTCGATGTTGCTGGGTGCATTCAGTCGTTGAAGGATGCCGATTATTTGGCGTTTTCACAAGAAGGTGTTGGCTTACAAATAACGAAAAAGGGCCTTGCTTTGATTGGCCGCGGTCAGCATGACAAGGCTATGAATGAGACGCCTACGGCGCTGAAGTGGACTGCCGATGCCGTGGGTATTATTGCCGGAAGTGCAATAGATCAAATTATCCAAAGATAAGCTGCTTCCGCAAGGACGCTGTAGTTTCGAAAGGTAATAACCATGTCTGATTGTTGTATTTATGAACCACAAAATTACGACCGACAGGCGGTCGATTGTTTTCTGCGTGGTGAGACTAGAGAAATATGCATTGAGCTGAAGTGCGTTGAGCAGGAAAAGTCAGAGGACTTTGCGATTACGGATGCGGTTTTGCAGCTCGATTTAATAAAGTGTAGGGAGCCACACATGTGCGACGTTCCCGCTCATAATGCCCCTTATTTTGATCCATCTGGTTTAGCGAAGCTTTCATTTTTGATTACCGAGAAGACAGTCGGTTCGCAAGATTACCATGCGATTTGTCGCTGTGGGGCCGCTCACCATCTGTTGGGGGGCTCTCGATTGCTCCTTGTAATTTCGGAAGGGAGCGAATCTCGAGAATGCGCATTTGAGTTTAGTCCAGCATCGGGAATGTTTGGCAAATGCGTGTGGCATGAAGTCGATTTGCAAGCTTCCATTTGATAGGAGAGCGATTTCATTTCGCGCAACTAAGACGAATTAGCTGCTTTCGAACGAGAAATTCGTCGGCGCCGCGCGGCGCATAGGGCTTAACGCCGAGCCTGATTCCTTTACGGCGACCGATTAATTACAAGACCATGGAAACGAAGGGCGGCATAATGGCAACGCTTTTGGCCGATAAATACGAGGCTCACAAGGCCGAGGTTAATGCTCGCTTTGAGCAGCTTCGCGCTAACGAGGAAGAGCTCAACCGAATCTTTGCCAAGATCTACAACATGGAAGGCGAAGCGCCCATCGAGGTCGAGGATAAGTACGTTTCGGTGGCTCGCATCTTCGATACCGCCGACGAGATTCCCGAGAGCTATAAGGGCAACAAATACGTGCGTACCAAGCGCGACGAGATCACCTCGCTTATAAGCTATGCCGTTGGCTGCATGTTTGGCCGCTATTCGCTGGATGTGGACGGGCTTGTCCTGGCCGATCAGGGCGCCACGGTCGACGACTATCTGGCAAAGATGCCCGATCCCGCGCATGTGACCTTTATGCCCGATAGTGACAACGTGCTGCCCATCACCGACGACGAGTACTTTGACGACGACATCGTGCGCTACTTTATCGACTTTGTGCGCACCGTGTACGGCGAGGAGACGCTTGAGCAGAACCTGGCCTTTATTGCCGAGGCACTCGGCGGCAAGGGTACCTCGCGCGAGGTAATCCGCACCTACTTTTTGAAGGACTTCTTTAAGGACCACTGCCAGACCTATAAGAAGCGCCCCATCTACTGGCTGTTCGACAGCGGCAAGAAGAACGGCTTCAAGTGCCTTGTTTGCATGCATCGCTACCAGCCTGACCTGTTGGCTCGCATCCGCACCGACTATGTGCATGAGCAGCAGGAGCGCTACCGTGCCCAGATCGGGTATGCCAACGATGCCCTTGTCAGTGCCGAGCGCGGCGAGCGCGTGCGCTTGGATAAGCGCATCAAAAAGCTCAACGACCAGCTCAAAGAGACCATTGCCTACGAGGAGAAACTGCACCACTTGGCAGACCAGATGATTAAGATCGACCTGGATGACGGCGTCAAGGTCAACTACGCCAAGTTTCAGGATGTGCTAGCAAGGATTAAGTAACTGCAGATACGGTAAGGATATTCATGCCCAAGATCGATGTAGAAGAACAGCTCAAGTTGCGGTTTTTGCAACCGTTGCTCGCATGCATGCCCCGCCGTGTGGTGGTTTGGCACGATGCGGACGGCGAGTTTGCTCCTGAGTTTGAACGTTTGGCCGCCGAGGGCTTCGACGGTGCGGGGACTGATGACGGCGTTATGCCCGCTCACGGTGACTTTGAGCGCCCAGTTCGGTTTGTTGAGGCCTGCGAGGGCCGTATGTTTGCCGTCAAGAAGCTCATCAACCGCGATGACCTTGCGAGCGATATCTTGCTGTATCGCCGTTGCCCGCGCGGCAGGCTTGAGGGTGATTGGCTTGCCGATGTTGAGCTGTATGCCGATCAGTTCCAGGCTGACTATCTTTCGCTTTTGGCCGATCAGCTAGGCATCGAGAATATCGACGCCGTGCGCGAGAGCCTGCGCGAGCACAAGACGTTCTTTGATGCCAAGACCCGCTGCGCTAAGTTTGCCGCGTGTGTTCCGCATGCCTCGGGCGCATCCGATATCGAACTCGGCATCCTTACGGTGATTTTTGGCGGTAAAGAGCTTGGTGACGCGCGCCCCGCGTTTGTGCTGCGTGGCTGTATGACCATGCTGCTGCACGAGGGTCCCGAGGCGCTGGCCGAGTTGATGGACAAGTACTGCGTGCGCGATGTGCTCTCTGCCTTTATGCTTCGCTGCTATGGGCTTGAGGGACCGCTGTATGAGCGCGACTCATTGCTTATACTTTCATCCCATGTGCTCCTTACGGCGGCGTCTACCGCGCTTCCCGAGGGAGCGCTCAAGGGACTCGAAAGCTATGTGGCTCCCGCCTACGGCTCCTATTGCCTTGAGGCGGTGCGTACGTGGGACCAGACCGCCGATACCCAGGCGTCGAGCGAGGACCTATTTGAGATTTGCCGTTTGGTTGAGGACGCCCGCGGACTCTTTGCACGGTTCGAGACCTTGCCGATCGATGTGCTGACCTCGCTTGATGTGTTTCCGTGCGTCAATGAGGCCGTGCTCTCGCAGCTGTTCTGCTCGTTTGCCCAGGGCGCGGACCGTGTTGAGGATGCGCGCGCATTTGCTGCGCGTCGCTGCGACCTAAGCTGGTACCGTCGTGTCGAGAGCTACTTTGACCTGCTTGCCGCTGTGGCCGATATGTGCGCGTTTAGGCAGTCGCACGCGGGCGGCTTCCATCTGGCGCAGCCCCAGCAGGTGTGGGATGCCTATTCGTCCGATTGGTATGCCATGGATGCTGCCTATCGCCATATGTGCACCGCGTATCTGCGGGCACGCTCCGTCGAGTGCGATGCGCTCGAGGAACCTGCCCGCGCCGTGGCGGACTGGGCGGAGAATCTCTACAGCAACTGGTTCTTGGCGGATGCCAATGTCTGCTGGGCGGCTGCTGCGCAAGGGGAGTGGGCCGATTGCGGCTACATCGATGGTCCCGCACGGCAGGATGAGTTCTACTGGCATGTGCTGCCCACCTATGTGGGCTCTGCTAAAACGACAGTCGTTATCGTGAGTGACGCGTTGCGCTATGAGGTGGCCCGCGACGTTGCGGCGCTGCTCGAGCGCGAGCGCGGCGGCAACGTCAAGGTCTCTAGCATGCAGGCGGTCTTTCCCTCCATTACTGAGTTGGGCATGCCCGCGCTGCTGCCACACCAAGCGCTTGAGCTTGCAGCGGATGGCTCGTTTGTGTTGGCTGACGGCATGCCCACCGCAACGACTCCGCAACGCGAGGCCGTGCTTACCCATGTTGAGCCTACGGCCCGTGCTTTGCGCTCGAGCGCATACCTCAACATGGCGGGAACCGAGCGCAAGGTGCTGCTTAAGGACTCCAAACTCGTTTATCTCTACCACAACAAGATCGATGCCACGGGCGAGAAGGCTGCTACGCAGGATGACGTCTTCGATGCCTGCACGGACACCGTGGAGGAACTTGCCGCGTTGGCGCGTCGCGTGTGCACCGACGCCCCGGGCGCGCGTGTTGTTATAACGGCGGACCACGGCTTTATCTACACGCGTCGGGAGCTCAGCGAGTACCAGATGCTCGGCAAGCCGGACCTTCCTGTCCTTGACGCTCCCGTCATGTGCGGCAAGCGTCATCTGGTGGTGCCCAACGAGGCCGTGGGCGAGCTTTCGGACGAGGTACGCGAGGTGTTTGTTAATGTTGACATGGGACGTTTGGGCGCCGGTTTTGAGGGGTTTGCCCCGCGCGAGAATGTGCACTTCAAGCGTCCCGGCGGCACTAACAACTACGTCCACGGCGGCATGAGCCTGCAGGAGCTCTGCGTGCCCGTTATCGGTTTTTGGCGTGCGCGCTCAGGTTCCAAGGACTTTGTCGACACGCGCGCGGCGACGCTGCGCGTACTAAGTGAGGGACGCCGAGTGACCAACTCGCTCTTCTCGGTCAACTTGATCCAGGAAGAACCCGCCCAAGGCAAGGTTTTGCCGTGCGAGTACGAGCTGGTGTTTACCGATGCAAGTGGCAACGAGGTGAGCGATACGGTCAAGGCGCATGCTAACAAGACTTCTGTTAACTCGCAGGAGCGCGTGGTGCATGCCAAGTTTGCGTTGCATGCAGCGGATGGATTCTCGGTCAAGGGTCCGTACTATCTGGTCTGCCGCGAGCGCGAGACGGGCAAGATCGTTTGGCGCGAGACGTACACCATCGCTGTTTCGTTTGCCCCTGTTGCTGACTTTGGTTTTTAGGAGTGTGCCCTATGTTTGATAGCCATGACGACGATCTGTGGGAAGTCCCCTCGATTGATGTGGATGCGCCGGCGGAGGGTGTGGTGCCTGCGGAGGCCGTGCCTGCTGCGGAGGCTGAGACTACCGCGCCCGTGGGGGCTGCGGTGCCCGCCGAGGACGGATCCTCGACCGATGGCTATGACCAGGCTGTGGCCGAGGCCCCCGAGGACGACGGTTACGACATGGATGGGCTTGACGGCAAGCTGCTCGAGCACTTTGCTGGCAAGATCGTGCGCAAGGACCTGACGGCCCTTATGAAGCGCGGCGCCAACGTGCCAACCTTTGTGCTGGAGTACCTGCTGGGCATGTACTGCTCGACCGATGACGAGGAAGCCGTGGCAGAGGGCCTGGATCGCATCCGCAGGATCCTCACCGATAACTACGTGCGTCCCGACGAGTCTGAGCGCATTAAGTCCAAGATTCGCGAACTGGGCCGCTTTACCATCATCGATAAGGTGACGGCCAAGCTCGACGAGTACAAAGACATCTATGTGGCATCGTTTGCCAATCTGACCATCGAACCGTTTGTGATGCCGGCCGAGTACGTGCGCGACTATTCCAAGATTCTGCAGGGCGGCATTTGGTGCATTATGAGCATCGAGTATCGTCACCCCTTGGATGAGGAAGACGAGTTTGGCATGGAGGTCTTTGGCGACGATGCGCCGCGCCGCTCCAAGGCCAAGCGCAAAAAGCGCGGACCCGAGGACTCTCCGTTTAGCGTGGCGTCGCTCACGCCCATCCAGATGCCCAATCTGGACCTGGATGCCATGATCGACGAGCGCCAGTACTTTACGCGCGACGAGTGGCTCAATATGCTGCTGCGCTCGGCTGGCTACGAACCCAGTGAGCTTTCCGAGAAAGAGCGCCTGCACTTTATCGAGCGCATGGTGCCGCTCATCGAGCGCAACTACAACCTGTGCGAGCTGGGTCCCCGCGGCACCGGCAAGAGCCATATCTACAAAGAGGTCTCGCCCTACGCCATCTTGCTTTCGGGCGGCCAGACCACCACGGCCAACCTGTTCGGCCGCATGAACTCCATGCGCGCCGACCGCGTGGGCTTGGTGGGCCACTGGGACTGCGTGACGTTCGACGAGGTCGCCGGCATGCGCTTTAAGGACACCAATGCCGTGCAGATCATGAAGGACTATATGGCGAGCGGCAGCTACGCGCGCGGCCGCGACCAGATTAACGCCGATGCCTCCATGGTCTTTGAGGGCAACATCAACGACACCGTGCAAAACGTTCTTAAGACCACGCACCTGTTTGATCCGTTCCCGCCGGAGTTTAACAACGATTCGGCCTTCTTCGACCGTATCCACTATTACCTGCCGGGCTGGGAGATTCCCAAGATGCGCTCGAGCCTGCTGACCGGGCATTATGGCCTGATCACCGACTGCCTGTCGGAGTTTTGCAAGGAGATGCGCCGCAAGGACTTTACGCACCATATCGACCGTTACTTCCGCTTTAACAGCGACTTTAACAAGCGCGACGAGATTGCCGTGCGCAAGACCTTTAGCGGCCTTGCAAAGCTGCTGTTCCCCGACGAGGCCATGGACAAGGACGATGTGCGCTGGCTGCTGGACTACGCCATCGAGGGCCGTCGCCGCGTAAAGGAGCAGCTCAAGATTATGGCGGGCGTCGAGTTTATCGACGTCAACCTGGGCTATATGGATGCCGACAATCCGCAGGACGTGCACGTGGTGCGTGTGCCCGAGCAGAGCGAGGACACGCTGATTCCCGACGGGCCGCTGCTGTCCGGCCACGTGTTTGGCGTAGGCAGGTCGCAGGGCGGCGAGGTCGCCGTGTACAAGCTGGAGAACAAGGCCGTTGCCGGCGAGTGCAAGTTTAAGCACGAGGGCGTGGCCTTTAACAAGCCGGTGCGCGATACGTTGGAGGCCGCGTTCGACAACTTTGTGAACCTGGCGAACCGCGTGGCGCCGGGCATGCACATTGGCTCCAAGGATTACCTGCTGTTCTACAACGACCTGCAGGGCAAGGGCCTGTCCGAGGAAGTTTCGCTCGCCGAGTTTGTGGGACTTTGCTCTGCGGCGTGCAACCGCCCGGTGATGCCTGCGCTGGCGATTCCGGGAATCTTGCGCATGTCGGGCTCTATGGACGAGATCCGCGGGCTCGAGGACATTATGCGCGTGGCCAAAAACGCCGGCGCCAAGCGCGTGATTTTGCCGCTGAGTGCCATTGCGGGCCTGCAGAGCGTTTCGTCCGAGATTATCTCGGGCCTGAGCCCGGTGTTCTACATGGATGGCGACCCGGTTGACGCTGCGAAAAAGGCTCTGGATCTGTAGGAGTGCGGGCGTGCGGGCTTGCGTGCGCGTAGGTCCGCGGGCGTGTTGGCGTGTTCGAGTAGGGAGGCCTTGCCATGGCGGACGAGCGTTGCGTTGGCGAGTTGCTCGACGAGCTGTTTGGCTTTGAATCGGTAGCCAAGCGTCAGACGGCGCTTGAGCAGTACGATTGCGGGGAACTGGTGCGCAAGGCGCGCTCCCGTGAGCTGCTGGGCGTGCTTAGGGGCGTCGAGGCTGCCGAGCACACTGCGCGCGAGTCTGCCGTGCGGGCTGTTGACGGGTATGTTCGCCGCGTTGAGGGCGCTGCGCTTGCATGCGCTCGCATGCAGGCGGGCATTGTTGGCCCGCTGCGGATGGAGCGTCGCTATGCTGCCTTTTTGCGCATGGAGGACAAGGCCGAGCTGCTGGCCCGTTTGGAACAGACACTTGCGTTTATCGAGGTAAAGTTACGTGCGAATACGGCGGATAAGGTGCGAGCGGCGTACGATGCTGCGGGGGCTATGGTGCTGCAGGACGTGGCGCGTTTGAGTGACGTGCGCGTTGCCGAGGCCGTGCCCCTGGATGCCGATCTGCTATGTACACAGCTGGAGCAGATGCGCTGTGCCGCCGACGCAACGGACCTTGCGGGCATGATCACAGCGACGTTTGAGTCTGAGCTGAGCGCGACAGGGTCGCAGGGCGCTGGCGGGTTTACGGGCGATTTGGCTGGCGATGTTGCTAATGACGTGGCGTTGGGGCGTGAACTTACCAACGTGCGCGGCGCTGCGCAGCGAGCGCGCTTGGCGGCGCAGGCGTATCGGGCCGAGCGCGCCGCCCGCGTTGCGGGGAGTGCGGTGGAGCCTTCGGGGCTGCCGAAGCCTGCGTGCGTTGCGTGCGAGATGGCGTGTGATACCGGAGAACTTTCCGAGTTGCTCGCTCAGGTTAAGAAGTCGTTTGAGACCTACCGTCGCGTTGTTGCCGACGGCGGGTTGTTCTGCGCGTTTGGCTCTGGCTCACCGCATGGGATTTGCCGGGGCTCGAGCTATTTAGACTACGATTCACGGCTTGACGAAGACGTGCTGGTGGGCGAGTACGATGGCGCTACCAGGCATGATGTTCGCCGTGAGGTTCCGATTCCCGAGCTTGTGGATGAGGCTTCGGCCGAGGACGGCGACTCGCTCGAGGTTGCCGTGGCGCGCATGCAGGAGTTTAACGGACGCCGTTACGATGGCGTGCTGGATGAGGATCCTACGCGCCATGTAAATGCGTTTTGGTATGGACTCAAAAAGCTCAGCCAGTATTGCGAGGCCGCTGTGCGTGTGGACGAGCGTGCTTGGGATTGCTTTATCGATAAGGTGCAGTTCGCCTACGATGAGCCCGTGGGGCGCCTGGCCACTCAGATGGACGAAAAGCAAGCGGCGGCTTTTGTTGCTGCCGTGGATGAGCTCGGCACTGACGAGTAAGGGCCTGGTTTGGCGGGAGGTTTCACCATGAAAATTGAAGTTGATGTAGACCAGCTGCGCGAGAGTCTGCTCGATCGTGCGGGGAGTGCGGCCGGCGTGGGCTTTCCCGCTGCCATGCTCGACGTAGTGGATATCGAGGACGAGTCGCCCCAAGAGCTCCTAGCCCGAGCCGAACGCGAAGGCCTCGACCTCCGCGACTTTGCCGTCGATGATGACTAAGGTAGCTAATTTGGGACGGGCGTCTGTACCCGCAGCTGCGCGAAAATGCGCGATAAGCCGTCGCAATGGAGTCTAATGAGCTCGCGACCGTTCTATTTTGACTGCACGCTGGCTAAGTGAGTAGGCTTTATTGGAAATCCAGAGCACCCGACAATTTTGCTTCAACAAACCCGCAGGTCACAGACTTGTGCTTTGGTGACGTGGTCGGCGATTCTACAAAAGTCTACTCACTTAGTTTTGAGAGGCACTAATTGTCCGCAACGAGACCCCAGCCGGGGCGATTGATGCTCAAATGTAGCCAATTCGGGACGGTTATCCCCTTGCCGCTACGACGCCAGCGTGGCGATGACGGCTTCGTCGCCGGCGAATATGAGGGTGTTGCCGTCGGGGATGATCGTTTGGCCGTCGCGCTTGAGCATCACGACGATAAACGGGTGCTTGCCTTGCGGCACGTCGCGCAGACGCTGTCCAGCAAAGCGGCCGTGGGGCGTTACGGTGACCTCGCGCAGCGTAACCTCGGCACGCTCCTCAAACGTTGGAGCGGCCATCACCAACAGGTCGCCTTCTTCAATCACGGTATCGCCATTGGGCAGCACCGGGTGCGCGCCATCGCGCAGCACCAGGACCACCAGCATGTCCGTTACGCTGCCAATATCGGCGAGCGAGCGACCGGCAAACGGATGCCCCGCGCCCACCTTGAGCTTGACAAACGACATGCCGTCCTCGTCGCGGTAGTCGTTAAAGGTGCGGCGCACGTCGCCTTCCGCGTCGATCATGTCGAGTTTCTTCGCCACTGCCGGCAGCAGCGAACCCTGCACCACAATGCTCGACACGGCGATCACAAACACCAGGTCAAATAGGTCGTGGCCACCGGGAACGCCGGACACCACGGCAAAGAGGCTAAAGACGACCGAAGCCGCGCCGCGCAGGCCCGCCCAGCTTACGAGCGCAACCTGGCGGGGGTTCGTCTTAAAGGGCGCCAGTAGCATGCCAGTGGCAATGGGGCGGCTCACAAAGAGCATAAACGCCATGAGTGCCAGGCCCGGTAGCAGCATTTGCGGCAGGCGGGCGGGCGTCACGAGCAGGCCGAGCAAAAAGAAGATGGTCATCTCGGCCATCTCGGTGAGGGTGTCGAAGAAGTGCGCCAGCTCGACCTTGCCGGTGATGTCGCTCGCACCCAGCACAATGCCTGCCAGGTATACGGCCAAAAAGCCGTTGCCGCCCAGATAGCTCGGCAGTGCGTAGGCGACGATGGCCACGGCGAACAAGAAGATGGTCTGCGCTCCCTCGGCCGTTGCGTGCGCGCGTTCGATCAGGCGGCTGGATGTCCAGCCGATGGCAAGGCCCAGGCCCACGCCCAGGATGATCTGCTTGGCCAGCAGCACGGGGATGTTAACGTCGCCGCCGGTCGCGAGTGTGGCGAGCACGGCGGTGAGCATGTAGGCGACGGGATCGTTGGAGCCCGATTCGACCTCGAGCAGCGAGTCGGTGCCGTCCCTCAGAGACAGGCTGTGCTCGCGCAGCACGCTAAAGACGCTCGCCGCATCGGTCGACGCCACGACCGATCCCAGCAGCAGACCGCCGATCCAGTCGAAGCCCAGTACGAAGTGCGCGAACACGCCGGTGATGCCAGCGGTGATGACGACGCCGAGCGTGCTCAGCAGCACCGCCGGCGCGGTGACGGGCTTGGCGCGGTCGATATTGGTGTTAAAGCCGCCGTAGAACATGATGAACAGCAGTGCCGTGCTGCAGACGGTTTCGGTGAGCGCGTAGTCGCTAAAGTCGATATGCGCCGGACCGTTGACGCCCAGCAGCATACCGAGCGCGATAAAGATGAGCAGGGTGGGGAAGGGGAGCTTTTTGCCGACGGGTTTGATGGTCAGGCACAAAATGATGACGAGGCCGATAAAGAGAAGTATCTGGTTCATGGATGGTGTCCGCTCCTGGATGGTTGGCGTGGCACGGTCAGTTGTCTGCGGTTATTTGTACCCAAAGATGGTGGGTTTATGGGTCTGGATTGCGGTCACGCGCATTTTCGACACGAGGCTGCGGCGTGTGCGACGCTGGTCGGGGAGCAGCTGCCGGCGGTGCACCGTGAACGGCGAGCGCGGGCGCGTGGGCGGCGGCGACCGTTAGCGGTATGCAACCCTTTCCAGCTTTATTGCAACGGAGTACAATGGGTAACGTTTAAGTTCAACTTGAAGTTTTAGTTGCGGCGCTGGGCTTCGGCCGCAATGTAAAGAGAGGCGTTCCATGGCGATCTATGTGACATCTGATGCTCACGGGCACGTGCGTGCGCTTGACGAGGCCCTGTCCAAGATTTCGCTGGCGTCCGACGATACGCTGTACGTGCTGGGTGACATGATCGATCGCGGGCCCGATCCGGTTGGCGTTATCAAGCTCGTGCGCTCGCTGCCCAACGCTCGCGTGCTCAAGGGCAATCACGAGCAGATCATGCTCGATGCCATCATTGGCCAGGATCCGCTCGATGCCGAGACCTGGGATATCAACGGCGGTTGGACTACCCGTCAGCAGCTCAACGATATGGAATTTGAGGCGTACGAGGAGCTCGTGCGTTGGATGGCGACACTGCCGCTCTACGCGGTGGCCGAGACTGACGAGTGCCCGTACCTGCTCGTACATGCCGGCATCCAGACCGAGGCGGCCCGGGCGTTTTTGCTTGAACATGGGGTTGATTGTGCCGATGGTGCGGGGGCGGTGGATGCCGATCGCGAGCTACTTCAGCAAATGCTTGCGGTGCAGTCGTCCGATGACCTGCTGTGGATTCGTCACGGCTATTGGGATGCGCCGACGGGGCTGCTTTCTGCCGAGGGCAAGGGTCCGGTCGTGGTGAGCGGCCACACGCCCACGGTGTCGCTCGGGCGTTATTGCGAGGTGGGCGGTCTGGCGGGGCTCGACGAGGAGTCGGGCCGTGGGCGGATTGTACGCTTGGGCGGCGAGGATACCGCCGGTGTGCCCGATCGCATCGACATCGACTGCGCCGCCGCCACGGGCTCCGAGTTCGGCCGCGTCGGGATCCTGCGTCTGGACGACGGGGCCGAGTTCTACGCGAATATTCGCCCCGGGGAATAACGGCGCAAAGGGTAGCTAATTTGGGACGGGGCTTTTTTGACTGCTTTCGGAGAGTAGCGCCTTCTTGCTCGGTAAGCGCTAGAAATGAGGAGCGTCTGCGTCCTCGGCAGCGCGAAAATGCTCGAAAAACCGTCGCAACGGAGTCAAACGACGTCGCGGCGGTTCTTTTTTGGCTGCCCGCTGGCTAAGTGAGTAGGCTTTTTTGGAAATGCCGAGCAGCCGGCAAATTTGCCTCAACAAAACCGACGCTCCTATAAGTTGTCAAGAGGCGGTTTGCGGGAGCGCTCCCTGCAATTCGCACAGGAGCTCGTAATACCTCCTCTCCAGTTTCGTCGACCGCCGTTTCCCCCGTTCCAAGTGCCCGAGTGTGGCTGCGGACAGGCCGAGCTCCGCGGCGGCTTTCTTCTGAGTCACCCGCATCGCCTTGCGCATCCTCGCGAGCTCGGGGCCCTCCGGCGCGGCGCCGTCGGGGTTCGGGTCCATGAGCACGCGGTACACCTCCCGCGCTATGTAGTGTTAGCGTCAATATACTTTTCACCATTTTCACCAACGTATTTTCGCCAATCGCG
>UQTR01000011.1 GCA_900544065.1 uncultured Collinsella sp.
CATACGAGATGTCTGAGGGTCTCGTGGGCTCGGAGATGTGTATAAGAGACAGGCAAGATGTCGGGCAACGCCGACGCCACCATGAGCGCGCTCGATGGCCAGAACCCGCTGCCGGCTTCGTTTGCAATTGAGATGGACGATCCGTCCAAGGTCGAGAGCACGGCCCAGAAGCTCAAGAAGAACGCCGACTTCCAGAAGATCGCGGATGACGGCGACGTCAACGCGAGCGTGCTGTACGGCCAGGAGGAAGTGAGCCGCCTGTTCCAGGTGACCAACTACATCCGCATCGCCGCCGTGGTGCTCGTTGGCCTTCTGACCTTTATCGCATTCATCTTCATCAACAACACGATTCGCCTGTCCATCACGGCGCGTCGTCGTGAGATTGCGATTATGCGTCTGGTCGGCGCCAGCAACGGCTTCATTCGCGGCCCGTTTATCACCGAGGGCGTACTGCAGGCCATTTTGGGCTCGCTGCTTTCCATCGGCGTTCTGGAGCTGCTGCGCAATCTGATGATTCCGCGTCTGCAGGAGAGCATCGGCTGGATGTCGTTTGCCCTGCCGATGCAGTACTACCTGGTGACCTATGCTGCGCTGATTCTGGTCGGTGTGATTATCGGTCTCTTTGGTTCTGCCATAGCCATGCGCCGCTACCTGCGCGTGTAGGCATGTCTGGAATTCATCCCTTCCAACGGGTCGTCTCTTATGGGGCGGCCCGTTTTTTGATCCCAAGGGAACGGCAGGAAAGCGAATCATTTGGGTAGACTCTTTGGAGTTCGTCATCGATAGCAAGGAGGCGCCATGGGGCGCAATAACAAGCATAAGCGCGGTGCCCGAAATAAGCGTGGGCCGGTGCGCAGCGAACGCCGTCCGAGCCTGACCGGGCGCGTGCAGCTCCATGAGCATAGCGCCTACGTTGTAACCGAAAACGGCGACTACAAGGTCATGGGCCGCGGTAAGCGCGAGATCATGGATGGCGATACCGTTGCCGTGAGCATTAAGAACAGCCCGCACGGTGAGCGGCGCGCCGTGATCGAAGGCGTGGTTGAGCGCGCAGCCATAAGCGTGGTGGGTACGTACCAGACCGCTGGTCCGCTCGGTGTGATCGAGCCGCTCGATTCGCGCCTGAAGGCCGACTTCTTCATTCTGCCCGAGGATACCTCGGCGGATCGTCTGGGCGTCCACCCGGGTGATGCCGTTGTCGCGCGCATTTTGACCTACCCGACGCGCCTGGAATCGGGCACCGTGACGATCGAACGCCGCATTGGCGGAGATGACGCGCCCGATTTGGGCGTTCAATACGTGATGGCGCGTTACGGCTATACCGATAGCTATCCCGAGGCCGCGCTGGACGAGGCCGAGGGACTTTCGCTCGATGTGTCCGCGGCGCTTAAGGACCCGCTCCGCCGCGATCTGCGCGACCGCTTTGTCATCACGATCGACCCGGTCGACGCGCGCGACTTTGACGATGCCATTTCGCTTGAGCGCACGCCCGAGGGTGGCTACAAGCTGGGTGTGCATATCGCTGACGTTTCTCACTATGTGGCTTGGGACGGGCATATCGATCTTGAGGCTCGCCATCGTACGACATCGGTGTATCTGGCCGATCGCGTGCTTCCCATGCTGCCCGAACGCCTGTCCTGTGACCTGTGTTCGCTTCGCCCTGACGAGGACCGTCTAGCGTTTACCGTTGACATTGAGCTCGATGCGCAGGGTCGCGTGCGGCATTACGATCCGTACCCCAGCGTGATTCGCTCGCGTGTGCGTATGGACTATGACGGCGCCGAGGCGCTGCTGGTGCGTGCCGGCGCGGTGGAGTATGGGGTGCTGGAGGGTGCGGCCGAGGATGTTGCGGCTGCTGAGGCCTCGCGCGAGGAGGCGCTTGAGCGCGGTCTTGCGTGCGAGAAGGCCGCCCGCGGCTGCAACGTCGACCTCGGCAATTTCCTTGTCGCCGCCAACGAACTCGCCGAACTTCGCCGTCGTATTCGTCGCGTCCGCGGCTCAGTCGATTTTGACACGGCCGAGATTCGCGCTCTATTGGATGAGGACGGAGTACCCGTGCAGATTGTGGCGCGCGAGCGTTCGTGTGCCACGTCGCTTATCGAGGAAGCCATGCTGCTCGCCAACGAGTGCGTTGCAGAGTGGCTGGCAGACCGTGATATCGAGGCCTGCTATCGCGTGCATGAGGATCCGAGCCCCGATAGCCTGCACGGTGCCGCCGTTGCGCTGGCGCAGCTGGGCATCATCGACGATCGCCGTGCTGCCGGTATTGCCCTGGGGAGTCCCGATGAGCTGCAGGCTGCAGTTGATGCTGCCGCCGGTACGGCAAACGCACCGCTCGTCAACACGCTGCTTCTGCGCAGCATGCAGCGCGCGCTGTACAAGCCGCGCAACGAGGGCCACTTTGCGCTCGCCGCGCCGTGCTACTGCCACTTTACGAGTCCCATCCGTCGCTACCCCGATCTGGTGGTGCACCGCGTGCTCAAACTGCAGTTGGCCTATGAGCAGCTCGGCGGCAAGGACGCCTTGGTCCGTACGCCGCGGCTGATCGGCAAGGGGCGCGAGTCGCTGCCGCGCATTCTGCCGCAGATCTGCCGCGCATGCAGCGATGCCGAGCGCGCGGCAGATGCCGCCAGCCATGCGACGCAAAAGATCAAGATTGCCCAGTACTATGAGGATCGCCTGGGCGAGCGCTATGCCGGAACGGTCTCATGGGTCAGCAGCATGGGCCTCTTTGTGCGCTTGGACCTGACGCAGGTCGAAGGCTTGGTTTCGATCAAGAGTCTGGGCAACGAGTGGTTCGAGTTCGACGAGGATGCGCTTACGCTGACGGGCGCCGACACGGGGACTCGCTATGAACTGGGCCAGCGCGTGATTATCGAGGTCTCGCGCGTCAATACCACGCGTGGGCACTTGGACTTTAAGCTTATCCATTAGCCAAATCTCGACTCATGGCGGGAGAGCGGAGGGCGGTCTTTCGGGGCCGCCCTCCGCATTTGGATCATGGCTACCTTGCCGTCTGCTCGGCCGCCCGCTTACCTGCTATTCGAGAGGTAAAACCTACCAAAATAAACCTGTCCCTTTTTGGCAGGTTTACAAGAAAGCGGGGATGAGATGGCGACGGTGTATGGTTATGCGCGGGTGAGTTCGCGCGATCAGAATCTAAATCGGCAGCTGGATGCGCTGGGCGCCTATGGCGTGGGCTCGGCGAATATTTATGCCGACCATGCGAGCGGCAAGGACTTCGATCGCCCGCGGTATCGCGAGCTGCTGCACATCTTGGGAGACGGGGACGTGCTGGTGGTGCTTTCTATCGACCGACTTGGCCGTAATTACTCCGAGATTCTTGAGGAATGGCGACGCATTACCAAGGAGCTCGGGGTTGCCATTGTGGTGTTGGACATGCCATTGCTTGACACGCGCGCCAGGGCCAGCGGCGCGCCGGATGTGACCAATACCCTGATTGCCGATATTGTGCTACAACTGCTGAGCTACGTGGCGCAGGTGGAGCGCGAGAATATTCATCGGCGCCAAGCGGAGGGGATTGCGGCGGCGCGGGCGCGAGGGGTCCGTTTCGGTCGACCTCGCAAGCCGTGCCCTCCTCAGTTTGAGCTGGTACGCGATAGCTATGAGGCAGGCGATATTACCCGCAGCCAGGCAGCAAAGTGCCTGGGCGTGTGCGTGGGGACGTTCGATCGCTGGATGCGCGAGGCGGGGTAGGGGTTTGCGCCGCTTTGGCGCTTCCTGTTGCGATTCAAATTTTGATACGGTGACGATGCCATTTGGGGCTACACTCGCTGATATTCAAAAAAGGAGGTAGGCCCTTGGCGCGCGTAAAACAAATAATCGGATGGACCGCGATCGTTCTGTTTACTGCAACGCTGGCGGGCATCTGGGTGCTGACGGAGCAAAATGCGGTGGAGACGTCGTTGCTGAGCGAGTCCATCGCGCGTGTGGTGGAGGGTCAAGCTACGGGCGTACAGGCTGCCGATGTCGCGAGTGAAGCTCAGACCGAGAACGGGATGACTGGGGACACCGATTCGGCTGCTTCGAATGTCCGGTCTGGCCGACTTGCTTCCATTCGCATGTGGGTGGGCACGAACGTCCGTCGCGTTGCCCATACCGTAGAGTTTTTCTTCGTCGGATTGTTCGCCTCGGTGGTCGTGGTTTGCTTTTCCAGGCGTCCGTGGAGCGTATGCTCCCGTTGCGTGCCCGTGTTGCTCTTTTGCGCCGTCTGCTCCGTTGGCGATCAGGTACATAAGATCTTTGTTCCCGGCAGGCATTTCGACGTTATCGATTTAGGATTCGATGCTGCGGGCTATGTTACCGCGATGCTGTTGGTATTGCTGGCAGCGGTGTTGGTGCGCCATGCGACTCGGCCGATCGGCGCCCATGCGAGGCGCTAGCCGGTAACAAGTCCGTTTTTGATAATGCGATCTTGTTGAATTATTTTGTGTCGCGCGTATTTCCGAGCGGTCGGATTTGAGGGGCGAGCGGTAGAACGCTCGCCCTTTGTGCGCCACGATGCGGCACAATGTACCGTAAAAGCTGTTTGTATCCGGTACGAATCGTTCGTTGGTCTTTAATTCTTCTCAACGGAGGTGTTTGAGATGGCAAACGGATTGCTTTTGCGGCTTCGCGAGCGTGAGCTCAGCGCGAGCCCGGCGGAACGCAATGTCATCGCATATGTAAGCGCTCATCCGCACGAGGTGGTCGGGCTGTCCGTCCGCGGTCTTGCCGATGCCACGTTCTCCTCGCCCTCGAGCATTTTGCGCTTTTGCAAGCGCTTGGGTTTTGCGGGCTACAAGGAGTTCCAGCGCGAACTGATTGCCGAGCTGGCGCTCTTGGGTGACAAGAAAGACGTTGCCCTCGAGGACATCTCCATGGATGACAGCGTCGAACGTATCGTGGGGAAGGTGATGAAAAGCAACGTGCGCACGATCGAAGCGACGGCGCGAACGCTCGATTACACCGTCTTGGAGCGATGTGCGGCCTATCTTAAGCGGGCACGCGCGGTCAATCTGTTCGGTATCGGTGCCTCTCGTTTGGTCGCGCACGATCTGGCGCAAAAGCTCATGCGTGTCGACAAAGAGTGCCATCTGTACGACGACTGGCATGATCAGCTCTTGTGTGCCAAGAACATGCATGAGGGCGATATGGCAATCGCCTTTAGCTACTCGGGCTTGACGCAAGAGGTGCTGGACTGCGCCGCCGAGGCCCAACGTCACAACTGTCCCGTTGTGGCCGTGACCAAAGTAGATGGATCATCCAAGCTTGCCACCATGGCCGATGCCGTGCTCGGCGTCGCTGCGAGTGAGCCCTTGGTCCGCAGCGGTGCCATGGCTTCGCGTATGGCCCAGCTTATGGTTGTCGATGCCCTGTACGCTGCTTACGTTGCCAGCGACTACGAACGGGCGACGCATGTCATTAAGCAAAACTACATCGAGAAACAGGAAAGATGAGGTGAATGAAATGCTCGATTTAACAAAATTCACGACCGAACAGCGTAATCAAAGGTCTATGGACCTCGATACGATGACATCGCTGCAAATCGTCACGACGATGAATGATGAGGATCTTCGTGCCGTCCAGTCGGTCACGAAGGTGTTGCCCCAGGTTGCCACAGCAATCGACTGGGCTGCTGAGGCACTCGAGCGCGGCGGGCGCGTCTTTTACATGGGCGCAGGCACCAGCGGTCGTCTGGGTGTACTCGACGCTTCGGAGTGTCCGCCCACGTTTGGCGTGTCACCCGATCTGATTGTCGGGCTCATTGCCGGAGGCGAGACGGCGTTTATCAAGGCTGTCGAAGGTGCCGAAGACAGCGAGGAGCTTGGCGCGAGCGACCTGCGGGAGCGTGGACTCTCGGACAAGGATCTTGTCGTTGGCCTGGCGGCAAGCGGTCGTACTCCCTATGTGGTGGGCGGCCTTGTGTACGCCAAGGCAACTGGGTGCAAGACCATTGCAATTGCCTGCAACCAAGGGTCGAAGATCGGGGAGAGTGCAGATCTTGCCATTGAACCCGTGCCCGGTCCCGAGGTGCTGACCGGCTCAACGAGGCTCAAGGCGGGAACGGTTCAAAAGCTCATTCTCAACATGATTTCGACCGGTGCCATGGTCAAGATCGGCAAGGTATACCAAAACCTGATGGTCGATGTGCAGCAGACGAACGAGAAGTTGGTGGTGCGCGGCCAGAACATCGTGATGGAGGCGACCGGCTGCACGCGCGAGCGCGCTATTCAGGCGCTTGCAGATGCCGGCGGCCACGTAAAAACCGCTATTGTCTCGGTACTGCTGGACTGCGATGTCGAGCAGGCTGCGGTAGCTCTTGAGCGAGCGCGAGGCCATGTCCGTGCTGCGGTGAGTGGCCATGAGAAGAGCAATGCCGATGCCCAATAGGTGCGCGGCGTGAGCTGATATGACATCCAAACGAGATACCCAATACAAGGAGGAGTTATGACGAACAAAGAGCTGGCTCAAAAGCTGCTGGACCTTTTGGGCGGTAAAGACAACGTGCTCGCAAACGCGGCGTGCATGACGCGCCTGCGCGTGACCGTCAAAGACACGGGCAGCGTCGACACGGAGGGTATTAAGGCACTCGACGGCGTGATGGGCTTGGTCGAGGACGACACGATGCAGATCGTGCTGGGGCCGGGCAAGGTGAATAAGGTGCTCGAGGAGTTCTCCAAGCTCACCGGCCTTGCGAAAGGCGTTGCCGACGAGAGCGTGGTTGACGCTGCGGCCACAAACAAGGCCGCGCAGAAGGCAAAGTACGAGTCCAAGCCGGTTCAGGCCTTCCTCAAGAAGATTTCCAATGTCTTCGTCGCCCTGCTTCCCGGCATCATTGCGGCTGGCCTCATCAACGGTATCTGCAACGTCATTAACGTCTCGACGGCAGGCGCGCTTGCAGGCGAGTGGTGGTACCAGGGCATTCGTTCCATGGGCTGGGCCCTGTTTGCCTATCTGCCCATCTTGGTGGGCTATAACGCGGCGCGTGAGTTTGGTGGCTCCGCTGCGCTGGGCGGCATCGCCGGCATGATGTGTATCGCCAACAGTGCCATGCCCCTGCTTGCGCCTGGCGCGGCTGATCCTGCCACTGCCATTCTGCTGCCGCTCACCAATGCGCAGTACAACCCCGCAGCGGGCGGCATGATCGCGGCTCTTATCGCTGGCGCATTTTTTGCCTGGATGGAGCGTCAGATTCGCAAGGTTATGCCCAACGCACTCGACACGTTCTTGTCCCCGCTGCTGGTGCTCATCATCGGCGCCTTTGCTCTGATGCTCGTCATCCAGCCGGTTGGCGCATGGCTGACGACTGCCATCTTTAGCGTTTTGACCTTTATCTTCGAGAAGCTGGGCGTCCTGGGCGGCTATATCCTGTCGGCAGGCTTCTTGCCGCTGGTTTCCGTCGGCCTGCATCAGGCGCTCACGCCGATCCACGCTATGCTCAACGATCCCGACGGCGCTACCAAGGGCATCAATTACCTGCTCCCCATCCTTATGATGGCTGGCGGCGGCCAGGTCGGTGCCGGTCTGGCGCTGTACTTTAAGACCAAGAACGCCAAGCTCAAGAAGTACGTCGCAGAGTCCATTCCCGTTGGAATCCTGGGTGTGGGCGAGCCTCTGATGTATGCCGTTACGCTGCCGCTCGTTCGTCCGTTTGTGACGGCCTGCCTGGGTGCCGGATTTGGCGGCGCGCTCGCGGCGCTGCTTCACATCGGCACGGTTTCTCAGGGCGTTTCCGGTCTGTTTGGCCTGCTGATCGTCGTTCCTGGCCAGCAGCTCGGCTACGTTGCCGCTATGCTGCTTGCCTATGCCGCCGGCTTTGTCCTGACGTGGTTCTTTGGCGTCGACGAGCAGAAGATCAATGAGTTCTTTGGCGAGTAGTTTGATATCGCGAGCCGTGTTGCTCGGGGTTCGCGGCGCGCGGCAGATTTCTTGATGCTATGGTTGTGCCGGCGGGGCTAACTGCTCCGCCGGCCTTTTTTAAAGGAGCGTTGTAGCGTGAAAACGGGTATTTCGATTTATCTTTCCAGCCCTTTGCAGGATATTGAGCGGACGATTGAGCGTGGTGCCGCGGCGGGTGCGCGCTACGCGTTCACCTCACTGCATATTCCCGAGGATGGGGGAGCGGCGTATGCCGATAAGGTCCGTCATGTGCTGTCGCTGCTCTCCGCCCGCGGCATTGCGCTCATTGCCGATGTGGGGCCTCGCACGTGCGGTTTGCTCGGGCTTGAGCGCATCGAGGACCTGCGCGATCTGGGGTTGGAATACCTTCGTTTGGACTATGGCTTTAGCGCCCAACGGGTCGCGGAGCTGTCCGGTGTATTTCGCATAGTGGTCAATGCATCGACGGTGAGTTCTGATGAAATCGCATCGTGGCGTGAGGCCGGTGCCGATGTGACTCGTTTTGCCGCCTGCCACAATTTTTACCCCAAGCCTTATACCGGTTTAGCTCTGGAGGACATTGCTCGGGTGAATCTTCGTCTTGCGGCGCTTGGATTCGAAATCATGGCTTTTGTGCCGGGCGATGCTAACGTTCGCGGGCCGGTATTCGAGGGACTGCCGACGGTCGAGACGCAGCGCGGTCGCGCGTCAAAGGTTGCTCTCAATATGCTTGAGCTTGCACATGGCGCCGATTGCGACATTGTGTTGGTCGGCGACCCCGATCTTTCCGATGCGGGCTGGGCGCAGTTTGCTCAAGTTTCCGCCGGATACGTGGACCTGCAATGCGAGCTTGAGCCCGGTTATGCCTATGTGCGCGGGCAGATTCATCACGACCGGCCCGACTCGAGTGTCCTCATCTTTAGGTCTCAGGAGTCACGTACGACGCATAAGCCGGATTCCGTGCCGACGGATGCCGGAGCCGGCCTGCCGCGAAAGGCGGGGTCGATCGCTGTGAGCAATAGCGGATATGGGCGCTACGAAGGCGAGCTTGAGATTGCGCGGGTCGATCTTCCCGGTGACGAGCGCATGAACGTTGCGGGCCATATCACGCCCGAGGCAATGGAGCTGCTGCCGTTCATCAAACGCGGATTCGGGGTACGGTTCGTTTAGCGTGTGACCCGTGGGCTACAATTGGCCCATCATACGAAGGCGCCTCGTGTGGCGTGTGCCTGCGTTGGCCGATCTATATTCGGAGGATTCCCATGACCGTACTGTTTGTTGAATATCCCAAGTGCTCGACCTGTAAGAAGGCCAAGGCATGGCTGGACGAACACGGGGTAGAGTATATCGACCGCGATATCGTTTTGGACAATCCCACGGCTGATGAGCTTGCGACCTGGATTGCTCGTTCGGGACTGCCGGTGCGGCGCTTCTTTAATTCGTCGGGCATGAAATATCGAGAGCTGGGCCTGAAGGCGCGTCTGGATGCGGGCATGACGGATCGGGAGTGCTACGAGCTGCTGGCGACCGACGGCATGCTGGTCAAGCGTCCGCTGTTGGTGGGCGACGACTTTGCGATTCCCGGCTTTAGGGAATCGGCTTGGGTCGAGGCGTTGCTGTAGCGGCTGTGGAAAGTGCGACCCGTTTTGAGCTTCGATTACGGGATACGGTTTCCGGTTGAGGGCTCGATGGGAAAGTGGGGACCGGTTTGAGCTTGAAATCTGGGACGCACTTTCCGCCGGCAGGCTTGCCCCAGTCAGTCCTCCAACTGCGCCCATTCGTGCGGATCGTAGACCTTTACGTGCTTGTTGGGCTTGCCGCTCCAGTACTCCTCGTCCATAAAGGGCAGATATGCCTGAACACCGGGGCAGATAAAGGGAATCCGCTGCTGTTGCAGTCGCTCGCGTTGGCGCTGCTCCAGGTGCGCCTCGGATATGACAGTCGGCATACCGGACAGCTCGACGAGGCTTGCCTGGATTCGCTTAAGGTCGGGGAGTCCCGCGTGCCATGACATCCGCATGATCAAAAAGGATGCACGGCGGTATTTTGCCTGCATCACCGTGATGGCGGGGCGCAGGGTGGGATGGATTTTGTCCCGTTCGGGCCAAAGGTCAGCAGTGATCTCGAGGCCCAGGGTCTCCCATAGGTAATCAAGCTCTTCGTCCATGGCGCCTCGATATCCGTGTAATGATGACGGTTTGATTGTGCCATCAGCCGTGAGTGCTGCATTGTTGTAATCTACCAGCGGTAGATGTGGGATGTTTTACGGGCTTTGGCGCCGTACGTGTCGCTGGTGCTTCACAGGTCCTTCACGTGTCGGCCGTATTTGACTGAATTTCAAAAAAGTCAAAATTAGGGCTTGCGTCACGGCGGGACTTCCCGTATATTTCTTTCTTGCGCAAAGGCACAGCCGAGCGCAGCGATGCAGTCATTGGGATGTCGTCTAATGGCAGGACAGCGGATTCTGGTTCCGTCAATGGGGGTTCGACTCCCTCCATCCCAGCCATTGCATTTGCTACATATGGCCCGTTCGTCTAGCGGTTTAGGACGCCGCCCTCTCAAGGCGGAGATCACCAGTTCGAATCTGGTACGGGCTACCAAAATTGAACGCCCGGGCCTCGTAAGAGACCCGGGTTTTGTGTATTGACCGATATTTAAGGCGCGCGTTGAGTCTGCCGCCCGGACCGAGGAGTTGTCATGGACCTGCCTATCAGCTTGGAAGACATCACGTATGCCGAGAACTATCTGGCGCAGGGCGACCTGGCTACGGCGACGCCGCTGCTTGAGCGTCTGGTGGAGCTCGCCGAGGAGTATATCGACGCTGAGTGCAAGACGGAGGAGAAGCGCCAGTACTTTAGCTTCGACAGCAAGTTTGAGCGCCTGGCCTATCGCCGCGTGGAGAAGGATCCGCGCGAGCTGGTGCAGGTCGAGGTTCCCTTTGACCGCCTGTACTCCGACATGGCGTTTGCCTACATTCGCCAGCAGGATTATGTGAGTGCTCGGAATGCCCTGATGCAGGCCGTGCGTTGGGATCCCATGAACTGCAACTATCGCTTGGACTTGGCCGAGCTGTTCCGCGCGCTCGAGGACAAGCAGGAGTGGGCATCGCTCTCGTTCTCGGTGCTGGAGCGCGCGAGCGACGGTAAGTGCGCCGCACGCGCCTACACCAACTTGGGTCAGTACTTCTTGGAGCCCGAGACCGAGAACATTTCGGCTGCCGTGGGCTGCGCGCGTCTGGCGCTGCGCCTGGCGCCCAATGATGCGCATACGACGCGCCTGCTCAACAAGATCCATACCACCTATCCGGATGCCGCGGACGAGAGTGACGACCATGTGATGGGCGAGCTCGCCCTGCAGGGCGTGCCGACCTCGCCTTCGGCCGAGATCGCCATCTGCCTGATCATGTGCGCGACCGATGCTGCAAGCGACGGCGACAAGCAGGAGGCTACGCGTCTGACGGTCCGTGCCCGCGACCTGGTGGGCGAGGAGGCATGCGCGGCGATTATCAAGCTGGTGCGCGAGAGCGATGCCGAGCTTAATGCCGAGCGCAGGGCAAAGCGCGAGGCTGCGGGCTCAAACGCCAATGGCGCCAAGGAGGCCGGCGATGCCCAGTAAGCGCGAGCGCAAGCTCATTTCCAAGAATCGCTCGGCACATCACGAGTACTTTATCGATGAGACGTTTGAGTGCGGTATTGAGCTGAGCGGTACCGAGGTCAAGTCGATTCGCGAGCGCGCGTGCCAGATTACCGATACCTTCGCACTGATTCGTGGCGGTGAGTGCTGGCTCGTCGGCCTGCATATCCACCCTTATAGCCATGGTGGCGTGTGGAATCGCGATCCCGACCGTCGGCGCCGTCTGCTGCTGCACCGCAAGGAGATTGACTTTCTTGACGGCAAACTTCGCAACCGTGGTTATGCGCTGGTTCCGTTGGAGCTCTACTTTAATACCGACGGTCGCGTAAAACTGCTGCTGGGCCTGGGTCGCGGCAAAAAGCTCTACGACAAGCGCGAAGACATGGCCAAGCGCGACGTTCAGCGCGAGATTGACCGCGCGCTTAAGGAGCGTAACCGCTAGGCGCTCTGTATAAGTTGCGGTGGTATACGGACTGTTTTGCCTGTTTGATGGGCTATTCAGTCCCTATTTCACCGCAACTGCGGGCGTTCCATCTTGCTTACTGTTCTGACACATATGTCTCAAAGGCGGCGTTCGGTATGGGCGTCGCCTTTTTTGTGGGTACATACATCCATGAGGTTCAATCCCGAGTAAGGGGAGTGATCGTTGTGGACAAAACTGCGTTCTTTACCATGCCGAGCGGTCTGTACGTGGTGAGCGCCGCGGCCGACGGGCTGCGTGCCGGCTGCATCATCAACACCGCGGTGCAGGTGACGTCCATGCCGCCGCGCATTTCGGTTGCCGTGAACAAGGAAAATGTCACGTCTGGTGTTATCTCGTCTGCCAAGGCCTTTGCGCTGACCGTGATCGATCAGACGGCCGATATGCTCTACATTGGCAACTTTGGATTCCGTACCAGCAGCGACTTTGACAAATTTGCTAAGTACGAGACGCGCGAGACTGCACTGGGCATGCCCTATGTTCCCGAGCATGCGGCGGCCTTGTTTAGCTGCCGTTTGATCGACACTGTTGACGTGGGCACACATCTGCTCTTTATTGGCGAGGTCGAAGATGCCGAGCGTCTGAGCGGCGAGACTCCGTTGACCTATGACTACTACCACAAGGTGCTGAAGGGCAAGACGCCGCCCAAGGCGTCTTCGTACCAAGGGTAGAAATGCTGTAAAACTACTTGCATAATATTATTGAGAATATATACTAATAAGCAAGTACACCAGCAGTCACGTTCGAGAGGAGAACATCATGGCTGAGGAGAAGAAGACGTATAAGTTCGTTTGCGTCGTTTGTGGTTACGAGGTTGAGGTCGATACGCCCGAGCTGCCCGAGGATTACGTGTGCCCGGTGTGCGGCGTCGGCCCCGATCAGTTTGAGCTCGTCGAGGAGTAACTCGCAGGCACACGGTGAAAGCCGAACATAGCTCTGTCCAAGGACCCCGGTCGGATATCCCGGCCGGGGCCCTTTTCCTCCGTCCCCAAGGGATCACGGCTGCTGTTGGCCGATCCTGTCTGTCGTGAGTTCGGCCGACCTTTGGTCTTAATCTGTAACATCTAACGGCTCAAAACGGGTCTATCTGTTACAGATTGAGACAAAAGGTTGGAGCTGAAGAAATGTCTCGATCTGTAACATCTAGAAGTGGAAATTGGGCCCACTTGTTACAGATCAAGACAAACCAAAACCGTCCGGCAGAAGATCTCGATCTGTAACATCTAGACATCAAAAGCGTGTCTAGATGTTACAGATTGAGACGTTTGCCTGGGTAGGTGCCCCGTCCCATTACATCCCTGTCAACAACACGACATCGAGAATCGTCACGATGGCGCCGATCCCTACGAGCAACGCGTTGAGCGGGCGCGAGTTGGCGTATTTGCCCATGACGCGGGGCGAACTGGTGAGCCGTATGAGCACAAAGACCGTAATCGGCAACTGAAGCGACAGCAGCGCCTGACTCCAGATGAGACCCTCAAAAGGATTCGGGACGATCAGGCACGCCGCTACTGCGCCGGCGAAACAGGCCGCCACCCCGATCGAGGAATGTCGGTCGTGGATGTCGTATTCCTCGTCGAACATGCCCGCGGTGATGGTGCCCGCCGCCATGCCCGCCGTCACACTACTCGATATGCCCGCAAACAGCAGTGCCACCGCAAAGATGGTCGAGCTTGCCGGGCCCAGAATGGGGGAGAGTGTAGCCGCTGCGACGGCGAGGTCGTCTACGACAATGCCGTGCGCAAAGAAGGTCGTTGCGGCCAGGATGACCATGGCCGAGTTGATTGCCCAGCCCACACCTATCGAAAAGAGCGTGTCGAAGAGCTCGTAGCGCAGACGTTCTTCGATAACCTGCTCGCCTTGGCCTTCGAAGTGCATGGATTGGATGACCTCGGAGTGCAGGAAGAGGTTGTGGGGCATAACGACCGCGCCTAGGACACTTACGATAATCGCGGCCGAGCCGGTGGGCATACGGGGCGTGAACCAACTTGCGGTGGCTTGCGGCCAGTCGACCTTGACCAGCGCAAGCTCGGCCAAAAACGAGAGTCCTACCACGCCCACGAAGGCGATGATCCATCGCTCGGCGCGTTTGTAGGAGTTCGTCATGAGCATCGCCATCGATACTGCCGCCACGATGATGCAGCCCGCGCGCACGGGCAGTCCAAAGAGCATCTGGAGTGCGATCGCGCCGCCCAGGACCTCGGCCATGGCGGTGGCGATGGTCGCGAGGTAGGCACTGGCGAGCACCGTGCGCCCAACGAAGCGGGGGAGAAAGCGGGTCGTGGCCTCGGCAAGGCAGGCGCCCGTGGCGATGCCCAGGTGCGCCGCGTTGTGCTGCAAGACGATCAGCATAATCGTGGACAGCGTGACGATCCACAGCAGCGCGTAGCCAAACTGCGAGCCCGCGGCCATATTGGAGGCCCAGTTGCCCGGGTCGATAAAGCCGACGGTCACGAGCAGCCCGGGGCCGATATGCCGCGCAATGTCTAGGCCTCCGTGACCACCGGTGCGCCGGGAGCCAAAGTGTTGTTTGAGATGGTTGATCATGGTGCGCTCCTGCGTGCCGTTTGCTTGACGCCGCAAAGGATACCCGTTTTAGGCTGAAAAGTTAACCAAAACTAACAAAATTGCTGTATTTGAATGGGATGGTGAAAGGGGGCTGCCGAAATGTCTTGATCTGTAACAACTAGGGATGGAAGTTGGACCTAGGTGTTACAGATCGAGACAGGAAGAAATGGTCCTATGGAATATCTCGATCTGTAACAGCTGACCGCCAAAATCGGCCCTTCGTGTTACAGATTGAGACATTCGGAACCGTCTCTCAAAAACATCTCAATCTGTAACATCTAGGCGTCGAAATTGGGTCTTCCTGTTACAGATTGAGATGTTTGAAGCGGTGAGCTTGCAGGCCGAACTTGGGGTCCTTGTTGTCGCCCTTGAGGTCGGCGGTGTCCACTCGTGGGGCGTGCGTTACGCGATTGTTTCGAAACGGGTGGGAAACACAGCGGGCCGGCGATACTCCTACTATGCCTACTCAACTGACTGTCTAATATCTAGGGGAGGATCGCGATGCAGGCAGATTCCGCTCAGCAGCAGGGCCTTTATCGCCCCGAATTCGACCACGATGCATGCGGCATCGGCGCGCTTGCCGATATCAACGGCGAGCGCCATCACCAGATCCTGGACGACGCACTGTCCATTCTGGTTAACTTGGAGCACCGCGGCGGCACGGGACTCGAGAAGAACACCGGCGACGGCGCCGGCATCCTGTTCCAGGTTCCGCATCACTTTTTTCGTAAAGAGGCTCAAAAGTGCGGCCAGATTCTGCCGGCAGAGGGCGACTATGGCGTGGCCATGCTGTTCTTCCCGCAGGACGACAAGGGCGTAGAGGATGCCCGTCGCGTGTTTGAGGAGGGCTGCGCCGAGGCCGGCGTGCCGCTGCTCTTTTGGCGCGAGGTGCCGGTCGATCCGCACGACCTGGGTGAGACGGCCCGCGCCTGCATGCCTACTATCCTGCAGGCCTTCCTGGGCCGTCCGGACGACACGCCCGCCGGCGATTCCTTCGAGCGCCGTCTGTATGTGTGCCGCCGCACCATCGAGAAGAAGGCCGACGCCGAGTTTGCCCTGCGCGACAAGATCTTCTACGTGTGCTCCATGAGCTCGCGCACCATCGTGTACAAGGGCATGCTGGTCGCCACGCAGATGCGCCGCTTCTTCATCGATCTCAACGACGCCGCCGTCAAAACGGCCGTGGCGCTCGTCCATTCGCGCTACTCCACCAATACCACGCCCAGCTGGGAGCGCGCGCACCCTAACCGCTTTATCATCCACAACGGCGAGATCAACACCCTCAAGGGCAACGTCAACTGGATCCGCGCCCGCGAGCCCAACCTGTACAGCCCCGTGCTGCAGCACGATCTTGAGCGCGTGATGCCCATCATCAACCGCGAGGGCTCCGACTCCGCGATTCTGGACAACGTGCTCGAGTTTTTGGTCATGAACGGCCGTCCGCTCACGCGTGCCGCGTCCATGCTGCTGCCCGAGCCGTGGGACCACAACGACAGTCTGAGCGAGGAGCGCCGCGCCTACGACGCCTACCAGTCCATGCTCATGGAGCCGTGGGATGGCCCGGCGGCCATCGCCTTTACCGACGGTCGCACGCTGGGTGCCGCCCTCGACCGTAACGGCCTGCGCCCTGCCCGCTACTATGTGACGCGCGACGGTCGCTTTATGCTGGCAAGCGAGGTGGGCACCATCGAGGTGAGCCCCGAGAACATCCTGACGAGCGGCTGTCTGGGGCCGGGCCAGATGCTCGAGGTCGATTTTGCCCGCGGCCGCGTGATCTACAACGACGAGCTGCGCGCCCGTTACGCCAAGGAAAAGCCCTACCGTGATTGGATTGCCGAGGAGACGCTGACCGTCGACGCGCTCGGTAGGCCTGCCGCGGCAACGCCCGCCGAGGACGCCGAGGTACCTGCCGCCGTGCGCATAGCCAAGCTCGGCTACCACTGGGATGACGTCGACGAGGTCGTGCGTCCCATGGCCCAGCAGGGCAAGGCGCCGCTCGCCTCGATGGGCATCGATGCGCCGCTGGCCTGCCTGTCCAAGAAGACACGCTCCTTCTACGACTATTTCTATCAGCTGTTCGCTCAGGTCACGAACCCGCCCATCGATGCCCTTCGCGAGCATATGGTCACCTCGACCACGCTCTACCTGGGCAACCACGGCAACCTGCTCGAGGATTCCCGCACGGCCTGCCAGCTGGTGCGCTTGGAGCGTCCGCTGCTGAGCGAGGAGGAGTTCAACCGCATCTGCGCCATCGACCACGTGGGCTTTAAGACCCGCCGTTTCCGTGCCGTCTACCGTCGCGATGCCGGCGAGGGCGCGCTGCAGGCTGCGCTCAAGCAGCTTGCAGAGGACGTTGAGGCTGCGGTCCGCGACGGCGTGAACATCGTGGTGTTGAGCGATCGTGCCGCTGCGGGCGAGGTGCCCGTGCCGTCGCTGCTCGCCGTGGGCTGTGTGCACAACCACCTGATCCGCGCCGGCGTGCGTACCTTTGCCGACATCGTGGTGGAGTGTGGCGACGCCGTGTCCCCGCATGACTTTGCGGCGCTGGTGGGCTACTCCGCGAGCGGCATCTATCCGTATAACGCGCATGCGTGCATCCGCGATTTGGCGGCACGCGGCGACCTGGATGTGACGGCCGAGCAGGGCATCGTCAACTACAACAAGGCTGCGACCGCCGGCATCGTTTCCATCATGTCCAAGATGGGCATCTCCACGGTGCAGAGCTACCATTCGGCGCAGATCTTCGAGGCCGTGGGCTTTACGCCGGAGTTCGTTAACGCATATTTCGCCGGCACGGTGAGCCGTGTGGGCGGTATGGGCGTCGAGGACGTCGAGCGCGAGCAAAACGAGCGCTACGATGCCGCGCTCGCTATCCTTAAGAGCCCGGCTCCCGATCAGCTGCCCACGCTGGGTCTGACCAAGTGGCGCCCGCTCGGCGGCGAGGATCACCTTATCGATCCGCAGACTGTCTACTTGCTGCAGACCGCCTGCCGCGAGGACAGCTACGACACCTTTAAGGAGTACAGCGCCCGTCTGCACCGCACCGGCCGTGCCGTGCGCCTACGCGACCTGCTGGACTTTGATGCCAGCGGCCGCACGCCGGTTTCGCTCGACGAGGTCGAGCCTGCGCTCAACATTGTCCGCCGCTTTAACACCGGTGCCATGTCGTATGGCTCCATCAGCAAAGAGGCACACGAGTGCATGGCCATCGCCATGAACCGCCTGCATGGCCGTTCCAACTCGGGCGAGGGCGGCGAGGACCCGCGTCGCGAGACCCCACTGGCCAACGGTGACTCCAAGAACTCCGCCATCAAGCAGGTGGCAAGCGCGCGCTTTGGCGTGACGAGCCGCTACCTGTGCAGCGCCTTCGAGATTCAGATCAAGATGGCCCAGGGCGCCAAACCCGGCGAGGGCGGCCACCTGCCCGGCAAGAAGGTCTACCCCTGGATCGCCGAGGTCCGTCAGTCCACGCCCGGTATCGGCCTGATCTCGCCTCCGCCGCACCACGACATCTACTCCATCGAGGACCTGGCGGAGCTTATCTTCGATCTTAAGAACGCCAACCCCGGTGCGCGCGTGTCGGTCAAGCTAGTCAGCGAGGCCGGCGTCGGCACCATCGCTACCGGCGTGGCCAAGGGTGCCGCCGACAAGATTTTGATCAGCGGCCATAACGGCGGCTCGGGTGCCGCGGCGCGCGATTCCATTTGGCACGCCGGCCTGCCGCTGGAGCTCGGCCTTGCCGAGGCCCAGCAGACGTTGCTGCAAAACGGCCTGCGCTCGCGCGTGGTGCTCGAGGCCGATGGCAAGCTCATGGACGGCACCGATGTTGCTGTCGCCTGCTTGCTGGGTGCCGAGGAGTTTGGCTTTGCGACCATGCCGCTCATCTCCATGGGTTGCCTCATGCAGCGCGACTGCCAGCAGGACACCTGCCCGGCCGGCATCGCGACGCAAAACTGCCGCCTGCGTCACGGCTTCCGCGGTAAGCCCGAGCACGTCGAGCACTTTATGCTCTTTGTTGCCGAGCGGCTGCGCGAGGTCATGGCGAGCCTGGGCTTCCGCACCGTCGACGAGATGGTCGGCCATCCCGAGTGCTTGCGTCAGATCGAGGTCCCGGGCAACCGCAAGGCAAACCTGCTCGATCTGTCGCCCGTGCTGGCGAGCGCGACCTGCGAGTTCGGTGCCCATATCCCGGGTGCCGACGGTCGCCACTTCCTGCCGCAGATGGCCGCGGACAGCGAGCTCGACAAGACGCTCGACTCCACGTTGTTTGTGCCCTATACGGCCGATGCCCGTGCACACCTGCGTCCGATTCGCTTCCGCGCCGATATCGCCAACGTCAACCGCTGTGTGGGCACCATCCTGGGCAACGCGGTGACCAAGGCGCATCCCGAGGGTCTGCCCGCCGGCTCCATCACCGTCGATTGCGATGGTTCGGCCGGTCAGAGCTTTGGTGCCTTCCTGCCGCGCGGCATTACGCTCAACGTGTGCGGCGACGCTAACGACTACTTTGGCAAGGGCCTTTCGGGCGGTGAGGTGTCGGTGCGCCCCAACCCGCATGCGACCTACAAGTTCGACGAGAACATCATCGTGGGCAACGTTGCGTTCTTTGGCGCCACGAGCGGCCGCGGCTTCATTAACGGTCTGGCAGGCCAGCGCTTTGGCGTGCGCAACTCCGGTGCCACCGTGGTGGTCGAGGGTTGCGGCAACCATGGCTGCGAGTACATGACGGGCGGTCTGGCGCTCATCCTGGGCGAGGTCGGGCAGAATTTTGCCGCCGGCATGACGGGTGGCGTGGCCTATGTCTTTGACCAGTACGGCACGCTCGATGCCCGTGTGAACCACGAGAGCGTTGAGCTCAAGGCCCCGACGGCCGGCGAGCTGGCGCAGATTCGCGCGCTCATCCAAGAGCACGTGGATGCGACGCAGAGCCCGCGCGGCATTAAGCTGCTCTACAGCTTTGAGACGATGAGCAAGCACTTTGTGAAGGTCATTCCGACCGAGTACGAACGCGTGCTGGCGATTGTCGCTGCGGCCGAGCCCGTGGGCAAGACGCATGCGCAGGGCGAGGAATTGGCGTTTGACATCGTGACCGGCCGCGCGAGCGCCGCGGATGTCGCTCGCTTCGATGTCGCGGGCGGTGCCGCGGGCGCTGCGCCCGTGGCTGCCAGCTCTGTTGCTTCGACCAAGAAGGAGGCGTAAGTGCCATGGGTAAGCCCGGTGCTTTTCTTGATATCGATCGCGTGACCCACGAGCTTCGCCCCGTGGAGGAGCGCAGCCATGATTTTGATCCGCTGTACGTGGAGCTCGACGACGATGCGCGCCGTGCCCAGGCGAGCCGCTGCATGATGTGCGGCGTGGCGTTTTGTCAGATGGGCGCGAGCTTTGGCAAGGCGCGTCCGAGTGGCTGTCCGCTGCACAACCTGATTCCCGAGTGGAACGAGCTGGTGTACCGCGGCCGCTGGGACGAGGCTGCCGAGCGTCTGTCGCTCACCTCGCCCATGCCTGAGTTTACGAGTCGCGTGTGCCCGGCGCTGTGCGAGGCCGCGTGCAACCTGGGTTCGGTCGACGGCCAGCCCACGACGATTCACGATAACGAGCGCGCGATCAGCGACCACGAATGGGCAAACGGCGGCCCGCGTCGCTTTGAGCCGGCAGGGGGGGACGCACCCACGGTTGCCGTGGTGGGCTCCGGTCCTGCTGGCCTGGTGGCTGCATGGGAACTTGCGCGTCGCGGTGCCCGCGTGACGGTGTTTGAGCGTGACGATCGCCCGGGCGGCCTGCTCATGTACGGCATTCCCAACATGAAGCTCGAGAAGTCCGTTGTCGAGCGCCGCGTGGCGCTCATGCGCGAGCTGGGTATTGTCTTTGAGCTGGGCGCTGACGTTACGAACCCTGCGGTAGCGGCCAAGCTCAATGGCTTTGACGCCGTTGTGGTGGCTGCCGGCGCTCGTGCGCCCCGCGGTCTTTCGGCTACGAATGTGGATGCCCCGGGCGTGGTGTATGCCGTGGACTACCTGACGGCTTCGACCGTCTCGGTGCTCGATGGTGGTGAGCCCGCGGTGAACGCGCGCGGCCTGGACGTTGTGGTCATTGGCGGCGGCGATACCGGCAACGACTGCGTGGGCACCGCGGTGCGCCAGGGTGCGCGCAGTGTGCGCCAGTTTGAGTTCTTGCCGGCCGCGCCTGATGCGCGCGCGGCGAGCAACCCCTGGCCGCAGTGGCCCAACGTTAAGAAGACCGACTACGGTCAGCAGGAGGCCATCGCTGCCATGGGCGGCGAGATGCGTGCTTGGGGCGTGGATACGCTCGAGGTGCTGCTGGACAAGAAGGGCGCGGCAGCGGGCCTGCGCGTGGTCGATCTGGATTGGTCGGCCGGCAAGCCCGAACGCATTGCGGGCTCCGAGCGCGAAGTGCCGGCGCAGCTGGTGCTCATCGCCTGCGGCTTTACGGGTCCGGAGCACAGCGTGTTCGATGCGTTGAGCGTGCCTGTTGCCACCGCTGGTCGTCCGCTGCCGGTGATGGCTGCTGAGGGCTCGCATCTCGCGGCTCGCACGGAGGGTGTCGCCGCGGATGCCGCGCCGGTGTATGTGGCGGGTGATGCCCGCAACGGCAGCTCGCTCGTGGTGAGTGCCATGGCCGATGCCCTGGCCTGCACAGCCGAAGTCGCCGACGCGCTGGAACTGTAAAGTAGTCATTTAAGAACGTCCCCAATGACTAGTCATTTTTTGTCTAGTCGTTGGGGACACTCTTTGCGAGCGATTTGCTCGTTTGTCGACGTACGGGTGTTCATTTGTCGACTTCTTGGGCTGTGGTCACCTGTTGTTTCTGTGGTGGCCGCGGGCATCTGGCTCAAAAGGACGGGTTGTCCGTCTATGTTTACCTGCGGTTTAATTGCGGTGCGCATTTTCGGTCAAGCTTTTCGTCAAGTGTTTGGTCAGCATCTGGTTTGCAGCCGGAGGCCTATTTTGCCCGCGCTGGTCGTGGCCGACCACCCTCCTCGTAAGCTCAAATTGAGGTCCATCAGTTTGAGGAGGATGCCATGACTGACTACGCTTTAGATCGAGCGCAGCTGGCCGAAGCCGTCGGCAACGATATTGCCGACATGGCCCATTTTTGGATGCTGCGGAAGTTCCAGTTTTTGGAGACGGCGCGCGAACAGTTCGAGATCATTGTCGACCCGTGGCTCAGCTATTGCACCGAGCCTTCGCAAAACGAAATCATGGCCTACAACATGGCATTTACCGATTGGCTGCTCTTCGAGCGCCCCTATCGCCATGGCAAGACGCTGCTCGAGCTGTATGTTGACGAGCCGCCGGCATCGCTTTCGCCTGCCTCGCTCAAGCGGCTCGAGCAGGTACGCGACACGCAGTATTTCTCGCGCTTTGGCATTTTGGACAAGGATCCTGCGACTGGTATGGTCGCGCTGAAGGACACGCGCACCGACCGTCGCTTTGATGTCTACGACCCGCATATCGTGCAAAAGGAGCATTGGAGCGACGGCGCGATTGCGGTGCGCCTCGCCTGCGTCGACGATGTCTGGCTGACGGTGGGACAGCTCTACCTGTATGACATCGCGCGCCTGAGCGACACGGCGGTCGACGGGCCTGGCGCCGTTCATCCAGAAGACCTGGAAGATGGCTTCGACACCTCGTGCATCAGTTTCTTCTTGCGTCTGGTCCGCGACATCATGGGCGCCCAGGGGCGGTACGTAAAGTCGCTCAACATCTACGAGCAGGAGTGGGAGTAGGGGACGGGCAGTTGTCGCCTGCCTTGCCTTCTGCCTTTTATGTCTCGATCTGTAACGTTTAGGGACAAAAACCGGTCTTCCTGTTACAGATCGAGACGAATGCTTGGGCGCCGCTGGTTTGTCTAAATCTGTAACGTTTGGGGGGCTGGAGAACGTCTAACTGTTACAGAACGAGACGTTTGGCACCTGGTTGGGGGAATGTCTCAATCTGTAACATCTACAGGCCCAAATTCGACCTACCTGTTACAGATCAAGACATTTGTCAGCGGAGGCAACGGTGACGATGGTCCATTTGTCTGACGTGGTGGTGATGAAAGTGCCTAATACCGTTCTCAAACACAGACATGCGACTCGCAACACGTTGGCGCGGAATAGGATGCTCGCGCGGCTCACGGAGACGGCCAAGCAAGGTGCGCTGCTCGCAACGCATGACAATACCGAGCTCATGTGGCTGCGACGCCATGTTGGAACCGACGATATCGCGGAGCCCGAGCCGTACCTGTTCTGTTTTCAGCATGATTGGGATGCATTGACGCCGGCGGAGCGAGCGCTGAGGACTATCAAAGGGCTTGCGGAATTTCATCCCGATTGGGCGTTTTGGGGCTATGACGCGGCGCTTTTGTGGGGTTTGGAGGTGCCGAATGATCTGCTCGGGCCACGATATCTTGTTAAGACGGGTTGCTCGGTGACGTTGAACAGCGGGTGCAGGTTGTTGCGTCCGCAGATGGCGGGTGCGCTCGAGCGTGTTGATGGCGTGCGGGTGACGTCGTTTTGGCGCACGGTGGAGGATTGTCTGCTGCGTGCGCCGTTCTCCTACGGGTTGGCGATTGCCGATTCTGCACTGCGGGCGAAAGGCGTATCACGTGGGGATTTGTGCGAGCGCCTCCGCGCCGATTGCGAGGGCAGGCGAGGGTATCGCAGGGCACAGGTGATTGCGTCGTATGCAGACGGGCTGTCCGAAAACGGCGGCGAGTCTCGGTTCCGAGCATTCTTTATTGCGTACGGCTTTCCGGTTCCGGAGCTGCAGGTGGAGTTTCGCGACCCGCTCGATCCGAGCCAGGTGTTTCGCGTCGACTTTTTTTGGCGGCTCGAGGACGGAACGTGCGTGATTGGCGAACTGGACGGAAAGGGGAAGTACGCCCTGCAGAGCGGCGAGAGCCGGGAGTCGGTCGACCCATTCGTGGCAGAGCGTCAGCGGGAATCTCATCTGACAATGCTCGGGCATAAGGTGCTTCGGTTTACGTTTGATGAGCTCAAGAATCCGGGGAAGCTGGTTGAGAAGATGAGGCTGGCGGGTATTCCGCGACGGCCCGATTTGGCTGAGGAGTGGAGACGTCAGTGGTATGGGCGCTGAGAGGTTTCGTCTCGATCTGTAACGTTTAGAGGTTGTTTGAGCTCGTAATTGTTACAGATCGAGACAAGTCGGTGAAACGTCGACCGAATGTCTCGATCTGTAACATCAAGGGGCCCAATAACCCTGTACCTGTTACAGATCGAGACATTTCCCTGGTGTCGTTGGGGTGGGACTGCAGCGTATTCCGTCTCCCACATCCCCTCTTCCTTCCGTTAACCGATATGCTCGACTTTAGGTCGCTGCATTAGGTGATAATGGACAAATGTTCAAGTTAATCGTGAGGGAGGAGCTCGATATGGCGTCTGCCGATCGTTCCACGTTGTTTATCAATGCGACCATTCTGGATGGTTCGGAGCATATGGAGCCGCAACCCGATATGGCCGTGACTGTTGAGCGCGGCGTCATCACCTGGATGGGGCCGAGTGCTGTGGCGCAGGCGCCCGCGGGTGCCGAGGTTATCGACCTGGGTGGTGCGTATCTCATGCCCGGTCTCATCAATATGCACGTGCACCTGTGCGGCTCGGGCAAGCCTGTCTCGGCCGGCGATGCGGGAGCGCTGATGAAGAAACTCGATAATCCCGTGGGGCGCGCCATCGTGCGCCGCATCCTCAAGGGCAGTGCCCAGCAGCAGCTGGCAAGCGGCGTGACCACGGTGCGCGGCGCGGGCGACCCGCTGTTTGCCGACATTGCCGTGCGCGACGCTATCGACGCCGGCAAGTATCAGGGTCCGCGCCTGGTGGCGCCGGGAACGGGCGTTACGGTGCCGGGCGGCCATGGCGCGGGCTTGTTCGCCCAGGTGGCCAACAGCCCCGTCGAGGCAGCCGAGCAGGTGAGAGACCTGTATGCGCGCGGCGCCGACGTCATTAAGCTGTTCGTAACGGGCGGTGTGTTCGATGCGACCGAGGTGGGCGAGCCGGGCGTGCTGCGTATGCCGGTGGAGGTTGCCGCGGCGGCGTGCAAGGCGGCGCACGAGGTGGGCCTGCCGGTTATGGCTCATGTCGAGAGCACCGAGGGCGTGAAGGCCGCGCTTGAGGCCGGGGTCGACACGATCGAGCACGGTGCCCCGATGACGCCCGAGATCCTGGAGCTGTATCGTGGCGCCGCGGGCACACAGCTCGAGGGGCGTGCGCCGAGTGTGACCTGCACTATCAGCCCGGCGCTGCCGTTTGTATTGCTCGACCCGGAAAAGACCCATTCGACCGATACGCAAAAGAAGAACGGCGACATCGTGTGCTCGGGCATCATCGAGAGCGCCCGTGCCGCACTGGAAGCTGGCGTTAAGGTGGGCCTTGGCACGGACTCGAGCTGCCCGTTCGTGACGCAGTACGACATGTGGCGTGAGGTGGCCTATTTTGCCAAGTATGTCGGCGTGAGCAACGCCTTCGCGCTGCACACGGCCACGCAGGTCAATGCTGAGCTACTGGGGCTGGGCGGCGAGACCGGCACGATCGAGTGCGGCAAGGCCGCCGATATCCTGGTGACGCGCAAGAATCCGCTCGATGACCTGTGCGCACTGCGTGAGCCGATGCACGTGATGTGCCGTGGTGATCTGGTGCGCAAACTCAAGGTGAAGCGTATTCCCGAGGTGGATGCCGAGCTCGACACGATTATGGCCATGCCTGCCGAGGCGTTGGCCGAGGAGCTTGCCCGCGACGGCGTGGCGTAAGCGTGCGATATGGCGATGCGACAAAGGGGCAATCCCTTTGTCATAATCAAAAAAGCCGAGGTCTCAGTGCGAGGCCTCGGCTTTATTTTGTCCCATGGTATGGCGGCTATGAGCGCGTCTCCATCTTGGCGTGGCACTTGGGGCAGGTGACGCGGATCTTGCCTTTGCCCTTGGGAACGGAGAGCATCTGGCCGCAGTTGGGGCACTTGAGATAGGCCGTAGTTTTGCGGCCCTTCCACATCTTCTTGGCCGTGCGCTTGGCACGCTCAAAGTCTTCCTTGCTCGTTCCAGCCGCGCGCGAGGTGCTGGCCGCTGCAGCTCCGCCGCCCAAGCTAGCTACAAACTTGCCCAAGCCGGGTACGTTTGCAGTCGCGGCGACAAAGGCCTCGTTCTCCTTGTGACGTGCGTCGATATTTTTGGACAGGCCGCGCAGCACGCCAATCACGATTACGGCGATGGCAATCCAGCTGAGCCACTGGATGCGGGCTATCGATCCGATCATCGCGATGACGATGCCGGCAAAACCCATCACGATGGTGAGTTCATCGGCACCATTGCGACCCTTCATAAAGTCATTCATGCAAATTGCCTTTCGTTCGATATGCTGCACGCCTTTATACCCGATTTAGAGCAAGGGGGACAGGTTAATCTGCACCAATGTGGTGCAAACATACCTGTCCCCGGAATACCAAGACGGTGCAAAGAAGTCTGTCCCCAATGCCCCAATTACTTGGAGAGCTTGTCGACGACGCGTTCGATTTCGGCGAGCTTGGCGGCTTTGAGGTCTTCGTCGCCCGATTCGATTGCCGAAGTCACGCAGCCCTCGATATGCGCCTTGAGCACGTCGGCGTTGATGCGCGCAATGAGCGCCTGCGTTGCCATGAGCTGCGTGGAAATATCGACGCAGTAGCGGTCCTCCTCGACCATCCGCAGGATGCCGTCGATCTGACCGCGTGCCGTCTTGAGCATGCGGGTCACCGATTTATGGTCTGCCATCATGGCGGGTCCTCGTTTCTGGTCGGGGTGCGCGTGGGTCGTTACGCGGCGGTTACGGACAGGGCGTGGAACTTCTCGCCGGCGCCCTCGACAGCGGCGGCGAGCTGCTCGGCGGTCACGGTGTCGGCGCACTCCACCTGGACGGTCTGGGTCTCGTGATCGGCGTCGGCGTCGGTCACGCCGGCCACGTTGAGCAACGCCGTCTCGACGGTGGCGTCGCAGTGGCCGCACATAAGGCCGGAAGTCTTAATTGTGTAACGCATGGGTATTCCTCTCTGTTGTGTCGGCTTTCCCAGGCACCCGACCTTGACCTTCAAGCCGTCGCTCGCGTACCAAAGTACGCGTCGCTCCTCTTTCAGGTCAATCTCGGGCACCTGGAAAACCCGTTCTAAATGGACTTAATGGTGAGCCTATTTTGCCACTTTTGGCTTAAAGGATTTTAAGCGCAGAGCGTTGGAAACAACGCACACGCTCGACAGGCTCATGGCCGCGGCGCCGAACATCGGCGAGAGCTGCCAACCGGTGAGGGGGAAGAACACGCCCGCCGCCAGCGGAATGCCGATGCCGTTGTAGAACAGCGCCCAGAACAGGTCCTGCTTGATGTTGCGAATCGTGGCGCGCGAAAGCTCGATGGCGCGGGCGACGTCCATGAGGTCGCTGCGCATGAGCACCACATCTGCCCCTTCTTTGGCGATATCGGCGCCGGTGCCGATCGCAAGGCCCACGTCGGCGCGCGCCAGGGCGGGGGAGTCGTTGATGCCGTCGCCCACCATGGCGACCATGCTGCCCGCATTCTGCAGCTCGCGCACGTGGCGCTCCTTGTCGGCGGGGAGGACGTCGGCGATGACCTGATCGCTGCTCAGCCCCACGCGGCGGGCGATGGCCTCGGCCGTCACGCGGTTATCGCCGGTGAGCATGCGCACGTCGACGCCGAGCTTGCGGAGCGCGGCGATGGCCTCGGCGCTCGTCTCCTTGACCTCGTCGGCCACGGCAATGGTGCCGACAAGCTCACCGTTCTTGGCAAAGAACAGCGGCGTTTTGCCCTCGGTAGCGAACTGCTCGGCAAGACCGGCGGGCACCTCCGCGCCCAGCTCGTTCATCAGGCGCACGTTGCCGGCTGCGATGACATTCTGCCCCTCGCGTGCCGTAACGCCTCGTCCGGGCACGGCGGCAAAGTCCTCGACCATGCGCGCGACAATTCCGCGCGCTTCGCACTCGGCCATAATCGCCTCGGCCAGCGGGTGCTCGCTCGAGCGCTCCAGCGCGGCGGCCAGCTTGAGCAGCGCCTTTTCGCTCATGGCGGGCGAGCCGTCAGCGCGCGTGGCTACCACGATATCGGTCACGGCAGGCTTGCCGCGGGTGACGGTGCCAGTCTTGTCGAGCACCACGGTGCCCACGCTGCGCAGATTCTCCAGCGCCTCGGCGCTCTTGAACAGAATGCCCATCTCGGCGCCCTTGCCGGTGCCGACCATAATGGCGACGGGTGTGGCCAGACCCAGCGCGCACGGGCAGCTGATCACCAGCACGGCGACGGCGGAGGTGAGCGCTTCGTTGATGCTTCCGGTCAGCACCATCCACGCCACGAAAGTTACGGCAGAGATTGCGAACACCACGGGCACGAACACGCCGGCGACCTTGTCGGCCATGCGGGCGATGGGCGCCTTGGTGGCGTTGGCGTCCTCGACGAGCTGGATAATCTTGGCGAGCGACGTGTCGGCGCCCACACGCGTAGCGCGGAAGGTAAACGAACCGGTGCGGTTGACGGTGGCGGCGTTGACGGTGGCGCCGGTGGTCTTTTCCACGGGGATAGACTCGCCGGTGAGCGCGCTCTCGTCCACGGCCGAGCTGCCTTCGAGCACCACGCCATCGACGGGGATGGACTCGCCGGGGCGCACGCGCAGGACCTGGCCGGGAAGGATGGCGTCGACATCGACGGCGGTTTCGGTGCCGTCCTCTGCCACGACGGTCGCGGTCTTGGGCGCCAGGTCGATGAGCGCCTCGATGGCGCCGCCGGTCTTGGACTTGCTGCGCGTCTCGAGGTATTTGCCCACAGTGACGAGCGACAGGATCGTGCCGGCGCTCTCAAAATATAGGTTGTCCATGCCCGTCATCATAGCCTCGTGGACCTGGCCCGCGGCCAGCTGGTCGGCCATGATAAACACGGCGTAGAGCGACCAGGCAATGGACGCGGTGGCGCCGACGGCGATGAGGGCGTCCATGGTGGGCGCGCCGTGCGCGAGCGATTTAAACCCGTTGATAAAGTACGCGTCGTTGACGTAGACGATGGGAATGAGCAGGACGAGCTCGGTGAGCGCGAGCGTCATGCTGTGGGTGTGGTCGGTGAAGACGCCGGGCAGTGGCCAACCGAGCATGTGCCCCATGCCTATGTAGAACAGTGGGATGAGGAATACGATCGAGACGATGAGGCGGGTGCGCATGGCAGAGGCGGCGGCCTCCAACTTTTTGGTCGGCGACTCCATATGGGCGGCGCCGGACCTGGCTTGCGCACTTCCGCTTTGGACAGCGTCGGTGCCCGTGCTGATGGGCGAGGCCGAGTAGCCCGCGCGGTCGACAGCGGTGCAGATGTCGTCGGGGGAGACCTGCGCAGGGTCGTAGTCCACCAGCATAGAGCCGGCGAGCAGATTGACCGCGACGCTTTGGACGCCGTCGAGTTTGCTCACGGCACGGTCCACGTGCGCCTGGCAGGCGGCGCACGTCATGCCGCCCACATCGAATTTATCTTGAGCCATGGCTTCTCCTTTCTGTGGTTCGGTATTGGAATTGTTAACCTGCCGATACTATACACCCATACCCCCTGGGGGTGTATAGTAGTAGTTGGAATGTATGACTTTTCATTACAGATGAGGGTGGCTGCTCAATCGGCGGTCGTCTTTGCCAAACATCTCAATCTGTAACGTCTGGACCGGTTTTTGAACCATAGCTGTTACAGATTTAGACAAACATTTCGGCCGAAAACTAACGTCTCGATCTGTAACAACTAGACCCCGTTTTACCGAGTATTTGTTACAGATCGAGACAAACAGTTGGCAGGAAACTTAATGTCTTGATCTGTAACATCTAGAGAGGTTTTTGACCGCTTACTGTTACAGATTGAGATGTTGTCTCGCGGGGTTGGGGTTTGTCTCGTTCTGTAACAACTAGACCTGTATCTGCCGAGCTAGTGTTACAGATCGAGACAATTGCCGGGAGGGGTCCCGTCACGGCAAGACGTCCGCCGCCTAGATGCAAAATCCGGGGATCACACAGGTTAGCTTGTTTGGCTTTTCCGCAGGCGTTGCGTACGTAAAGACGTCGCCGTCGTGTCCCACGCGGTTCATATAGAGCGTGCCTTCGCTCTCCGATGTGTCGGGGCTCACCGTGCGCTCCCACCAACAGGTGTCCTTGCCCTTCCACTGGCGGACCATCGTCTCGTTCGTGGAATACGGGCTCACCTTGAGCTCGCGGAAGAGCTGATACTCCTTGCCCTCGCCGTTGTAGATGTCTGCCAGGTAGTGATAGTCCTCGGTAAACGAATCGGGCGGTTGCGTACCGCACAGCTCGACCATGGCGGGCAGCCAAAGGGTTGCGGGCAACTCGCTCAGGCACGATGCGCTGTTGGCGGCGCCCACATTGTTCGAGACCTTCTTGACCCCTTTAATGAGTGCGCGCAACTCGTTGGGCAGCAGCTTAAGGCCGTCGCCGTTGAGCCATTCCCGCAGCTCGCAATCTGCCCAGCCGGCGCTCGGCGGTTCAGCCGCAGCGTTGCGCTCGGCAATACCCGCATCGAACATAAACGTCAGTCCGGCCTTGCCCGTCCCGTCCAGAAGCTCATCGTGGCGGATGCCCACAAGCTGCGCGCCAACCTGCAGCCCGTTGGTGAGCGTGACACGCTTGGTACACGGATAGGGGATATGCCCATCGGCATCGAGCAGGTGATAGCGCTTGGCAATCTCGCGTGCCTCGCTACGGGTCTCGGCGGCCTTAATCTTGAGCGAAATCTCCTGCAGCTGATCCCAGGTGTAGTCGTCAAGTGAACCGCGGATGCCGTCAAGGTAGTCGGGGATGCCAAAGCCATGGGTTGCCGCCCCGATAACGCTGAGCCCCGCAACGGCTGCGATAGCGCCGCCGATAATAAAGCGGCGGCGGGTCATGGCATCGTGACGGGCCTGATTCAGGATCTCTCGTGCGCGCTCGCCGGCGACGTCGACCTTAAGGTGCGTGCCAGAATCGATATCAATCGCGGCCTCGTCTCCTGTGCCTTCGCGGCCCTCGGATTCGGCATCGGTGAGGTATGCCGAGAGCACCTCGAGCATCTGCTGCTCGGTGGGACGATCGCACTGCTCGACTGAGAGACCCTTCATGATGATTTGGACGAGCGCTTCATCGCCCTCGCAGCGCGGCTCGAGCGGTGCCGGCTTGGTCTTGGTCTTTACGAGATAGAACGAGCCGGTTGCAGCGGCGTCCGTCGACTCAAAGTCAAACGGTTTGCGACCGCTGTAGAGCTGGTACAGAATGCTCGAAAGCGCATAGACGTCGATTGCCGGCGAACGGCGAAGGGCCGCGATGCCTTCGATATCCTGCGTGAGCATCTCGGGCGCGGCGTATGCGGGCGTGGCAAAGCGCCAGATGTCGGCGCGCCGGGTGATCGTGTCGTCGCCGAGAGCCATGGTCGCGGAGCCCATGTCGATGAGGCAGGGGTCAAAGGAGCAATCAGCAATCTGCTGCTCGAGCGTTCGGCTGGTGGTGCGGAACATGATATTGGCAGGCGACAGGTCGCGATGGATGACCGGATTCACGAGGCCTTGGGTCATCAAGAGCGCACGAAGCACGGCGTTTCCGACGGCGGCGACCATCTGGGTGGTCAGCCCGCCCGAGGCGTCGTGCGGAAGCAGGGGCAGCGCCTGCTTGAGCGAGGTGCCCTCGACCCACTCCATGAGGATGAGCGGGTCATCCTCGCACGATCCGTAGCCATAGACGCGCGGAAATCCGCGCAGGTGCGAGACGGTACACAGATGACGGTACTCCTCAAACAGCGCAGCGGTGTTGGCCAGGTGCGCGGCCGATTGCTCGGCGGAGCGGTCGGGGGCTTGGCCAGAGAGAATGACGTTGTCCTTGAGCAGCTTGACGGCAAAGACCTCGCCGCTCGTGTTGGTCGCGCGCAGCACGTGCCCGATGTTGCCGTTGTTGCGGTGGGCCGTCTGGAGAATAAGTGTCATAAACCGGCGTTTGGCGTCGTCCTCGGCGCTGGGGTCGACCGCCACGGCGGTATCGAACGTATCGAGACGGACGAGTTTGTCGCCATAGGCGCTATCGGTAGTATCCATGGCGTTCCTTTGTCTGGCATGGGTTGCCGCACGTATACGCGAGCAGTGCGGATATCGGTAAAGTACCATGATAGTCGCACTGCCCACGTATACCGCTGAGCATTGTCGTTTACGACGCAGAAGGCAGAAGACATAAGACGGACGGCGACCGTCTTCCGATCGCTGTCCGTGCTAGTCCACAATGACAAGGAATGTCGTGTAGAGACCCAGATGGAGCCTGTCGCTGTTTTCGATTTCCACTGGGGGATAGATCTTGCCGGGCTCGCGTTGGTCGCGCGGCGGCTCAATCACAATATCGCCGTCGCCTGCACCCGATTCGAGTACCGTGCCGTTGGTCGATCCAAGGCCCTGGGCGTACCAGTGCTCACCCTCAAGCCAAATGCGAAGATGCTCGCGCGATGCGTCGGCGCCCACATCGGTGATACTGGGCGAGGTTTTGGGCAAAGAACCAATCACGGTGCCGCGCGGATCGCGTGTGAGGGGATGGATTTGCATGTCGGCGTAGTTGTCGGCATGGGTTCTGAGCAGACCGAGGTTGGGGGCGACGGTGCGCGGCTGCTCCAGGCTGCTCATAAAGCCACGTCCGACGGTAGTTTCGGTGGTGCCAAAGTGCCCGCCCGTCTTGCTGTCGCAAAAGCGCTCGACGGTGGCCACGCCCTGAACGGGATCGGCGAGCGCCCCCGTTGCCACAAAGAGCATAAGGTAAAGCGTGCTTTTCTCGCGCACGGCATTGCCGTCAAAGTTGTCGATGCGATTGAGGGCATTTGCATATAGGCGGCTGTCCAGCTTGTAGCTGGCGAGAGCCGACATCATTTCGTTGGCGGCCGGACCGCGATAGTGCTCGGCGATTGCCCGATAGGCGGACTCGCCGCCGCCGAGCTTGCTGCAGATTGCCGAGGAAAGGTTGAGCGTGGTGACGGTAAAGTCGCTGTAGATGGAGGGCGCGCACTGGTCAGGCTTGCGATGGACGATGTAACGGGTGAGATACGAGCGGTTGGAAGAGCATTTCTCGAGCAGAGTACTGCCGAGATAAGAGTTTCCATTGATGAGCATTCGGGCGATCTCGAGATGTTTAAGACCGCCGAACGAGCGAATATCGTTATAGAGGACCGAGCAAGGCGTCTCTGCTGCCACGGATACCTCCTTTGATTGCTTCCTAGCCAATATGGCGATAGGAATTAATGGCCCCCGGTGGGCGACGTATTAAATGGCTGCGCAATATATAGCGTAACCAAAGCAACATTATAGGCCACATGTTCGAAATTGCAGGAAGACCGAGAGATTTGGTTTGGACTGGACGGAAATCCCTCTCTGTCTTGTTCTGTAACAATTAGGACCGATTTTACTCGGTAACTGTTACAGATTGAGACGTTTGTGAATCGTGTCGACCGTTTGTCTCGATCTGTAACACGTAGAGGAAGATTTGCCCTGCAGATGTTACAGATTGAGACAATCAGCCGCGTCTGCCTCGTCATCTGTGGTTTACGTGGGGGCATGCGAAACGCGGGTATACTAACCGGCGGCGAATCTGCTCCATCGCTTAGAGCTGCTGCGTCTGGACGGCGCGTGATAGGGCTGCCAAAGCGATCGCCAGCGTGCTGAGCAACGTCCTCTCTGTGCGCACCTGTTTTTGTATGTATTAGCGCACTACCAAGCACGCTCGCGCGGCCGCATGCCGTGCCCATAACGCGTGCAGATAAGGAACAACAACATATGCGTAATTCTGTATCCGACGTCACGGACGCCGAGATTCTGGACGAGGCCCGCGAGGCCATGACCCAGGCTGCCTTCGATGCCGCCGATGAGGCCAATGCCGCCCAGGCCGTCGAGTCCGCGACCGAGAACCTGCCCGCCTTTGACGAGCTGGGACTTTCGGACGAGATGCTTCGTGCCATCGAGAACCTAGGCTACACGGCGCCCACGCCCGTGCAGGCCGGCTCCATCCCCGTGGTGCTCGAGGGCCGTGACCTGCTTGCCGCCGCTCAGACCGGCACCGGCAAGACGGCCGCTTTCTTGCTGCCGACCATGAACAACCTGGAGCACATCGCTCCTCCCAAACCCGTGCGCGAGCGCGGCGGCCGCAACCGCCGTCGCGGTGCCAAGAAGCCCGAGGGCAACGGCCGCGGTCCCGTGATGCTCGTCATCACCCCCACGCGCGAGCTTGCCCAGCAGATCGATGAGGTCGCCGGCAAGATTGCCGACGTCACCGGCCATGTTGCCGTGACCGTCGTGGGCGGCGTGAGCTACAAGCCCCAGACCGCGGCGCTCAAGTACGGCTGCGACATTCTGGTCGCCACGCCGGGCCGTCTGGTCGATCTGATCGAGCAGGGCGCTTGCCACCTGGACGAGGTCAAGGTGCTGGTACTCGACGAGGCCGACCGCATGCTCGACATGGGCTTTTTGCCCGCCGTCCGCCGTATTGTGCGCGAGACGCCGGCCGAGCGCCAGACGCTGCTGTTCTCGGCCACGCTCGACGAGGAAGCCGTGGGCGAGATCACCGACCTGGTGAGCGACCCGGCCCGCGTGGAGATCGCGCCTGCCACGTCGACCGCCGACACCGTCGACCAGTTTGTGTTCCCGGTGTCCATCGAGGCCAAGAACAACCTGCTGCCCGAGTTCCTCAAAAAGGAGGGCCCGGAGCGCACTATCGTCTTTATGCGTACCAAGCACCGCGCCGACAGCTGCTGCCGTCGTCTGGAGCGCAAGGGCATCAAGGCCGCCGCAATCCACGGCAACCGCAGCCAGGCCCAGCGCGAGCGCGCGCTTTCGGCCTTCCGCGACGGCACCGTCGACGTGCTGGTGGCAACCGATGTCCTCGCCCGCGGCATCGACATTAGCGACGTGCGCTATGTCGTGAACTTTGACGTGCCGGCCGAGCCGACCGACTACATCCACCGCATTGGCCGCACGGGCCGCGCTGGCGAGCTGGGCTGGGCCATTACGTTTGTGACCGAGCAGGACGTCGATGAGTTCTACGAGATCGAGAAGCTCATGGACAAGACGGCCGACATTTATGAAGCCGGCGACCTGCATGTGGGTCCCAACCCGCCCGCGGTTGATCCCGAGCGCGACCCTGCGGCCTTTAAGGTGAAGAAGAAGACCAAGCGCGGCAAGTCCAAGAGCAAGAAGAAGCTTGAGCAGGCACGTCGCGACGGCAAGCGCAACGGCGACGATTACGGCGATGTTGCCGGTCGTTCCAACCGCGGTCGCGACGAGCGTCGCGGCGACGGCGAGCGTCCGAGCCGTCCCAAGCGCGGCGGCAAGACCCGCGTGCGCGAGGGCGTTCAGGCTCGCGTGGACGAGGCCGTGGAGAGCGTGGCCCGCGAGGTGGCTGCCGAGGAGCGTGCCGGTGCTGTTGAGCAGGGCCCGCGCGGCAACCGTGCCGAGCGTCGTGCCAAGCAGTTCCAGGGCGAGGCACACCGCCGTCGCCGCGAGGACGAGGACCGTGGTGGCCGCCGTCGTGTTGAGCGCGAGGACGAGGGCCGCGGTTCGCGCGGCGGCAAGCGCGGCTCGGGTGACCGTCGTCGCTCCGATCGCGATGGCGAGCGCGGCGGGCGCGATGAGCGCCGTGGCGGCGAAGGCCGTGGTTCGCGTGACGAGCGTGGTGCCCACGGCGGCGAGTCCCGCGGCGGCAAGCGCTTTGACGAGCGCGGAGGCCGCGAGGGCGGCCGCGGTGGTGAGCGTCGCGAGGGCGCTCGTGGCAACGGTGGCCGCAGCGGCGCCGGTCGTTCGAATGAGTCGCGCGATCGTCGCGACCCGCGTGCCAGCCGCGATCGTCGCGATGACTGGCGCAATTACGATGACACCCGCGAGGAGCGCACGAGGGGCTATCGTGGCCATGGCGGCAACCAGGCCGGTTCTCGTGGCGGTCGCGCCGGCGGGCGCGATAACCGCGGCAGCTATGGCAGCAACCGTGGTGGCAAGCGCGGCGGCAGCTCCCGTCGTCCCGGCGATGGCGGCGGCAAGCGCAAATAGCATGCGCATCGCGCACTAAAGCGAGGCGAGTAGGGGCCCCGAGCACACAATGCTCGGGGCCCTTTTTGTTTGCCGTGTTGGGATGCAAAATGACGTAGCACCTTACCGTTTACCCGCTCGCAACGGTGCTGGCGTGGGCGGGGCGTGCCGTGCGGGGAAGGGCGAATACGCGTCTTCTATTGGGCGCCTTGCTCTAGCAAACGCGTGAACGCGTCAACGAATCGTTGGACCGCCTGGGAAGGTTCGTTTGGATAGAGCAAAACGCACGGGGCGACGATTTCCTCCGCGAGGGGGACGGTCGTTAGCCCCGGATGCTGGCCCGACCACGCGCCCGACGTGATGATTGCTCCGCCCGACTCGACGCACTCGTTGTACAGGCTGAGGGTGTAGGTGGACACGTCGATGACGGAGATGCGCGGGTCGGCGGCGAGGCGGTCGCGGAGGTCATCCATGACATCCGAGGCGTGTCGCAAGATATGCACGCGCTGCCCTGCGAGGTCGTCAATGGTGAGGGAGGACTTTTGAGACAGCGGGCTCACCCGCGGAACGTCAACGGCAAGAGCCGCGTTACCCATGGGCATAGCCTGGCACAGTCCTCCCCATCGTTTTGACGAATACGTCGTCTGGACGATGTCGACGTCGGTGCCCAAGTTGCGGACGATGCCCAGGTGGTCATCGTAGAGGTCGCCAACGGGCACGAGTTCCATCTTCAACGAGGGGTCGATGCTGTGGATATGCGGCCACGCGTCGAGTGTTTTGCGGGCGGGGCACAGCATCGAGACGCCGAGCCTCACGACGCCGTCCGTGCCCGACGAGCGTTCGCGCGCACGGCGCAGCGAGTCGCCGGACAGGCGCATCACGGCGCGCGCGTCCTCCACGAGCGAGGCGCCTGCGGGCGTGAGCGAGACGCCGTGGTGCGAGCGCTCGAACAGCGCGATTCCGTGCTCCGCCTCGAAGGTGTCGATCTGCTTGGCGAGCGAGGGTGTCGAAAGATGGAGCTTCGCGGCGGCCTTGGAAAAGCTGCCTTGCTCTGCGGCGGCGACGACGGCCTCGAGTCTTCTGTCGTACATGTTCAACGCTCCTTTGGTATTAGCCAATACCTAACACCATATTACAAATATGCAAATTCACACAGGTATATCGAGTAACTATTATGGCTGCCAACAGTAAAAACCTCACACGAAAGGGTTCTTATGAGTACAGCGATTACTGTTCCGCTCGTGAAGCTTGCCAACGGCGTATGCATCCCGCAGACCGGCTTTGGCGTCTACCAGATCCCCGACGCGGCCCAGTGCGAGCAGGCGGTCGTCGACGCGATCGCCACGGGGTATCGCCACATCGATACGGCTGCGGCCTACTACAACGAGGAGGCCGTTGGCGCCGCCATCGCGCGCTGCGGCGTCCCACGCGAGGAGCTGTTCATCACCACGAAGGTGTGGGTGCAGGACGCCGGCTACGGTGCGACCATGCGCGCCTTCGAGACCTCGATGGAGAAGCTCGGCCTGGACTATCTCGACCTGTACCTTATCCATCAGCCGCTGGGCGACTACTACGGCAGCTGGCGCGCCATGGAGGAGCTCTATGATGCCGGTCGCATCCGCGCTATCGGCGTCTGCAACTTCAAGGCGGGCCGTCTGGCCGATCTGTGCCTGACGAGCCGCGTTGCGCCCATGATTAACCAGATTGAGGTCCATCCGTTCAACCAGCGCATGGACGACATCGTCGCAAACGACGAGTTCGGCACCAAGACTGAGGCGTGGGCGCCGCTGGCCGAGGGCAAGAACGGCATCTTCACGAACCCGACGCTGACCGCCATCGGTCAGGAGCACGGCAAGTCCGCCGCCCAGGTCGCGCTGAGATGGAACCTCCAGCGCGGGAACATCGTGCTGGTCAAGTCCACGCACGCCGACCGCATGCGCGAGAACCTGGACCTCTTCGATTTCGAGCTCACCGATACCGAGATGGCCGCGGTCGCCGAGCTCGATCTGGGCCCCACGCTGTTCGTCGGAAATGACACGGTGGAGTCCGTGCGCATGCGCCACGGCGTGAAGGTGCATGAGTAATGCGCGCTGAACCCAAGCCCAAGGCCGTTCCTTCCGCATCCGTTTGGGGTGCGGAGGGCCCCCTTCCCGCCTACGTCGCCTCCATCGCGATGTTCCTCATCTGCATGGACACGCTTATCACCAACGTGGCGCTGCCCACCATCGAGGCCGAGCTCGGCGGCGGCATGGCGGCACAGCAGTGGATCGTCGACGGCTATACGACTGTCTCTTATACACATCTCCGAGCCCACGAGACCCTA